>CABYCA010000008.1 GCA_902517365.1 uncultured Bacteroidota bacterium | reverse complement strand
TTGATGGATTTTCAATTTTAATATCTTTTTGAGCTACTACACCAATTAATTTATTTGATTTATTAGAATCATTAATAAGTTTAATTGACTTGTCTCTTCCAGCATTTATTGGAATTACAACACCTGGGAACAAGACTGTATTACTTAAGGGAAGTATTGGTAAAACCTCTGGTAAATTTTCTTTTTCTAGAGCCTCTTCATCTTCGGATGTCATTAATGGAATAAATTCAGATTCCTCACCTAAATTATCAAATGACATTTTGTCTATATTATTGAATATTAAACTCATTTAATTCTTTTTAAGCCATTTTGTCATAATATTATAATAATAATTAGAATTTATTTTTACAACATAATTAGCATTTAAATAAGGACAAAGGCTATGCCAATTTATTTCTGTCAATTTTTGGAACTCTAGTTAGAAGAATCGCTCCTAAGAAAAAGAAGAACATGAAAATTATTACAGAAAATCTAACTGTACCTGTAATTTGGGCTGCAATAGCATAAAATATCATACCAAAAACAATTCCAATTTTTTCTGTAACATCATAAAAACTAAAAAAAGATGTGGTATCCTTTGTATCAGGTATAAATAATGAGTAAGTAGCTCTAGCAACAGGCTGAGTTCCTCCCATAAGCAGACCAACAAGACCAGCAATCATATAAAATTGAATTGGTGACTTTATAAAATATGCATAAAGGCAAACTGCTCCCCAAAGAAATATTGCAAAGGTTAAGACTAAAATATTACCATATTTCTGTGCCATTTTGGTAAATATGTATGCTCCCCCAATTGCTACAACTTGAATGAGTAAAATGCTTATAATAAGACCTGATGTCTGTTCGGATGAACTAGACCATTCAATCTCACTTACACCAAAATATGATGCTATATATAGTACTGTCTGTAATGAAAAAGAAAAGATAAAAAATGCTAGCAAGAATCTAGTAAATCTTTTACTAGTCCTAATAAATTTATAGACGCTTTTTAATTCTTTAAAGCCATTCCATATAATATTTTTTGGAATTTTAACACCTTTATTCCCACTTGGCAAATGATAGAATGAGTATTGGCTAAATGCAAGCCACCATATTCCAACTATTGCAAATGAAGATTTCATTGCAGCTATTTCTGAGTCAAATCCAAAAGTTTCGAAGAAATTAATCATTATGAGATTAATTAACAAAAGTATCACACTACCAATATAACCCATTGTATAACCTTTAGCACTTACCTTATTGGTTTGATTCGGATAGGTAATATCTGTTAGATATGAATTATAGTAGACCAAGCTTCCCCAGAATCCAATTAGGCCAAGTGTGTAAAACAGTAAACTAATCTCAATTGTTTCAAGTTCAAACCAGTATAAACCAATACATGAGAGAGAACCCATGTAAACAAAAAATTTCATAAATATTTTTTTGTTCCCAATAAAGTCAGCAATTCCACTTAATAAAGGAGATAAAAGTGCAATTAATAAAAAAGATAAAGCAGATACAGAGCTTATCAATGTGTCTTTATTAATATCAAAATTTAATATTTCTACTGAGTTAGTTTGAGAAAAAACATACTGTGAATAATAAATTGGAAATATCGCAGATGAAATAACTAAGGAGTATACTGAATTTGCCCAATCATATAAAGCCCATGCACCAATTAGTTTTTTACTTCCTTTTGGATGATCGGTTTTTTTATTAGACATAAATTTAAATGATTCCCAAATTAAGCAAATAAATCAAAAGATATATATATTTGTTTAAAAATTAGATGTACAACAAAATACACTTATTTAGTTTTATGATTTTTAGTTTTTCTGTGCTAAATTGTCAAACTAATACAAAATTTGAGGAACCAAAAATAACTTATAAAGTGAGTAAAACAGACAAAGAATGGAGAGAAGAATTATCTCCAGAGGAATATGATATTCTAAGAAACAAGGGAACGGAAAGACCACATACAGGTATTTACAATATGCATTTTGAAGAAGGCGTATATTCTTGTAGAGGTTGTGGTCAGGCACTTTTCAAAAGCAATAATAAATTTATGTCAGATTGTGGTTGGCCGAGCTTTGAGAGCTCATTGCCAGGTGCTATAACCTACAAAAAAGATACTAGCTTAGGTATGATTAGAACTGAAATTATATGCTCTAACTGTGGTGGTCATCAGGGGCATGTATTTAATGATGGTCCTACTTCAACGGGCATGAGATATTGTGTGAATTCTGCAAGCATTAATTTTATAAACAATAAAAATGAGTAAAAAATTTGACTTAATTGTACTAGGTAGTGGTCCTGGAGGATATGTAACAGCTATCAGAGCTTCTCAATTAGGATTGAAAACTGCCATAGTTGAGAAGGAGAGTTTAGGTGGGGTTTGTTTAAATTGGGGATGTATACCTACGAAAGCACTACTAAAATCTGCTCAAGTCTTTGAGTACATTAAGAAAGCTGATACATATGGTTTGAAAATTAAAGACTTTGATAAAGACTTTGATGCCGTAGTCAAAAGGAGTAGAGATGTCGCTGGAGGTATGAGTAAAGGTGTTAATTTTTTAATGAAAAAAAATAAAATTGAAGTTATAAATGGCTATGGTAAACTTAAACCAAACAAAGTTGTCTCAGTAGAAATCGATGGAGCTGAAGAAGATTTTGAAGCTGATAATATTATAATTGCAACCGGCGGCAGATCAAGAGTTATCGATTCCATTCCTCAAGATGGTAAAAAAATTATAGGTTACAGGGAAGCGATGACATTAAAAAAACAACCTAAAAAAATGATTATTGTTGGATCAGGCGCAATTGGAATTGAGTTTGCCTATTTCTTCAACTCAATGGGAACTGAAGTACAAATCATAGAATATATGGATAGAATTTTACCCGTTGAAGATAAAGATATATCTAATCAATTAAACAAAACTTTTAAAAAATCAGGAATTAATATTTTAACCAACTCAGAAGTTATATCGTCTGATATAAAAGGTAAGGGAGTTAAGGTTCAAGTTAAATCTGATGGTCAAATATCCGAACATGACGCTGATATTGTGCTTTCAGCTGTAGGCTACAAAAGTAATATTGAAAATATTGGCCTAGAAGATGTTGGAATTGCTGTTGATAAAGATAAAATAATTGTTGACGAATTTTACAATACTAACATTCCAGGATATTATGCGATTGGCGACATTACTTCTGGACAGGCTTTAGCACATGTTGCCTCTGCAGAGGGAATACTTTGCGTAGAGAAAATTGCTAATCACGATGTAGAACCCATTAATTACGATAATATTCCAGGCTGTACTTATTGTTCACCTGAAGTAGCGTCTGTTGGTTTAACTGAAGAAAAAGCATTAGAGATGGGTTATAATATAAAGGTAGGTAGGTTTCCTTTTTCTGCATCTGGAAAAGCTCAAGCCTCTGGCCATTCTGATGGATTTGTAAAAGTAATTTTTGATGAAAAATATGGTGAGTGGCTTGGGTGCCATATGATTGGTGCTGGAGTAACTGATATGATAGCTGAAGCAGTTCTGGGAAGAAAGCTTGAGACTACAGGAAAGGAGATACTTAATGCAGTTCACCCTCACCCAACAATGAGTGAAGCTTTAATGGAAGCAGTTGCAGCCGCTTATGATGAAGTTATTCATCTTTAATTATACTATCAATAGCTAATTTATAACTACTCAGTCCAAAACCAATTATTATTCCATCTACAACTGGTGAGAGGTATGAATTGTGTCTAAATTCCTCTCTTGAAAAAGTATTTGAAATATGAACTTCAATAACTTTACAGTCAATAGACTTAACTGCATCTGCAATTCCAACTGATGTATGAGTATATGCAGCAGCATTTAATATAATGCCATTAGAATTTTTAGACTTTTGAATAAAATTAATTATTTCACCTTCAACATTTGACTGAAAATAATCAATTTGCACCTCTTTAAATATAGACTTAAGTGAATCTAAATATGACTCAAAATTTTGACTGCCATAGATATCAGTCTCTCTTGTTCCTAGAAGATTAAGGTTTGGACCATTAATTATTGTTATTTTCATATATTATAAAGGTAATGCTTAAAGACTAATTAAAAAATAAAAATGGATTGGGGCTCTAGCTTTGAGAATTTTAAAAACTATCTAAAATTAGAAAGAGGCCTTAGTATTAACTCAATTGAAAGTTATGAGTATGATCTAAATTTATTTAAAAACTATATTGAATCTAATCACATTTTAGAAACACCAATTAATTGTAAATCTGATACTCTAAAAGATTATCTATATAACAATTTGTCAAATAAAAGATCTAGGAGTCAAGCAAGAAGTATTTCGGCTTTAAAAAGCTATTTTAACTATCTTATTTTTGAGGGTCATATTCAAAAATCTCCTATATCAGATATTGAATCACCTAAACTTGAGAAAAAACTTCCAGAAGTATTAACTGAAAGAGAAATTACAAAATTAATCGAGTCATTTAATTTAAAAGATAATTTTGGTCAAAGAAATAGAACAATAATTGAGGTCCTTTATGGAACAGGAATAAGGGTAAGTGAACTTGTCAACTTGAAATTATCAAATATTTTTTTTAAAGAAAACATTATAAAAATTATGGGAAAGGGTAATAAAGAAAGGTTTGTTCCTCTAGGTAATATAGCATCAAATGAAATAAGAGAATACTTAAAAATTAGAAATAAAAATATCATAGACTCTAAATTCTCAGACATATTATTTTTAAATAGATATGGAAGAGGGTTAACAAGGTCCATGATATTTAAAATTATAAGTGATAGCTATAAAAAGATTTCTCTAGATAAGAAAATAAGCCCACATACATTAAGACATTCTTTTGCAACTCATCTGTTAAAAAATGGAGCTGATCTTAGAACTATTCAACTTATACTTGGACATGAAAGCATAACAACTACTGAGATATACACCCATCTAGATACAAATCACTTGGACGAAGTTCTTAAAAAATTTCATCCTAGGAAATAGATTATTCTGAATTAAAATTAAGTGCGCAATCTATCAAGGCAAGATGTGAATATGCTTGAGGGAAATTACCTAATAATCTTTTTGATTTAAAATCCAGATCCTCACTATATAGACCAAGATGATTACTGTATTTTAATATCTTCTCAAAATAATTTTTTGATTTCTCCTTCTCACCTATTTTGTATAAGCTATTTATATACCAGAATGAACAAACAGTAAAAGATGAGGAAGGGAAACCAAAATCATCTTTATTTTTATATCTGAACAAAAGCCCATCATTCATTAAATCTTTTTCAATTGCTTTAACTGTCTTAACATATTTTAAATTTCTAGGCTTTATAAAGTCAAATGATTCCATAAGAAGTAATGAAGCATCTAGACTATCTGAACCATATGATTGCGTAAAAGCACCCAGTTTTTCATTCCATCCATTCTTTAATATGTCATTGTAGATTTCTTTTCTTATAAATTTCCATTTCTTAATATTTGAGGATTTGTTAATTATAGTTGAGATCTTAATAGCTCTGTCAATAGCAACCCAACTTAATAATTTAGAAAAGGTGAAATGTTTATCTTCATTTCTAAATTCCCAAATTCCCTTATCGGGAAGTTTCCAGTTATTTTTTACTATCCACACTATTGATTTAACAATTGACCACAACTCCTCGTATTCATCATTTTCAGAAGGAAATTTTTCAATTTGGTAATGAATAGCATCCATAAGGATCCCATAAATATCATTTTGTTTTTGACTATATGCAGCATTTCCAATTCTAACTGGCGATGAATCTAAATAACCTGAGAAGTGATCAAGAGTCTTTTCTTCAAGTATTTTTTCACCATTGATTCCATACATTATCTGAAGTTTTTCATTTTTGTCAGGAATAATATTAATTATAAATTTTATAAAGTTCTTTACAATATTTTTATGTCCTAATTTTGCAACTACCTTAATTACCATGGAAGCATCTCTTATCCAACAAAATCGATAATCCCAGTTTCTTTCCTCACCTATTGTCTCAGGTAATGAAGTTGTAGCAGCAGCGAGAACTGCTCCAGTTTTTTGGTATGTAAGCAACTTTAAGGTCAGTGCGCTCCTTGATATTTCATTATTATACTTTTTAAAATTTGGAGTTTTTTTTATCCAATTGGTCCAGTATTCTTTTGTTTTATTAAACTCTAATAATATTTCTTTAAATTTGGGATAGATTAACTTTTCATAATAGGAAATTTTAAAAAATAGATCTGACTCCAATTCAATAACATCATTATTCATAATTGAATTTAAATTAGCATTTGAATATAGATAAAGTGTTTCATAATTTTCATTTTCAGAAATACTAACTATAAAATTACTCTTAACATATGACTTTGTCTCACCAATAGAGTAATCTAGTCTTGGATTATAAATTATTTTTATTTTAGGATTGCCTCTAATATGCTTAATTATTCTAGTAATTTCTGGTGGAGAGTAATAGTTCTTTTTTTTACTTTGATACCTTGGCATGTAATCTATGATATCAAACTCATCAAAACCATTATTAAAGCTCGTCTTCAAAATACATGTATTTTTCAAATATTCTTGACTTACGTTATAGTTTCCTACTGTTTCAATCTTAAAAAAACCACCTATACTATTATCAATAATTTTTGCAAAAATCGTTGGAGAATCAAATCTTGGTAAACAACACCAATCTATTGAAGAATCCTTATAAATTAACGCTGATGATTGACAATTTCCTATTATTCCATAATTAAGGTTGTCTCTATATCCATAAGAATCTCTTATTTCCATATTTTAGAGTTTAATTTAATAATTTGAGTAGGACAATAATTGTTTCAAATAGATTACCTATCAAGATATCTAATTTAGATAAATCTTTTGAATTTTCTTCAACTAGCGGAGGATTAGCTACTGGTATGAAATCAATTCATAAAAAAAATAATTTTTTATGGATAGGATGGCCAGGAATTGATAGAAAATCTTTAGGCAATAATTTAACTAAAGCTGAAAAATTATTACAAAAAAAAAATTATATTCCTGTATTTCTGAGAAAAAAAGAAATAAACGATTTCTATTATGGAACAAGTAACGAGGCTCTTTGGCCACTATTTCATTACTTTATAGAGTTTTCTATATTTAACAAATCTCATTGGAAGTCTTATGTCAATGTTAATAAGAAATTTGCTGATAGCGTAGTTAAGTATGCAAAAAAAGATGATATAGTTTGGGTTCATGATTATCAATTATTGCTCTGTCCAAGAATGATTAAGACTAAAAGACCAGACTTAACTGTTGGATTCTTTCTTCATATACCTTTTCCTTCTTTTGAAATTTTTAGAATTTTTCCATGGAGAGAAAAGCTTTTAGAGGGTATTCTTGGCTCTGATCTTATAGGTTTTCATACTTATGATTATGTCAGGCATTTTTTAAGCTCCGTAAAAAGAATTTTAAGGCATGATGTCATTTTTAATAAAATTAATGTTGGTTCAAGAGAGGTTTTAGTTGATACTTTTCCTATGGGAATTGACTATGCAAAATATAATGATGCTGCTAGAAAAAAAAATGAACAAAAAAAGTCTGAGATGTCTAACCTTAGACTTCAACTAAAGGATCATAAGAAAACTTCATCTGACAGTAAATTAATCTTATCTATTGATAGACTCGATTATACAAAAGGAGTTATTAACAGAATTAAGGCATTCGAGATTTTTCTTACAAATAATCCAGAATACAGAGGTAAAGTCAGGCTTATAATGCTTACTGTCCCGTCAAGATCTGATGTTAATGATTACATAAAGCTTAAGAAACAAACTGATGAAATAGTTGGTAGAGTTAATGGTAAATTTGCTTCAGTAAATTGGACACCAATATGGTATTATTACCGATCTATGAGTTTTGATGAATTAATTGATCTCTATACTATTTCAGACATAGCCATGATAACTCCAGTTAGGGATGGAATGAATCTTGTAGCTAAAGAGTTTGTTGCAACAAGGGTTAATGGAGATGGGGTTCTAATTTTAAGTGAAATGGCAGGGGCTTCAAAAGAATTATATGAGTCGATAACAGTAAATCCTTTTGATCTAAATAAAATGTCTGATATGATTTTACGCGCAATTAATATGCCTAAGAAAGAACAAATTGAGCGAAATAGAAGCATGCAAAAAAGGTTAAGTAGATATACTGTTAATTATTGGGCAAATGATTTTATGAAAAATTTAATTTCTAGAGCAAAGTCTAATCAGAATTCAGTCACTAATTATTTCAATTTATTAGAAAAAGATAAATTATTTGAAAAGCTTAAGCTATCAAACAATAAGTTAATAATACTTGATTATGATGGAACTCTGGTCAACTTTAAGGATAAACCAGAGTTAGCGCTTCCTGACGAAAATTTAATAGATATTTTGAATAACTTATCTAGTATTAAAGGTATGGATTTAGCAATTGTAAGTGGAAGGGATAAAATATTCTTAGAGGATAATCTTGGAAAACTTAATATTAGTATTATTGCAGAACATGGTCACTTCTTCAAGAAAAAAAATAAAAATTGGATAAACCTTGGGAATATTGATAAAGTTTTTTTAGATGAAATACATGGAATCCTTCAATCTTTCTCTGATAGAACACCGGGAACTTTTACAGAAAAAAAAGAGAGTGGTCTGGTTTGGCACTTTAGAAAAACTGATCCAGAGTTAGCCTTAGAAAGAGTTGTAGAGATTGAAACAGTTTTAAATAGCTTATTAACTGATCAATTTCAAATTTTAAACCTTGACAAAGCTATTGAAGTTACTAGTAGAAAATTTGACAAAGGATCAGCAGTAAATGAATTAACAAAAAACAAGAAATACGATCATATAGTTTGTATTGGTGATGATGTAACTGATGAGAATATGTTTAAGAACCTAAATGAAAATTCTACAACTATTAAGGTTGGAATTAAAAATACCCAAGCTAGATTTTATTTAGAAGACCCAAAAGCTGTGATTAATTTATTAAATGATATAAATTCTTATCTAAAATAAATAAAATTATTCTTTCATAAGTCTAAATCCTTCACCGTGTACATTAATAATTTTGAGAGATATATCTTTATCTAAATATTTTCTTAGCTTCGCAATATATACGTCCATACTTCTTGAAGTAAAGTAGTTTGCGTCTCTCCATATTTTGTTTAATGCAATATCTCTTGGTAAAAGATCATCAAAATTTAAAACAAGCATCTTAAGTAATTGATTCTCTTTGGGAGATAATTTATAAGATTCACCCAATTTGTGAGTAAGTATTCTAAGCTTTGAATTAAAACTAAATTCTCCAAACTCAAATTCAAAGACATCTTTTTCCTCAATATTAACATTAGGTTTTCTATTTAGGATTGACTTTATTTTTGCTAGGAGAATTTCAGAGTCAAATGGTTTAGTTAAATAATCATCTGCACCAATTTTATACCCTTTGAGCACATCATCTTTTAAGTTCTTGGCAGTTAAGAATATTAGCGGTATAATTTCATTTATCTCTCTAATCTCCCTAGCAAGAGTTAATCCATCTTTAAAAGGCATCATTATGTCTAATATACATAGATCAAATTCAGATCTATTAAATTTTTCAAATCCTTCTATACCATTTACTGCTAGAGTAACTTCATAATTATTTATTGTTAAATAATCCTTTAGTATTCTACCAAAATTTGGATCATCTTCAACTAATAGTATACTCTTATTCGATTTCATATTAAATATTTTCTAATGTTAAATAAAATTTAGTTCCTACTCCTTTTTTACTTTCCAAAGATATTTTACCATTATGGAAATCAATTATTTTTTTGACATATGAAAGCCCTAGTCCATGACCCTTTGTGTCATGGATATTTCCATTCTGCTCTCTATAAAATTTTTCAAAGATTAGTTTTTGAATATTTTTATCCATCCCTATACCATTATCTTCAATACAAATATTAATATTTCCATCCAAATTATGTGATGAAATAATTATTTTGGGATTATCTTTGGAATACTTTACTGCATTATCAAGTATATTAATAATTATGTTCTCTAAATGATTACTATTTCCACTTATTATACTGTTGACTGCATCTAAGGAGATCTCAATAGACCCATTTCGACTATCAATTATCAATTTTACATGTTCAATTGCATCTTCAATAACCTCATGTATATCTGTTTCCTCCATTTCGAAAGGATTTGAGCTTTTTTCAAGTTGAGATATGGTTAAAATATTTTCAACTTGTGAGAGCATCCTTGAATTTTCTTCTCTAATCATACCCAAGTAGGAATTAATTTTATCATTCAAATTATCTTTTGAACTTGACATAGCATCTAGTGCTAAATTAATAGTGGCAATCGGTGTCTTAAATTCATGGGATATATTATTAATAAAATCACTTTTAATTTCAGATAACTTTTTTTGTTTAATTATTTGATAGAATGCGCTTGTTGAGATCACTATAATAACTAGAGTAAGCATAAAAGAAAGAGTTGCCACACCAATAATACCAGATAAAACATATTCTTGTTTATCTGGAAAAGAAACTACTAAATCATATTTAATAGGGCTTGAGCTATCATAAAGAAATGGAATAGAATATCTTGGGCCTGATTGTTCTTCCAAATAGTTATTTGATTTAACTTTTGTTGATAGTTCGTTACTATAAATTCCAAACTCATATGATGTAATAATATTTCTATCATTAAAACCTTGGTTTAATAAAGCTTGAATTTCTCTAGAAGTGGTTCTCTTGTGAATTGGAAGAGAAGAGGCATATTCTTGAAAAGCAGATTTATACTTTTCAAATTTAAATATATCTATATCCTCAACACTTTTTAGTTTAGATATTGATGAATTTAGTCTATTCTCTCTTCTATCAAAAATATTTTTATTTACAATAGTTGTTTTAACTGCCTTATAATCTCTAAGTTCGTCATTTCCGAATCTCTTTGATAAATTATTTGGAAGGTTTATATTGTAATCCTCCTCAAGAATTCCATATGCAAAAAATGTTGAAAGATTTGAAGACTGGTCTTCATCTAAGAAAAGAAACACATCTGTAAAATTAGACTCATCGGGTGTACCGATTGAATCAATAAGCATTTGATATGTATATACGTAGTCATTAAGCTCTCTGCTTTGAATCTCGTCAACAACCTCTCGAAGAGTTCTATTTACTGCAAGTGAAAATTCCTCTTCTTTGTTTTGCCAAGATGAATATATCCAATAGCCCTGCATTAGAATAATCCCAATCAAAGAAAAGGACATCAATAAAACCAATGAAGTATAAAATCTTCTATTCATTTATATAAAATTCTCAATTTTAAAATTAAAATTTCTTAACGAAATGTTAATGTATTATGTATATCTAATCAAGTCTATATGAATTTGACTGACTTTATCTTTTAAGTCTGACATATTATGATTGTCAATTATATAATCACATTTATTAATTATTGAAGGCTCATCTACCTGATTATTAACCCTTTTAATTATATTATCTCTTGAGGTATCATCTCTTAATAATACCCTTTTAATTCTCTCTTCCAATGGCGCTCTTACTAAAATAATCTTATCGTAAGCATCTTCAGATTTTGTCTCAAAAATAATTGCAACCTCTTTAACAATATATATTTCATCATTTGCTTTGATAAAAGAATCAAAATCGTTTGAAACTGCAGGATGGATAATCGAATTAAGCACTTTTAATTTATTTGAATCCTGAAAAACAATTTTAGATAACTGATTAGTATCTAATTTATTTTTCTTGTAAATATTATTACCAAAAACTTTTTTTATTGAATCTATTAATCCTATATCTGAGTTAATAAGCTTCTTTGCTGCTATGTCAGCGCTATATGTCTTTATTCCAAGATCTTTAAATTCATTTAGAACAGTAGATTTACCAGAACCAATACCTCCAGTTAATCCAACAATTTTCATTTTAAGTTTAATTTATCAATAATCTCCTGGCTTACGCCAACACTTGAGAAACCTCCATCATTAAAAATATTTTGAAGAGTAACTCTTTTGGTATAATCTGAAAATAAAGAAACAGTTAAATCAGCACAATCTTCAGCAGTTGCATTACCCAGTGGTGATGTTAAATCAGCATAATTAATAAAGTCGTCAAGCCCTTTAACACCCTTGCCAGCTGTAGTTATAGTTGGTGACTGAGATATGGTATTAACCCGAACATTCTTTTCCTTACCAAAGAAATATCCAAAGCTTCTTGCAATAGATTCTAAATATGCCTTATTGTCAGCCATATCATTATAATTTGGAAATGTTCTTTGAGCAGCAATGTATGTTAATGCAACAATACTTCCCCATTGATTCATTGCATCCAATTTAAATAGAGATTGCATTAATTTATGAAAAGATACAGCAGAAACATCCCAACCCTTTTTCAACCATTCATAATTTAAATCTGTGTAATGCTTACCTTTTCTGACATTAACAGACATTCCTATTGAGTGTAATACAAAGTCTAATTTACCACCAAATTTATTTTTAGCTTCGTTAATTAAGTTTTCAATATCTTCTAAATTAGTAGCATCTGCTGGTATAATTTCTGAATTTGTTTTTTTTGCTAAATCATTTATACTCCCCATTCTTATAGAAACCGGTGCATTTGTCAAAATAAATTTGCCACCTTCCTCATAGACATGTTCTGCAGTTTTCCATGCAATAGAGCTATTATCAAGAGCACCAAAAATAATTCCTTTTTTACCTTTTAAAATATTATTTCCCATGATGTAAATATAGTTTAATTCAATAATTCATTAGCAAGCTCATTTGCTGACTTGTTAGACTTATCACCTGATAACATTTCGGCGATTTCGTTAACTCTATCTTTGTCAGATAGTAATTTAATATCAGTGATAATTTTATCATTATTCTCTCTTTTAAAAACTTTGAAATGGAAATCACCCTTAGATGCTACTTGAGCAGTATGTGTTATAACTATTACTTGCATATTTTTTGCCATATATTTCATCAGTTCACCAACTTTTGAAGAGACTGAACCTGAAATTCCAGTATCTATTTCATCAAAAATTATTGAAGTCAGCTTCGTGTATTTAGATAGAATAGACTTTATAGACAGCATTATTCTTGAAATTTCTCCACCTGAGGCAATATCCTTCAACTCACTATAGACACTTCCTTTATTAGATTTAAAAAGAAATTTACCAATACTTACACCATTTTTTTGGATTGTTTCTGTTTCTGATAGTTCAATTTTTATATCAGATTTTTCCATTCCCAATTCAATTAAATTCTTATTCATTAATTTTTCAAAATCAGGTATTACAGATCTTCTTTTATTATGAATTTTAAATGCATCAGCTTTAAGATTCAACATAAGATTTTTAATTGATTCTTCAATCTTAATTATATCATCGTCTATATCATTTTGTGACAATATCTTTGACTCAATATCATTTTTAATTATTAATAAATCTTCAATTGTATTAACCCTATGCTTATTTTGTAATGAGTAAATCTTATCTTGTATACTCCTTAAATCATCAATGTTTTCTTTATTATTATCAATGTCAGATAATATTGATTCTGTATCACTTGAAATTACATTTAAGTCCTCAATTAGTGTTTGGATCCCTTTGCAGAGCAAATTAATTCTCTCTGAAGAGTTTGATAGTTTATTTAGGTTTCTTGAAATATCTTGAAGAATATACAAAACTCCGACATCCTCAGAGTTTAGGTGACCAATTGTAATTGATAGTACATCTTTAATTTGATCTAAATCATCAGCCTCTTTAATATTATCATTAAGTTCTTCTAGATTAATGTTATTGATTTCAAGATCATTGAATTCATCATTTAAGAATTTATTGTAGTCTAAATCAGAATTTAATTTATCCCTTAATAATATCTTATCATTAAGTTCTTTCTCCAATGCTTTAAGTGATATAAAATTATCTGAATATTCTTTAATGGTTTGTTGATTTTTCGATAATGAGTCTAAAATCAAAAAAATAAAATTCGAGTCAAGTATACTCAGATTATTAAATTGAGAATGAACATCAATAAGTCTATTTGTAAGTTCAGATAATTGATCAAGTTTTACTGGAG
Organism: uncultured Bacteroidota bacterium; assembly: GCA_902517365.1. The sequence goes on along the minus strand of CABYCA010000008.1, from coordinate 10,632 downwards.
TATCGTTAATAAAAGCTCTAGATTTTCCATTTTGATTAACTTCTCTTCTAATTAAAGTTATTTCGTCGTAGTCTAAATCATTTTTTACAAAATAATCCTTTAAGTATATATCAGTTAAATCAAATGATGCTTCAACAAAGCATTTTTTTTCTTTATTTATAATTTTAGAATTATCAACTCTAGAGCCTAAAACCATTGATAATCCACCTAAGATAATAGATTTCCCAGCACCTGTCTCTCCTGTAATTGAAGTCATTCCTTTGTTAAAAGAAATTTCTAAAGAATCAATTAATGCGTAATTATTAATTTTTAGTTTTGTTAACATTCTCTATAATTTGATATATAATATCATTTGAAACATCAGTCTTTAATTTTTTCTCAAAGGATGTTATCTCTAAGTTCGAATTTATAAAATCAATCTGATTATAGTCACTTGAAATCGGGTTAAAATCTCCAATTTTATTAACTACTATAGCATCAAGGTTCTTAGATTTTAATTTACTTTTTGCATTTTCAATAACATTATCTGTCTCTAAAGCAAAACCAACTAGAAATTGAGTTGTTTTAATTTTCCCTAGCTCCTTAAGAATATCAAGTGTTGGCTTAAGGTCTATTGAGTCTAACCCAGACTCTTTCTTTATTTTACTATTTTTCATTTTTTTAGGCTTGAAATCTGAAATAGCAGCTGAAAAAATTACGATATCGGATTCTTTAAAATGATTTATTGTCTGGGCATACATTTCATCAGAATCTTGAACTCTTATAGATTCAATATTGGATAGATCCATAGAAAGATTAGTTGGACCTAATATAAGTCTCACATTTGCTCCAAGTTCACTTGCGATTTTCGCCAGTGAATACCCCATTTTACCTGAAGAGCTATTTCCAATATACCTGACTGGATCTATTTTTTCATGAGTAGGTCCAGCTGTTATTAAAAAATTTAAAGAATTTAATGGTAGAGTCTTTTTAAATTTATTTTCAACATAATCAATTATCTCGTCTGGTTCAAGCATCCTACCTTCTCCTTCCAATCCACTAGCTAGAGAACCTGAACCTACTGGTAATACGTCAGTATTATTCGATACTAATTTTTTAATATTTTTTTGATTGAGAATGTTTTTATACATTTCAAGGTCCATTGCAGGAGCAACAAAAACAGGACATGTAGAGGATAAATAGCATGCTAGCAGCAAGTTGTCACAACGAGCGCTAGACATAGAGGATATTGTGTTAGATGTTGCAGGCGCTATAATAAAAATATCAGCCCATTCTGCTAGTTCAACATGGTTATTCCAAGTTGGATTATTGTTTTTTTCAGTTGTAAATTCAGAGAAAACATCATTTTTTGAAACTGTAGATAGAGTTAAAGGTGTAACAAATTCTTTTGATGAAGGGGTCATAACAACTTTTACAATTGAATTTAGGTTAACTAGCTGTCTTATCAATAAAGGAATTTTATAGGCAGCTATACCACCCGAAACTCCTATTAGAATATTTTTTTGAGCTAAAACACTCATACCTTGAATGATTATTGCTCAGTTTCAGATTCTGTGTCTCTGAAGTAAATTTTATTATCTAACCATTCCTGAACAGCAATTGCATATGGTTTAGGAAGTTTCTCATAAAATCTAGAGACTTCAATTTGCTCTTTATTTTCAAATATTTCTTCAAGACTTTCGTTGTGTGTGGCAAACTCATCAAGTTTGTCATGAAGCTCTTTTTTTATTTCAGAATTAATTTGACTTGATCTCTTAGCAATTATAGAAATAGCCTCATAAATATTATTTGTAGGGTCTTCGATTGCATGCTTATTATATGTCTTTGTTGAATTTGCTGCGTTAGTGTTTCTGTATTTATTCATAAGATTATTTATAAAAGTTGTTTTGCGTTGTTAATTTTTTCAGACAAATCATTAATAAAGATAGTATCTGGATAATATCTTAAAAAATTTTCTAGTGATCTTTCAAGCTCTGTTACTCTTTCATTAATTCTAGATTCAATTGAATTTACGGCTATTTCATATTGTGATAACCACCTGTAATAAAGAGCTTCCTCTCTATAAATTGTTCCTGGATTATCTGCAATAAAATTATCGAGAGATTTTAAAGCTGAGCTATAATCTCTAATTGTGTAATACTGCTTTGAAACTTCAAATTCTTTTTTTTCAAGTTTGTTTTGTAATTGTTCCATTAGTTCCAGAGCTTCAACTACATATTCGCTATTTGGAAACCTATTTATGAATACTTGGAGTTTATCCACACCAGTATATGTATCCTCTTGATCCAGTGTGTAAACAGGGGAAAGCATAAAGTAAGATTTTGCTTCCATAAAATAAGCCTCTTGAATTCTTTGACTATTTGGATATGATTTAATAAAATTTTCAAATTGAATTGCTGAAGAGTAATATGACCTTGTTTCAAAATACGAATTGGCAAAAAAGAAAACAAGTCTTTCGCCTTGAGGTTTACCTCTGTAACTAGGAATAATTTGCTCAATCAAGGCATTAGCTCTTCTAAATTCTCCGTTTTCATAGTACTCTTCTGCAGCAGTATACTTATCAATTTCATTTTCTGAACTGTTTAGTAATTTTTGATAATCATTACATGAGACAATCAAAAGAGAAACAAATATAAATAGGTATAATCTAAACATTTAATATCAAGTCTTACAGCAAATTTAATATAAGTTTATGAAATTAGATCAATTAATGACAGTTCATTAATAATAGGAATTCCAAGATTGATTGCTTTAGCATATTTTGCAGGGCCTAAATTGTTACCAGCTACTAAATAATTTGTCTTTGAACTTATAGATGAGCTTATTTTTCCACCATTAATTTCTATGAGTTTTTTGATCTCCTCTCTACTATGTATTTCAAAAACACCGGAGATTACAAATGTTAAATTTGAAAGAGAAGAACTTATATCAGTTTTACTATTATTAATAAAAATAAGACCTGCTGATTTAAGTTTAGTTATTTGATCCCTGTTATCCTCATCTTGAAAAAATCCTATAATACTCGCTGCAGTTTTCTCTCCTATTTCATCAATCTTAGATAATGATTCTATACTCATATTCATTAGTTCATCAATTGATTTAACTTTTTTTAATATTTTTTTTGAGGCAGATTCACCTACATACCTAATTCCAAGACCATATAAAACCTTTTGAAATGGTTTTGATTTAGAATTTTCAATACCCATTTTCAAGTTTTCAACTGATTTATCAGCATGACCTTCAATTAAAGAAATTAAATTATAATCAAGATCAAAAATGTCTGATATGTCTTTTAGATACCCTTTTTGATAAAGAAGCTTGATAGTTTCATCTCCTAATCCATCAATATTCATTGCTTTTCTTGAAACAAAGTGTTGAATCCTGCCTATTACTTGTGGCCTACAGTTCTTGGTATTTGGACAAAAGAAGTTAGCCTCAGAATCAAGCTTTACTAACTTAGTTTCACATTCAGGACAATGTGTTGGAAATTTAATTTCTTCATCTTCAGATCCTCTATTATTATAATCTATTCCGGTAATCTTAGGGATTATTTCCCCTCCCTTTTCTACATAAACACTATCATTAACTCTTAGTCTTAGCTTCATCATTTGATCAAAGCTATGTAAAGAGGCTCTTTTTACTGTTGATCCGGAAATTAAAACTGGCTCTAAATTTGCAACTGGTGTTATAGCTCCAGTTCTTCCAATATTAAAAGAAATCGAATAAACTTTTGTTACCAAATTTTCAGCTTTGTACTTATATGAAATAGCCCACCTAGGAAACTTAGATGTAAAACCTAATTTTTTCTGAAAATTTATATTATTTATTTTAATAACAATTCCATCAATTTCAAATGGTAAGGTTGACCTCTTTTTATCCCAATAATTAATGTAGTCTTTAACGCCATTTAACCCATTTACAACCTTTTCATATTTGGGTACATCAAATCCCATATCTCTTGCAATATTTAGAAGCTCTGAATGGCTTTTAATTTTAACTTCATCTGATACTAAAGAATAAAGGAAACATTGTAAAGGTCTCCTAGCAACCTCATTTGAATCAAGGAGTTTTATGCTTCCTGAAGCAGTATTCCTGGGGTTTTTAAATAATGGTTCTCCTAATTCTTCCCTCTTTCTGTTAAGCTGGTCAAAGGAATCATTTCGTATTATTATCTCACCTCTAATTTCAAACTTTTTTGAAAATGAACTATCAACTTTTAAAGGTACTGAGCTAATAGTTTTTATATTATTCGTAATATTATCACCTAGAGTCCCATCACCCCTAGTTAAGGCTCTTATAAGCTTACCATTTTCATATAATAAATTGATAGATGCCCCATCATATTTTAATTCACAGCAAAATTCAAAATCTTTAGAATCCAGTATTTTAGAAGCTCTTGCATACCAAGACTCTAATTCCTCATTGGAATAGGTATTATCAAGAGAATACATTTGATAAATATGAGATTCGGAGTTAAACTTATCTGATAATCCACCACCAACTCTATTTGAAGGGGAGTTTTCATCAAAATATTCGGGATATCTAGACTCAAGGTTAATTAACTCATTTAGTAAGTTATCATAGTCAAAATCACTAATTAAGTTTTTATCAAGATTATAATAATTATGATTATGCTCATTAATTATTTCTCTTAATTCTAAAATTCTAGATTTTATTTCATTCATCTTAAAACGTTAGTTTTACTAATCTTTTTTTACCTCTAAAGTCATCCTTAAAGTTAATATGATTTATAGTATAATTAGTTAATAATTGATTAAATTCTGATATATAATTTGGATTAATTTCAAGATAAATTACACCATTTTTTGAAAGATTTGTTGTTGCAAATTCCAAAATTTTCTCATAAAAATGCAGAGGTTTGTGTTTTGGAGCAAATAGGGCAATCTGTGGTTCATATTTAACATTTTTTCCTATCTGATTTGATTCATCTAAAGATATATATGGAGGATTTGAAATAATTATATCATATTCTTTATCTAATCTTGAAATTAAATTGAGGTCAAGTTGAATTATTTTAACATTTGAGTTTAGGTTTTTTTTATTAATCTCACAGACTTTTAAAGCATTAGTTGATACATCCGACAAGGTAACATTCAAATATTTATTATTAATGTCTAATGATATCCCTACACAACCTGATCCTGAACATAAATCAATTACTTTTTTTTGATCATCTATACCTATATTATCATTAATTAACCAATCTACAAGTTCCTCTGTTTCAGGTCTAGGGATTAGGACATTTTCATCTACATAAAAGTCTTTACCATAAAAGTTTTTTTTGTTAATTAGGTAGTCAATGGGATAGTCATCAATTATCAAATTCATGCTTTCAAGGAGAGTCTGCTCTGATTCCGAGGATAAATTAAAATTAGGATCTAAAGCAATTTTAATAGGATTTATATTACATAGTTCTTTTAAAATAATTTTATAAATAAAATCACATTCATCAATTGAAAGGTCTAATTTATCTCGATAAATACTTCTCATTTCAATAATATTCATACTAAAGCTTTTATCATCCATACAGGACATGCTGTATGACCAGTATTACCCAGCGGTTCATCTATGTATTCGAATCCTTTCTTTAAATATAATCTTTGAGCATTAGTCATATTTGGCATAGTTTCTATATAGCATTTTTTAAAATTAGATTTAATTGCAAAATCTAAGCAAATGTCAATCATCTTATCACCAATCCCCCTTCCTCTTAAAGATTTAAGAAAATACATTTTTTGAAGCTCACAGACATCAAGGTCACCATCCCTAAGAGGATTAATCCCTGCACCACCTAATATTAAATCATTTTCCTCAACCACAAAATATCTTGATCTAATTGATTTATAGGAGTTATACATATCATCAATCTCAGGATCCTCATATGCAGAACCCATTTTAGGTATATTCATCTCAATTAAAACTTCCCTCAATATAATTGCTAAAGGTTCGTTATCAGATTCATTTATTGGTCTAATAAACATAGTTAAGCTTTTTAACTTAAATTTACAATTCTAATTTTATTACATAGTTAAGTGGATGATTCTAAATTCATGAAGAGATGCATAGACCTTGCATTAAAAGGTATAGGTTACACTTATCCTAATCCATTAGTTGGCTCTATAATAGTCCATAATAATAAAATTATCGGTGAAGGTTATCATGCTAAATATGGAGAAAGCCATGCAGAGGTAAATGCCATAAATAATGTTGTTAATAAAAAATTATTAAGAGAATCAACTTTATATGTAAATCTTGAACCATGTAATCATCATGGTAATACTCCACCATGCACAGAAGCAATAATAGATAACAATATTAAAAGAATAGTTATTGGGTCTAGAGACCCCAACAAATTAGTTGATGGGAGTGGAATAGATAAACTTAGGTCAAGTGGATGTGATGTAGTTGTTGGAGTAATGGATCTAGAATGTTCTGATCTCAATAAAAGATTTTTTAAATATCACAAACATAAAAGACCTTACATAATTTTAAAGTGGGCTGAGTCTAAAGATGGTTTTATTAGTCCTTTAAAATCTAGACTGTCAACAAGAAAAGTGAATTGGATTTCAGGAGAAAAGTCAAAAAAATTAACTCATAAATGGCGAAGTGAAGAACATTCAATTTTGGTTGGAGTACAAACTATAATTGATGATAACCCATTACTAACTACTAGATTTGTCAATGGAAAGGATCCAATTAGGTTTGTGTTAGATCCAAATTCTAGAATTCCAATTGACTCAAGGGTTTTATCACAAACTTCTAAAACAATAATATTTTCTAAGAAAGAAAATAATCTTATCTCTGATTATACAAAATCTTTAAGTTTTGAGAATATTCAATTAATTATAGAGTCTCTTTATAATATGAAAATTCAATCAGTATTGATTGAAGGTGGAACAAAAACAATAAACCATTTTCTTAATAATGATTTATGGGACTCAATTAGAGTATTTAAATCAAATAAAAAAATTAAAGATGGGATTAAGAGCCCATATGTAGACTTTTCAAAATTTTCAAAGAATGATATTGGAGATGATATATTATATGAAATTAATAGGTAAACAAATTAAAATAGGTCACTTATAATTTTTGGACATCTTACAGGCTTCATCGTGTCAGAATTTAAAAAGGCAAGTAATGTCTTTCCTTCTGTTGTTTTTTCTCCTGAACTATTAAAAATTTCATATGAAAATTCAATTGATGATGCAGGTTTTTTGGAACAATAAACTTGAACTTTAAAAGAATCTCCAAAAACAAGTGGTTTTAGGAACTTTAATTCGCAATTAACTACTGGAAGTATAATTTTATTTCTTTCAATATCCTGATATGGCATTTTTAGTTTTTCAAGCCACTCAATTCTTGCAAATTCAAAAAATTTTAAATAATTACTATGATGAACTATGCCCATTTGATCAGTTTCATGATATCTAACTTTAATTTTACCTGTTGTATAATTCATTATTTTTGATTTATGAAGGAATTAATAATTTTTCCTACAAATTTATCTAGAGTGATTTTAAATAAAAAAAAATTAATAATCAATAGCAATCTTTATTTTTTTTTGATTTTTTTTAACTAATATTTGTAATCAACCTAAAACATCATTTCATAAATATATTCAATTAATATCTAGTCAAGAAAAAAATGAGTCAAACACCCTCTGTAGTATGGAACAACTGTTTATCCTTTATTAAGGATAATATACAGCCTCAGGCATACAAAACATGGTTTGAACCTATTATTCCTGTTAAACTTACTGACGATATTTTAAGCATACAGGTTCCAAGTAAATTTTTCTATGAGTGGCTGGAAGAGCATTATGTAAAAATCTTACGTTTAGCTCTTACAAAAGAGTTAGGGTCTGAATCTAGACTTGTCTACATTATCAAAATGGAGAATACTTTTGGTAATAAGATGCCATTTACTGAAAAAATACCAAGCTCATCCATTAGCTCTATAAAGTCTCAGTCAATTGAATCACCATTTAGTTCATTTGCTTCAGAACTTAAAAATCCTTTCGTAATACCAGGAATTAGAAATTTACAAATTGAATCACAACTTAACCCAAACTACACTTTTGAAAACTTTTTAGAAGGTGATTCAAACAGACTTGCTAGATCAGCAGGTATTGCTGTATCAAATAAACCAGGTGGAACATCATTTAATCCATTGTTAATTTATGGTGGTGTAGGTTTAGGCAAAACACATCTTGCTCATGCAATCGGAGTAGATGTTAAACAGAAATATCCAGATAAAACCGTACTATATATTTCTGCTGAAAAATTTACTCAACAATATGTTGATTCAGTTAAGAAAAATACCAGAAATGATTTTATCCATTTTTATCAAGTTATTGATGTTTTGATTGTTGACGATGTTCAATTTTTATCAGGAAAATCTGGAACACAAGATGTATTCTTCCATATATTTAATCATCTTCATCAAAATGGTAAGCAAGTTATTTTAACTTCTGATAAAGCTCCAATTGATATGCAAGATATTGAGCAAAGACTTTTATCTAGATTTAAGTGGGGGCTTTCTGCAGAATTACAAAATCCAAACTATGAAACCAGAGTTTCAATATTAAAAAATAAACTTTATAGAGATGGTGTTGAGATTCAAGACGATGTTATTGAATTTGTTGCAAAAAATATTAATTCTAATGTGAGAGAACTTGAGGGAGCCATTATTTCTTTAATTGCCCAGTCTTCATTTAATAAAGCAGAAATTACTGTTGAATTAGCAAAAGAAGTAATTAATAAGTTCGTTAAGAACAACAAAAGAGAGGTGTCAATTGACTACATTCAAAAAGTTGTTTCTGATTACTTCCAAATGGATATACTGACACTGCAATCTAAAACAAGAAAAAGACATATTGTTCAGGCTAGACAGATTGCAATGTATTTTGCAAAAAAATTCACAAAAGCATCTTTAGCTAGCATAGGTTCACAAATTGGAAGAAGAGACCATGCAACTGTTCTCCATGCATGTAAAACAGTAGATAATCTAAGTTTTACTGATAAGCAGTTTAGAAAATATGTTGAGGATCTAAATCAGAAATTGTCTAATTAGATTTATCTGTATATACCTCTGCTATTTATCCAGCGAATATATGCTTTCTTATTCCTGTTATGTCCGGCTAGATCACTTGCAAATAGATGATATCCTCTATTTGAGGGATTTGCTACCATGAATAAATATTTATGTCTTTCATAGTTCAGTACTGCATCTATAGCTGATATATCAGGCATTGTAATTGGTCCTGGGGGAAGCCCTTTTATTTTGTATGTATTATATTTTGAATCTAATTTAAGATCTCTATACAAAACCCTTCTTATTATTGTGTCAAAATTATTGTAGTATTCTTTTATCGTGTATATAACAGTTGGATCAGCTTGAAGCCTCATATTATCTTTTAATCTATTTACATATAAACCTGCCACCCTAGGTCGTTCGTCAACTTTTCTACTTTCAATTTGAACTATTGAAGCGAGTGAAATAACATCTAATTTAGTAAGCCCTAATTCTTCTGCTTTTTTGGATCTTTCTTGGTTCCAGAATTTATTGTATTCAGTCAACATTTTATCTCTAAAATCCTCAGAGGAAGTATTCCAATAGATGTTGTATGAGTTTGGAATAAATATTGATAGAACATTCTCTTCATTTAAATTATTCTTTTTAAGAAATTCTTGATCTCTAAATGCTAATAACAAGGAAATACTATCTTCATATATTTGCTTTGATACTCTTCCTGCTAGGTTCTCAACTCTTTCCTGATTATTAAAAGTCACATTAACAGGAGTATTATTGAATTTCAATGAGTTGACAATATCATTATTCCCTATATCCTTCGATATTTTATACCTTCCAGTCTTTTCATTTCCTAGGTAATCTAACTTTTCAGCAGCTTTAAAAAATGTTTTTTCTGATTTAATATATTTAGAAATTGAATCTCTAAAAGCTAAACTATCACCTTCAATTACGTATATAAAAATACTTTCATCTTCGAAAGAAGTATTTGGCTTGTAAAACTTGTTATAATAGTCAATGATTAATACTAATGAAAGAATTGACAGCGGTATTATTACTTTTAAATACTTCATTTTTTTATAATTTTTTGATAAAGCAGTTCATCAGAAAACATGTTATTATAATATATCCAATCTTTTTTTAAGCCAACTTTCTTATATGAATTTTTTTCAAATAGAGATATACTCTCACTATTATTAGATGAAATATTTGCATAGAGTTGATGGATTGGAACATGCTTAATTAAATAATCCTCAATCAACTCCAGAGACTTTGAAGCTATGCCTTTCATCCGGTATTTTTCAAATATAATAATCCCAACCCCTACTCTTCTGTTTATAAAGTCATAGTCAAAAAGATCTATAAAACCTAGAGCGTTATTATCATCACTTATTACTAGTCTTAATTGTTTATGTTCAATAATATCTAAATGTGAATTTTGAATAAATTTTTTAAGAGTATGTTTTGAAAAAGGAGATGAATTATTAGAATAAACCCAAAGAGATTCATCATTTTCTGTTTCATAAACTATATCCAAATCGTATGGTTCAAGTGCTCTGAGCTTTAAATTCATGATACTCT
>CABYCA010000007.1 GCA_902517365.1 uncultured Bacteroidota bacterium | reverse complement strand
TTTTGTTTAAAGTAGTTCTATCCTCAGGAGATAAAGACTTGGCTAGAATAATAGCATATTTAACTCTAGCACGATTAATCCTTATGTTAATTTTATTGATCACTGGTTTAATAGTCACTTGCAATGTAATCAAAAAATTAATGATTTTAAAATTACATGAAAGCCTGCAGCTTCATTGCTAATCCTTGATCACCTTTAATTTTGAGTTTTCCACTCATAACAGCCATCATTGGATTCACCTTACCATTCTTAAGATCTTCCATTAAAGATCCTGCCATAGTAATAGTGCAATCAGCTTCCATGTCCTCTAATAAAATTTTATTTTCTGAACCTGTGCCATCTATGCAAATTGAGTTTCCATCAATTTCAAATTTAATAGTTCCACCTATAGGGGCAGCATTTTTAGCCTTTTCTTGAAAGTTTGAAAGTATATTTTCTTTATCCATAATTTTTTCGTTAATCATGTAAAGGTAATAATAAAATAATTTTATTTAGATTAGCATTTATTATAATATAATATGAGCTACAAAGTAAAAAAAGCAGCAGTTTTAGGATCAGGAGTAATGGGTTCCGGAATAGCATGTCATCTTGCAAATGTTGGTATAGACGTTTTAATGTTAGATATTCAACCTAGTGATAAGTCTATAAAAAACAAAAATTTTATTGCAGATGAGTCATTAAAAAATGCAATAAAATCGAGGCCAAACCCATTATATAAAAAAGAATATGCAGACAGAGTCATAACTGGTAATTTTGATGATGATTTTGAAAAGATTAAAGATGCAGACTGGATAATTGAAGTAATTGTTGAAAATCTTGAAATTAAAAAAACTGTTTTTGAAAAAGTTGAAAAATATAAATCTGATCATGCTTTTGTAACTTCTAACACCTCAAGTATCCCAATATCACTTTTATGTGAAGGAAGATCAGATGATTTTAAATCTAAATTTTGTGGAACTCACTTTTTTAACCCTCCAAGATATTTAAGATTATTTGAGGTAATTCCACATACTGATTCCGACCCATCTTTAATTTCTTTCTTGATGGAATTTGGGGATGTTATTCTTGGAAAACAAACAGTTTTATGTAAAGATACTCCTGGATTCATTGGTAACAGAATTGGTGTAATGTGTGGAATTAAATCTTCTCAATTAACTGATAAGTATAATTTTAAAATTGAGGAAGTAGATCTAATGACTGGAAGTGTTATTGGTCTTCCAAACTCAGGAACATTTAGGTTGCAAGATCTAGTTGGACTAGACACAAGTAATAATGTAACAAATTTTTTAGTCAACAATGTAACTGATGACTCTTTCTACAGTAAACTTAAAGATCAGCCAGAGAATAAATCCTTCAATTTTTTAATTGAAAATAAGTTTTTTGGAAATAAATCTGGAAAGGGATACTATGAGAAAACAAAGGAAAAAGATGAGAATGGTAGATCTGTTATAAATGCACTTGATCTAGAATCAAATACATACAGGAAGTCAATTAAACCAAATATTCCTGAAGTAAAAGAAGCTAAATCTATTGAGCTTTTTGATAGAAGACTCAAGTATCTAGTTGAGGGAGACTCAAATGTGAATAAGTTCTACAAAGAGTATTTTTCTTGTCTACTCTCATATTCAGCCATGAGTATTCCAGAAATTGCAGATGATTTCTATCAGATAGATGATGCAATTAGAACTGGATATGCATGGAGTTATGGACCATTTGAAATTTGGGATAATCTTGGAATTCAAGAAGCTGCTGAAATGATAAAAAGTTGTGGTGAAGAGGTTCCAAGTTGGATAAATGATATGGTTGACTCCGGAGCAAATTCATTCTACATTTTTGAAGATGGGAGAAAAAAGTTTTATGATATAAATACGAAAAAGTATATAATTGTTCCTAGCTCGGAAAATCACTACATACTTGATGCATTTAGAGAAAATAAACAAATTTTTAAAAACCCAGAGTGTACTGTTCATGATATCGGCGATGGAGTAATGTGTATTGAGTTTCAGACAAAAGGTAATTCAATTGGAGAAGGGATTGCTAAGGGTATAAATGAGGCAATTGATATAGCAGAAAGGGATGGATGGAATGGTATTGTAATTGGAAATAACGATAAGCAGTTTTCAGTTGGTGCTAATCTAATGAATATGGGAATGATGGCTATGCAAAAGAATTTTGATGCTATAGAAGAATTCTTAGTTGGCTTTCAAAAAATATTGATGCGAATGAGGACTTGTAATGTTCCAGTAGTGTCTGCAACTCATGGATTTGTAATGGGAGGAGGGCTTGAAGTTTCAATCCATTGTGATGCTGGTATACATGCATCTGAGTCATACATCGGTCTTGTAGAGGCAGGTGTTGGTCTAATCCCAGGTGGAGGAGGAACAAAAGAAATGGCCATGAGAGCCTCTGACTCATTTAACTCTGGTGATGTAAAAATGCCTTCATTAATTGATCATTTTAAATCTATTGCAATGGGTGCTGTCTCAACATCAGCATTTGAGGCTTATGATCATCACTATCTTCTTCCGGAAAGAGATTTTGTTTGTATGAATAGAATGAGAAATATCAGTATGGCAAAAGAAAAAACCTTGAGTTTAAAAAAAGGATATATTCCTCCATCTTCAAGACAAGATATTGAAGTACTTGGTAGATCAGGTTTGTCTACTCTTTACTCTGCAATAAATGAATTTAGACTAGGAAATTATATGTCAGATTATGATGTTGAAGTTTCTAGGAAAATAGCATATGTCATGTGTGGAGGAGATTTAACCTTCTCACAGAATGTAAGTGAGGAATACCTATTAGACCTTGAAAGAGAAAATTTTATGAGTCTGCTTGGAAATCAAAAAACATTAGATAGAATTCAGCATATGCTGATGACAAAAAAACCTTTAAGAAATTAATTATGGAAGCATATATAGTTGCTGGTTATAGATCAGCGGTAGGTAAAGCAAAAAAAGGTGGCTTTAAAAATTATAGAACCGATGATTTAGCTGTAGATGTTATTAAACATCTTACTTCACAAGTTCCAGAACTTGATACAACAAAAGTTGATGATGTAATTGTTGGATGTGCAAATCCTGAGGGAGAACAAGGTCTTCAAGTAGCAAGACTTATCTCTGCTAGATCTCTTGGAAAAGAAGTTCCGGGTGTTACAATAAATAGATACTGTGCTTCTGGTTTAGAGGCTATTTCAATGGCTGTTAGCAAGGTCAGAGCAGGTTTTGGAGATATCTTTATAGCTGGAGGTATTGAGAGTATGAGTCTGATACCTATGACAGGATATAAATTAGCCCCAAGTTATAAAGCAAATCTTGAAAACATGAATTATCACATAGGTATGGGGCACACTGCAGAAGCTGTTGCTGAAAAGTATAAAATTTCAAGAGAAGCAAGTGATAAATTTTCATCTGAGTCTCACATCAAAGCTGCTAATGCAATTGATAATGGATATTTTAAAGATCAAATTGTCCCTGTAACTGTAGAAGAAATATTTGTAAAAGATGGTAAGAAGGTCTCGAAATCTCATACTGTAGATATGGATGAAGGAGTTAGGAGAGAGACAACAATTGAGGCTTTATCAAAATTAAGACCAGCGTTTAAACTTGGTGGTATCGTTACCGCAGGTAGTTCATCTCAAATGTCAGATGGTGCCGCATTTGTTCTTGTAATGTCAGAAGAAATGGTAAAGCAGTTAGGTGTTGAACCTATTGCAAGAATGGTTACTTGTACATCAGGTGGAGTAGATCCTTTATATATGGGGATTGGTCCAGTTGAGGCTATTCCAAAAGCATTAAAACAGGCAGGATTAAAACTTTCTGATATTGAACAAACTGAGTTAAATGAAGCTTTTGCTGCTCAAGCACTTGCTGTAATTCAGGAAAGTGGTCTTGACCCTGATACAGTCAATGTTAATGGTGGTGCTATCGCTCTTGGTCATCCTTTAGGTTGTACTGGAGCAAAACTTTCGATTCAGTTATTAAATGAAATGAAAAGAAGAAATCAGAAGTATGGAATGGTAACTGCTTGTGTTGGTGGTGGTCAGGGAATTGCGGGTATTTATGAAAGGCTTTAAATCTTTTTAACTACATAGGTCACAATACCCCAAACTATAAATTCATTCTCTTCAGTAACCTTAATCGGATCATATTTTTTATTTTCTGGTATTAGATATACGTGATCTTTTTCAATCTTTATCCTCTTAACAGTAAACTCTCCATTTAAATAGCATACTGCAATTTTATTATTTTTTAATTCTTCACTTCTATCTATTACTAAAATATCCCCATCATCTAGACCTGCGTCCTTCATAGATTCACCTGATACTTTTGCATAAAATGTAGCTTCCTTATTTTTAACTACAACTTTTTCAAGACTAATTCTGGACTCCTCAAAGTCACCTGCTGGTGAAGGAAACCCTGCAGATATTCCCTCCTCAACAAATAAATTATTTAAGGAGCCGTCTTCATTTGGTTTAAATATTTTGATATTGTTTTTCATATCCTACCTAACAATTAATACTTCATCAATTTCAGTTGTATAATTCCTTGAAAGTTTTTGTCTTTTCATTTTCCATATTCTTTTCTGATCCTGACTTGCAAGTCTTACTTTATAGAGCCCATATTTATCATCAATATTATCAATACTTTTCATTAGTTTTTTTTGTTTTTCAAGGTCTTTATCAAATAAGCTAAATTGGTGATTAGACTGAGGAGATAATCCCATCAATATTATTCCTGCTTTTTTATAAAGTCTATTTTTAGAATAAATCTTCTTTAAAAGATTTACAGCAAATTTACTTATTTCAATACTTGAACTTGTTGAGAAGGGAAGTGAACCTGTTAAACTAAAATGATATCTTTCACTCTCTTGCTTAAAGGGATTACTACGAATAAAGACACAAATCATATTACACTCACTATTTTGTCTTCTAAGTTTTTTAGACGCAACCACAGAAAATGTAGTAATCCTTTCAATTAAGTCGTCTAGTGTAGAAATTTCAGATTCAAAACTTCTAGTTGTAGCGATAGACTTTTTATCTACTTTTCCTTCTTCTATATCTAGAGTAGGAGTACCTTCAAGTTCTTTTTTGAGTTTAAGACCTATGATACTCATATTCTTTTTAACCCATTTATCAGGAAGATTTATAAAGTCCATCCCATTTTTGACATTAATTCTTGATAATTTTTTTTCATTTTGAAAACCAATTCCCCATATATCTCCAGTAGGAATATTATTTAAAGCCTCCAATCGTATTTTGTTACTGCTAATAGAATAAAATCCATTTGTTTTAGGAGAGTTTTTTTTAGCAATTCTATTAGCAACTTTTGCGAGTGATTTAGTCGGCGCCAGACCTATTGAGACGGGTATACCTGTCCACTTAATGACAGTTTCTATTATCTCTTTACACTTTTTATTAGCTTCATCTTCGGAGAATCCACTAAACCTTACAAATGCTTCATCAATGCTATATATTTCTACATCTGGTACATGTCTAGCTATAATGGACATCACCCGATTACTCATGTCCCCATACAATGTAAAATTGGAAGAAAAAATTTGGACATTATTTTTCTGAAAAATTTCTTTGTATTTAAATGCAGGAGCTCCCATAGGAATTCCAAGTGATTTAGCCTCGTTACTTCTAGCTATAACACAGCCATCATTGTTTGATAAGATTACAAGTGGTTTACCATTTAAATGAGGTTGGAAAACTCTTTCACAAGAAGCATAAAAATTATTACAATCAATTAAGGCAAACATGATACAAAAATCTAAAAATTATTAAGAAACATAAAAAACAAGTTGTAATTTTATTAACTATACGACATTGAATGGATAAATTCTCATTTCTTAATTCAGCACATACAAGTTTTTTTGCAGAAATGTATGACCAATACTTGGAATCTCCTGACAGCTTAGAGCCAAGTTGGAAAGCTTTTTTTCAGGGCTTTGATTTTGGATTAGAGAGTGCGAATATTACTCTTGAAGAGAAGAAATTTGAGGTTCCTGAAAATATAAGTAAAGAGTTTAAAGTCGTTAATTTGATTGATGCTTACAGACAAAGAGGGCATCTTTTTACAATAACTAATCCTGTTAGAGAAAGAAGAAAGTATTCTCCAACACTTGATATTGAAAATTTTGGATTAAATAAGACTGATCTTGATTTGGTTTTTAGTGCGGGTGAAGTAGTTGGTATTGGACCGGATAAATTGAGTAATATAATTGATCATCTTAAAAAAATATATTGTGAATCTATTGGATTAGAATATATGTACATAAGAGACCCGGAAAAAGTTAAATGGATACAGAGTTTTATAAATGTTAATAGTAACCAACCAAATTTTTCAAAAAGTGAAAAACTATTAATATTAGATAGCCTAAATAAGGCTTATACATTTGAGAATTTTCTGCAAAAAAAATATGTTGGACAAAAAAGATTTTCTCTTGAAGGGGGAGAAGCATTAATCCCAGCAATAGACTTTCTAATTAATTCTGCTGCTGAGAAGGGAGTTGAAGAATTCATAATGGGAATGTCTCATAGAGGTAGATTGAGTACTCTTGCAAATATATTTGGTAAGTCAAGTAGAGATATTTTTGGTGAGTTTGAAGGAAAGGATTATGAAGAAGATATCTTTGATGGAGATGTAAAGTACCATCTTGGATGGACTTCGGAGAGAACTTCATCATCAGGTAAAAAAATTAACATGAACCTTGCTCCAAATCCATCTCATCTTGAATCTGTTGATCCAATTGTACAGGGAATAGCTAGAGCCAAGCTTGAGAACGATTTTGATAATGACACCAATAAGGTTTTACCTATAATTGTTCACGGTGATGCTGCTGTTGCAGGTCAAGGAGTTGTCTATGAGGTAATTCAAATGTCAAGACTAAAAGGCTACTCAACTGGAGGCACAATTCACCTAATAGTTAATAACCAAGTTGGTTTTACTACAAACTATCTTGATGCAAGGTCAAGTACATATTGTTCTGATGTTGGTAAAGTAACACTATCTCCAGTTCTACATGTAAATTCAGATGATGTTGAAGCAGTTATTCATGCAGTAACCTTTGCATTAGAATACAGAGTTAGGTTTAATAGGGATGTTTTTATTGATCTTTTAGGATATAGAAAATATGGCCACAATGAAGGAGATGAGCCAAGATTTACTCAACCTAAATTATATAAATTTATATCAGGTCATCCAAATCCAAGGGATATATATGCCTCAAAATTAATGGATCAGGGACTAATAAACAATGATCATGTTTCTAAAATTGAATCAAAATATTTTTCAAAGCTTGAAGATGAGCTTACAGATTCAAAGAAAAAAGAAAAAACAAAAATTACACCCTTAATGCAAGAAGTCTGGGATGGATTTAAGAGAGTCGATGAAAATGAAATGCTTGAAGATTATTCGACAAGCTCATCGAAGGAGGATGTGCTTAATGTAGCAAAGTCAATAACTTCATTACCTAATAAATCATTTTTAAAAAAGATCATAAAGCTATTTGATTCAAGAGAAAAATTAATATTTGAAAATGGAAAAGTTGATTGGGCAATGGCAGAGCTACTTGCATATGGAACATTATTAACTCAGGGTTTTAATGTAAGAGTTTCAGGACAAGATGTAGAAAGAGGAACATTTTCTCATAGACACGCAGTATTAAAATCAGAGGATTCAGAGGAAGAATATCTGCCATTAAATAATATTGATTCAAAAAATAAAGGGTTATTCAGTATATATAATTCTCCTCTCTCAGAATATGGTGTTTTGGGATTTGATTACGGTTTTGCACTTGCTAGCCCAAACTGCTTGACAATATGGGAGGCCCAATTTGGAGATTTTTCAAATGGTGCTCAGATTATTATTGATCAGTATATTTCCTCTGCTGAAGATAAATGGAAGTTACAAAATGGAATA
Organism: uncultured Bacteroidota bacterium; assembly: GCA_902517365.1. The sequence continues at coordinate 17,916 of CABYCA010000007.1, read as the reverse complement.
GTTCTATATCTGCCCCATGGTTATGAAGGACAAGGAGCTGAGCATTCCTCTGCTAGAATGGAACGTTACCTTCAATTATGTGCAAAGGATAATATGTATGCAGCAAATTGTACTACTCCATCCAATCTTTTCCATCTTTTAAGAAGGCAAATGTTGACAAAATTTAGAAAGCCTTTAATTTTATTCACTCCAAAAAGTCTTCTACGTCACCCAAAGGTTGTGTCTAATATTGATGATTTAACCAAGTCTAAATTTATTCCAGTAATTACTGATTCTGAGATTGATTCAACTAAGGCAGTCTCTCTTGTTTTCTGTAGTGGAAAATTTTACTTTGATTTAGTCGATTACAGAAAGAAAAATAACATAAAAAATGTTGCAATTGTTAGAATAGAGCAGTTGTTCCCTCTTCCAGTTAAATTGATAATTTTAGAAATTAAAAAATTCTCAAATGCCAAAGATATTGTTTGGGCTCAGGAAGAGCCAAGGAATATGGGTGCTTGGAACCATATTCAGACCTATCATCCAATTGCTAAAAATATGAGGCCTGCAACTAGAAGATTTTATGGATCAACAGCATCAGGAAGTTATGCTAGATTTCAGCGAAGACATAATCAAGTAATTGAATATGTTTTTGACAAAACAAAAAACAATTTTAGAAAATAATTTTTATCTTAATTTTTTATTATAGCTATGAAAGATATGTTAGTTAAACTTTATGATCTTCCAAAAAAATGTAAAGAACTTGAAGACCTTTCAAAAACAATCTCGTTTAGGCGGCCATTAGCAGCTGAAAAATCTATTGTTAATAAATGGGTAAAAAAAGAATTTGGAGACGGATGGGAAAGTGAGGTAGATGTTTCTTTCTCAAGAAAACCAATAACAACTTACATAGCAATTGATAATGAACAAATTCTTGGTTTTGCAACATATGATGCAGCATATTTAAATTTTCTTGGTCCTATGGGAGTCAAAAAAAATAGTAGAAAAAAAGGTTTAGGTAAAGCATTACTTTTTTTAGCTTTAAGCTCCATGAAAGAAATTGGTTACGCCTATGCTATAATAGGCGGTGTTGGGCCTGCTATATTTTATGAGAAAACCTTTAATGCTAAAATAATAGAAGGATCTGACCCTGGAATATACAAAGGAATACTAAGCGATGTCCCTGTCTAAAGTTGATAAGGATTCCAAATTTCTTGCAAAATTTGGTTATAAGCAGGATCTAAATAGATCAATGAGAGGTTTCTCATCTTTTGCTATATCTTTCTCTTTGATATCTATCTTAACAGGAATTTTTGCAAACTTTCATTTTGGATACTCAGAGGTTGGCCTATGGATATCATTATCTTGGTTAATAGTTTTTATTGGACAATTTTTTGTTGCCTTAATAATGGCTGAATTATCAGTTAGATTTCCAATTTCTGGATACGGCTATCAATGGTCATCTAGACTAGTAAATTCAAAATTAGGTTTTGCAACAGGTTGGCTGTTATTAATGCAGTTTTTAACCGGATTTCCTGGAATCTGTAAAACTTTAGGTATTGTATTAAGTGATTTTTTATCTCAAGTGTTCTCTCTAGAAGTAAACGACATTACCATATCAATAATTATCATTTGGTTAATTACCCTAATTCATAAAAATGGAATTAAAATGGTTTCTTACATAAATAATATTGGAGTTATTACAGAAATTATTGGAGTAATTCTTTTGATTCTAATACTTGGCTTTTTTGTAACAAACGGATGGGAAGATTTTACAATTTCGAATATGACAAATAATGCTAATTTTTCAAACATAGGTTTTGAATCTTTTGCTTTATCAATTTTATTAGGAGCCTGGTGTCTAACTGGCTTTGAAGCAGCTGCAGATATGTCTGAAGAAACAAAAAACCCAACTAAGATTGTTCCTAAGTCAATAATTAATTCTTTATTAACTTCGGGTTTTTTCGGGTTTATCATAATAATTTTTTCTATTATTCTACTTCAAAAAGATATTTACAAAAATGGGTCAGAAAACTTTTTGACAGATTTGCTTGTTAATGAATTTGGGGTAATACTGTATTCTGTAATTCTTTTATTTGTAATTGCAGCAATCTTTGCATGTGGTGTTGCTTGTATGGCCACTGCCTCAAGGTTAATTTTTTCAATGTCGAGAGATTCTGTTTTACCAAATTCAACTTGGCTCAAGTCAATAGATAAAAAAAAATCTCCAGGAAACTCAATAATACTTATTGGAATTTTAGCAACAATTTTTATTATTGTCTTTAACAAAATTGAGGTAATAACAAGTGTTTCTGCAATTGCAGGATATATTGGATATTGTGGAATTATATTTTCGTCATTTTACCTTAAACATGATAGTAAAAGTGGAATTAAAACTTCTAAAACCCTAAAGTTTCTTACTTTACTTTGGTGTGTATTTGTTGTGATGTGTTTAATTATTCCTGGTCAATCTATAGAGGGATTTGATACCGAATATGTTCCAGCTGTATCAACCTTAATATTTATAATCTTAGGATTAATTATTTTCAAAATAAAAAATGCAATACTTTAGTCTAAACACAAATGTCAATCAATTAAGAATAGGTAGAGGAGTATCCAAAGGTATTGGAAAAGAACTTGGTAGATATATTGTTTCTACTATGGAAATTCCATGGAATATTATTAAAAACGACGTCGGTAAATCTCCAGAAAAAATTATTAATGTGACCTCTGTTGAAAAACAATGGATTGAGGATCAAATAAATGAACTCCCCAAATTTGATACAATTCTAGGTATTGGAGGGGGAATGGCTATAGATGTAGCTAAATATATCTCATGGAGATTAGATAAGAAGTTAGTGTCAATTCCAACAATTTTAAGTGTAGACGCTTTTACAACTCCAGCAGCCGGTGTGAGGGTTAATCATGATGTAGAGTATCTTGGAATGGCTTCACCAAATCCTCTTATAATTGATTATGATTTATTGAGGTCTGCACCCAAGGAGCTTAATATTGCTGGAGTTGGAGACCTATTTTCTATACATACTGCATCATATGACTGGCAATATGCAAATTCTAAAGGTAAATCAGAGTATCCATTTAGTCAGCATGCAATTGATAATGGAAAAAAAATCCTTGACTTCATTTATGATAATATTGGGAATATAAAAGATAACAATGATAATGGATTAAGGTCTATTGTTGAAGCATATATTTCATTAAATACTATTTGTCTCCCAATTAATCATTTTCGAATTGAAGAGGGCTCAGAACATTATCTTTTCTATGAACTAGAAGAAAGACTTAAGCGACCATTTATTCATGGGAATATAATAGGTCTTGGCATATACTTATTAAGCAGGCTCCAAAAAAATGACCCCTTGTTTATCACTGAGATGATGGATGAGTCAGGCTTAATTTATCATCCAAACTCTATGAATATAAAGAGAGAAGATTTGAGAGATTCTCTTCTTTCTCTAAAAAGCTATGTGAAATCTAAAGATAAACTTTGGTTCACAATTATTGATGACAGCAATATTCATGAAGAATGGATTAATGAAAATTTAATTGATTTAAAATTTAAATAACAAACCTAAAAAATTCCGGCATTCTCAAAGCTGTTTTTAATTGCATTAAAAGTAGCTTTTGCTGCATCTTCATTATTCATTTTATTTAATTCCTTATTGAATGGTTCTGCGCTTACAGTACCTTCATATCCAATATTTTGTAAAAATTTCAAAAATGGAGCTGTATCAATTAATCCTGTTTTGCCAGGCAATTCTCTCTCAAAATCTAATTGTTCATCTCTAGATCTTCCTTCAACAGCATCATTCACTTGACACATGACTATATCGTCTTTTTTCAAAAATTTTAAATCTTCAATTGAATGATTTCCACAGTACAAATGAAAAGTATCAAGTTGATATCCAACATTTTTTTCATCAATATCAGTAATTAATTCCCTCAGTTCTGTAATGGTTCGAATAAATGAAAACTGATCTCTTGTCATTAATGTTTTTGGTCCTACAAATTCTAATCCAAGTTTCATTCCATTATCTCCTATTATTTTTGCACACTCTTTTAGTCTCTTTTTATGTAATTCAAAATTTTTTAAATAAGTTAAATTATTATTAGTTGGCATAATCCATCTACAAAAACCTTTGGAGCCTATCCTATTCATTATTTTGCAGTAATCTTTCAATACTTCTAATCCTTGATTAAACATTGTCTCAGACTGAGAAAAATCAACTGGCAGAATTGAAATATCAAATGAAATGGAATTTTTTGACATTTTATTTTCATACTCAATATACTCCAAAGCACTCATTTTTTTTAAGTCATTTATCATAGGGTATATTGAATTAAAATTATTTTTTATTGCCAAATCAAGAAGTTCATTAGCATTTACATTTATTCCAACTGTACCGGGCATTAAACTAATTTTAATTTTTCTTGAACTAAATCCATTAAAAGGATATAGACTTTGGTTTATTGAAATTAGACCTAATGAAGCAATTGATGTTGACTTAATAAATCCTCTTCTATTCGACATAATTTTTTATTTATTAAGATAATGAATATTTAAATAGTTTCAATTTTATGATTAATTTAGATAACTAATAACAGCTAAAGATTACTGATGGTCCTTGAAATGAAAATTCCTTCCCCTGGTGAGTCAATAACAGAAGTTGAAATATCTCAATGGCTTGTAAAAGATGGAGATATTGTCAATAAGGATCAAACAATAGCAGAAATAGATTCGGATAAAGCAACACTAGATCTTCCAGCCGAAGCATCTGGTAAAATAACCTTAAAAGCTGAGGAGGGTGATTCTATGTCCGTAGGTGATATTGTCTGTTTAATTGATACATCTCAAGCATCAAATGCCATTGTATCAAATCCTGAGTCTAATCAACAAAATATTAAAGAGGAAAAAAATATTGAGGCAAATAAGATTGATGATATAAGTATTACCCCTCTTGCAAGAAATATAGCATCAAATAAAGGTATTGATATTAATGAAATATATTCTAAAGGAGATAAAATAACAAAAGATGATGTCTTAAAAGTTGTTCCAGCAATGGGTTCTTCAAATAATGTAGGCAGGAGTGAAAACAGAGAAAAACTTTCAATGTTAAGAAGGAAAGTTTCGGAGAGACTAGTATCTGTTAAAAATGAAACGGCAATGCTAACTACATTTAATGAAGCGGATTTATCCAATATATTTAATCTTAGAAAGAGGTATAAAGAAGCCTTCAATCAAAAACATGGAGTAAGTCTTGGTTTCATGAGTTTCTTTACTAAATCTGTTACAAGAGCTCTTGAACTTTATCCAGATGTAAATTCAATGATCGATGGTAATGAAAAAATTTCTTATAACTATTCTGATATAAGTATTGCAGTCTCTGGTCCTAAAGGACTAATGACTCCAGTTTTAAGAAATGCTAATGATCTATCTTTTTCAGCTGTTGAACAAGAAATAAAAAGACTTGCGGATAATGTAAGAGACAAGACAATAACAGTTGATGATTTAACTGGTGGTACTTTTACAATTTCAAATGGGGGTGTTTTTGGCTCAATGCTTTCTACTCCAATTATTAACCCTCCTCAATCAGGTATTTTAGGAATGCATAATATTATTCAAAGACCAATTGCAGTTGAAGGAAAAGTTGAAATAAGACCAATGATGTATCTAGCTTTATCCTATGATCATAGAATTATTGATGGCAATCAATCAGTTGGTTTTTTAATTGCCGTTAAAGAGGGAGTAGAAGATCCAGAAAATATTTTAATGGATGGAAAAGTTGAAAAATCTTTAGGCCTTAGTTGATTTGATTGATACTCATACCCATTTATACTTAGACCATTTTAAAGACGATATTGATGATGTAATCCAAAGAGCAATATCAGTTGGAGTTGAAAAATTTTATTTACCATCAATAAGCTCAAAATATAATGAGAGCATGCATGATTTGAAAAGTAAGTTTCCAAATAGAGTCTTTTGTATGATTGGTCTTCATCCGTGCTATGTTGATAAAAACTTTGAACTAGAGATTGAATTTGTAAAAGAACAAATTAAATCTCATAAGTATAAAGCAATTGGAGAAATTGGCATAGACTTATTTCATGAAAACAAGTACTTTAAACAACAAATAATTGCGTTTGAAGAGCAAATTAATCTGGCTCTTGAGTATGATTTGCCAATAGTGATTCACTCTAGAGAGTCTTTTGACGAAATATTTGAAGTTCTAAAAAAATATAAATCAGATAAACTAAGAGGGATTTTTCATTGTTTTACTGGAAATGAAGATCAGGCAAAGAAAATAATTGATTTAAATTTCTTTCTTGGAATTGGTGGAGTAGTAACATTTAAAAATGGAAAAATTTCAGAATTTTTAAGTTCAATTCCACTAAATAAAATTGTATTAGAAACGGATTCTCCATATTTAGCTCCTGTACCTTACAGGGGGAAGAGGAATGAAAGTTCTTATTTGTCTATAATAGCTAATAAACTATCAGAAATATATAATTTAGATGTTTCTGAAATTTCAAGAATAACTCATCAAAATTCTAATGAAATTTTTGAAAATTAAAAGTTTATATTAGAGAGGTGGCCGAGTGGTTTAAGGCGCACGCTTGGAAAGCGTGTATTCTAGAAATGGAATCGAGGGTTCGAATCCCTTCCTCTCTGCAATTTTTTTTATCTTTAGATGCTAAAGAATCAATATGAAAATGACCAACATACTTAAAGTAAAATTTAAATTATTTCTAAATTTTGTTGTACTTGTTAAATTTTTTACATTCATTTTAAGTTGTAATTCTTCTAATGAAAATAATGTATGGTCTTCTTTAGAACCACTTCCTCTAAATCCAGATATTGAGGTTCAAATTGATGAGATACTTCCTAAACTTACTTTAGAACAAAAGGTAGGTCAAGTAATTCAGGGTGATAGTGATTCAGTAACTCCCGGAGATGTAAAAAAATATAGATTAGGATCTGTATTAAGTGGTGGAAATTCTGCCCCTGGTCCTTTAAATTATGCTGAAACAAATGACTGGTTGGAACTAGCTGATAAATATTATAATGCATCAATTGATAAAGAGGGGGTTGAAATAGCCATTCCAATTATATGGGGAATTGATGCTGTTCACGGACATGCAAATTTAAAGGGTGCAATAATTTTTCCACACAATGTTGGATTAGGTGCGACAAATAATCCTGAACTAATTGAAAAAATTGCTCAAATCACCGCTCATGAATTAACCATCTCAGGACATGATTGGACTTTTGCTCCAACATTGGCTGTTCCTCAGGATCTTAGATGGGGTAGAAGTTATGAGGGTTTTTCTGAAGATCCTGAGATTGTAAAATCTTATGGAGATAGAATTGTAATTGGTTTACAAGGTGAATTTGGATCGGAATATTTTATGGGAAATGGTAAAGTAATTTCTAGTGCAAAACATTTTTTGGCAGATGGAGCTACAGAAAATGGAGTTGATCAGGGTGATGCTTTAATAAGTGAAAAAGAACTAAGTGATGTTCATGCAGCAGGATATTACAGTTCAATACCTGCTGGCGTTCAAACTGTGATGGCATCCTTTTCAAGTTGGAATGGAAGAAAGCTACATGGTGATAAAGAAATATTAACAGATATCTTAAAGGAGAAAATGGGTTTCAACGGATTTGTTGTTGGTGATTGGAATGGTCATGGTCAGGTTCCAGGTTGTGTAAATACTGATTGTCCTCAATCACTCAATGCTGGGTTAGATATGTATATGGCTCCAGATAGTTGGAAAGGTCTTTATGAAAGCACATTACAACATGTTAAAGATGGAACTATTTCAATTGAAAGATTGGATGATGCTGTTAGAAGAATTTTGAGAGTTAAACTATCATCTGGAATTTTTCAGAAAGGTCCACCAAGTTCTAGAGCTAACTCAGGTGACGAAAGTCTTTTAGGTTTACCAGAGCACAGAAAAGTTGCTAGACAAGCTGTAAGGGAGTCTATGGTTCTTCTTAAAAATAACAACAATGTGTTGCCAATTGATCCTTCAAAGAAGATATTAGTTATAGGTGATGGTGCAGCTAGTATTTCAAAAGCTACCGGTGGTTGGACTCTTTCATGGCAGGGGAATAATCATACAAACGACGAATTTCCTAATGGAGAATCCATTTTAAGTGGTATAGAAGAAATAGTAAAAAAAGCAGGAGGAGAAGTAATCTTTTCAGAAACCGGTGAGACTTCTCAGTCAGCAGATATTGTAATTGCAATTTATGGGGAAGACCCTTATGCAGAATTCCAAGGAGATAGAGAAAATCTTGATTTCATACCAAATGGGTTTGATACTAATAAGCTGTTAAAATTTAAAAATATGTATATACCAGTTGTATCTGTATTTTTATCTGGTCGTCCTATGTGGACTAATCCGGAAATTAATAATTCAGATTCATTTATTGCTGCTTGGTTGCCCGGAAGTGAAGGTGGTGGTATTGCAGATTTACTTTTTCAAACTGATAAGTCTTATGACTTTAAAGGAAAATTATCTTTTGCATGGCCATCATCTGCATTAGTATTAGAAAAAAAAGAGACATTGTTTGATCTCGGATATGGTCTAAAATATGAAAGCAATGATCAGCTTTCTTTATTATCTGAAAATTCAGGACTTGAAAATTTTGATATTTCTTCAACAGGTGTTTATTTTAGCAAAGGTGCCTCTGTACCTCCATGGGACTTATTGTTAATATCTGGAGAACTTGAGAAACAAATTGCAAGTTTTCCAACATCTGTAGGAGGGCTTATAGTCAGTAAGACTGATCACTTAGCTCAAGAAGATGCATTAAGAATTAATTGGACTCAAGGAGATGAGACTCGATATCAACCTTCAAGTGAAGGTGATTATTTTAGAATTTCTTCCATTGATCCTGATGATATGACAAGACAATCTAATGGTGCTATGAAGCTTGCATTTTATGCAAAGTCTTTTACAGGATCAACAGAAACAATCAAAATTGGCCAGTGTGATAACCAAAGCGTATGTGATAACACTATAGAATTAGAGGTTAGTACCGATTGGAAAGAATACATGATTAGCTTAAAAGATTTTGAAAATCTTGGAATAGATATGTCTAATATTACTTCTGCTTTTTTAGTTAAAGCCAATGCAGGAACTGAAATCGGCATAAGTAACATTCGTTTAGAATAAGATTTAAATCACTAATTAATTTTCTTAACTTGAATAAAAACCAAAAAAATGTATAATTCAAAAATAGCTGGATTAGGTAAATATCTCCCTGATAATGTAGTAACCAATGATGATCTTTCAAAAATTATGGATACAACCAATGAATGGATAATAGAAAGAACAGGAATTAAAGAAAGAAGACATATAAAAAAAGGTGATGGTAATACAACTGCTGTCATGGGGGTTAAAGCTGCAAAAATAGCAATTGAAAGAGCTGGAATTGATAAGAATGAAATTGACCTAATTATTTTTGCAACATTGAGTCCAGACTATTATTTCCCTGGAGGTGGTGTTCTTGTTCAAGAAGAACTGAAAATTAAAACTTGTCCAGCAATTGATATAAGAAATCAATGTTCTGGTTTTATATATTCTATTGCGACGGCTGATCAGTTTATAAAATCAGGTATGTATAAAAATATTTTAGTAATTGGATCAGAAAACCACTCAGGTGGGCTTGATTTTTCTACAAGAGGTAGAGCGGTAACTGTAATATTTGGCGATGGCGCTGGAGCTGCAGTTATATCGAGAGAGGAAGATTTAACAAAAGGTATACTGTCTTCTCATCTTCATTCTGAAGGAAAATTTGCAAAAGATTTAGCACTAATTGGACCAAATACCAATAGGTGGGTAAATAAAATTATTAAGGATAATGACCCTGATGATATTTCCTATTATCCATATATGAATGGTCAATTAGTTTTTAAAAATGCCATTGTTAGATTTTCAGAAGTAATAATGGAAGGCTTAGATAAAAATGGATTATCACCTGGACAAATAGATATGTTGATACCTCACCAAGCTAATCTTAGAATATCCCAGTTTGTTCAAAATAAATTTGGTCTTTCTGACGATCAGGTCTATAATAATATTCAAAAATATGGAAATACTACTGCAGGTTCAATTCCAATTGCTCTAACTGAAGCTTGGGAAGATTCAAAGATAAATGATGGTGATATTATTGTTTTAGCAGCATTTGGTTCTGGGTTTACTTGGGGAAGCACTGTTATAAGGTGGTAATTTTTAATTAGAAATTAATTCTATATAATATTATGTCTTTAAAAAAAACTCTTTTAGCCTTAACATTAGTCTTATTATACTTTGGACTTAATTATGCTTTTTTATCTAATAACAATTATGATTCTATGAAAGATTATATAGAATCTACAAAGAATGAGTTCAGTTATGAGATTGAAGATATTATTTATGAAAAAGAATGGACAGGGTTTCACATTAAGATGATCTCAGGTGAATGGTTAGATAAAAAAAAGGTAGATACTGTTGAATGGTCCCATTTTGTTGACATAGTTATACCAAAGGAAACTCTTACTGAAACTGGAATAATGTTTATTGATGGTGGAGTTACAGATGAAAAATATTTTAGACTTGATTCTATATCTGTGGGTTATGCTTTGAAAACAAAATCTATAATTGTAAACCTTCATAATATTCCTGTCCAACCAATAAATTTTCTTGCTTCAGACCAAGAAAATTTTGTTGAAGATGATCTAATTGCTTATGCTTGGAGTCAATTTTTAGAAAGAGGTGCTAAGAAAAAGGACATCGAATGGTTACCAAGATTGCCAATGACAAGAGCTGTAGTTAGATCGATGGATTTAGCACAAGAAATTGTTGTGCAAAATAATAAAAAATTAAGTGACTTTGTAGTTTCGGGTGCATCTAAAAGAGGATGGACAGCATGGACAACTGCTGCAGTTGACAATAGGGTTGTTGGGGTTGCACCAATGGTTATTGATATGCTTAATTTAGTTCCTTCATTTGAAAATCACTACAGGAGTTATGGAGAGTTCTCTCCTGCTGTCCAGGAATATGTTAATTATAACATACAGGACTGGATGGGAACAGATGAATTTAAAGTGCTGATGAGTTATATTGAGCCATATTCATTTAAAGAAGAATTTACCATGCCCAAATATATAATTAATGCAGGGTCTGATGAGTTCTTTTCTACTGATTCATGGAGGTTTTATTACGATGAACTTCCTGAGAATAAATTGATAAGATATGTACCTAATAAAAATCACTCTCTAAATGGAAGATATTTAAATGATGATCTAATTAGTTTCTTTTATAGAATAGTTAATAATATAGATTTACCGAAACTTAATTGGGAGTTAATAGATGATAATTTGAAAGTTTATCTAGATTATGATGGTAAATATTCAGTTTCAATTTGGAGGGCATTTAACCAAGATGGACGAGATTTTAGACTTTGGCAAGAAGGAGAGCTTTGGACAGAGTCTAAAATAAATGTAAATAGGGACAACATTTACAATATAAAATTAGATAATAAATCAAATGGTTATGAGGCAATTATGATTGAATTTATTTTAGATTATGACTCTGATTTTCCCATGAAAATTTCTACTGGTCCCTATGTTATTCCTGATTCGTATCCATATGAACAATATGAACCATCTAAATAAAATTATAGGTTATTATTAAAACATTATTATCACAATAAAAAAAATTTGAATCGTATAATAATTTTTATATCTTTCGATTCACAATTATTGAAAATATTATAAAAATGAAAAAAATATTATTTGCCTTTATCCTTTCTGTAATCGTTGGTACAACTACATCAAACTTTACTTATGCCGCGACTACTGTTAATAGTTCAGTTACTATACAGGATTCACAAGATGAACCAATGATGGAAAGCTCTGAAGCATCTGCTGGTTTCACACAAGAATTAAAGAAGCGTTTTATTGAAGGTGGTCCTGGCTTTATGGGGATTGTACTTATATGTTTAATTTTAGGATTAGCAATATCAATAGAAAGAATTATCTATCTTAATTTATCTACTACAAATTCAAATAAGCTTACTGATGATGTTGAATCTGCCCTTAAATCAGGTGGTGTTGAAGCTGCAAAAGAAGTTTGTAGAAATACTAAAGGACCTGTTGCGTCAATATTTTACCAAGGACTTGATAGAGCAAAAGATGGAGTTGAAAGTGCTGAAAAAGCAGTTATATCATACGGTGGTGTTCAAATGGGACAGCTTGAGAAAAATGTTTCATGGATCTCACTTTTCATCGCATTAGCACCAATGCTTGGTTTCATGGGAACAGTTATAGGAATGATTAATGCTTTCGATAGGATAGAAGCTGCGGGTGACATGCAGCCTTCTCTTGTAGCAGGTGGTATTAAAATAGCTCTTTTAACAACAGTTTTTGGACTTATTGTTGCGATTATTTTACAAGTATTTTACAACTATATAGTAGCAAAAATAGATTCAATAGTTAATGATATGGAAGATGCCTCAATTAGCTTAATTGATATCCTTTCTGCTCAAAAAAAATAATAAATTATGAATCTTGAAAAAATAACTAGAATAGGGTGTATCTCCCTTGGGGTACTAGGTTTGATATTCTTGGCAATTGTTTTTGTAAGTGGGGACGATAGTATAAAAATGGCTGCTGCGTCTGGAAACTATGGGACAATTACTCCAATAATACTTCTTAGTCAAATAACATTATTTATTGCAGTTGCAGTTACTTTAACTTTTTCTCTAAGAAGTATTGCTAAAGATAAAGCAAAAATGATGAATGCTCTGAAATCTGCTGGTCTGTTTCTTATTGTTGTAGTTGTTGCTTTTGTTCTTTCAAGTGGAGTTGAAACTCCAATGAGAGATGGTAAGGTTCTTTCTGCATTAGGCTCAAAATTAGTAGGAACAGGGATTAGAGTGTTCTTTATCTTATCGTTCATAGCTATTGCTTTAATGGTTTTTCCAGGAACAAAAAAAATATTTAAAAAGTAAACTATGGCTAAAAGAAAAGCCCCCGAGGTTAATGCTGGTTCAATGGCTGATATTGCCTTTCTACTATTGATTTTCTTTTTAGTAACTACTACTATTGAAACCGATAGTGGTATAAATAGAAAACTTCCTCCCATGGAAGATCAAATTGATCCCCCTATAATTCGTGAAAAAAATATTTTTACGGTTGTCGTAAATAAAAACAACCAACTTCTAGTTGAAGAATCACTAACTGATATTAAAGATCTAAGAGACCTTGCTGTTGATTTTCTAGACAATGGAGGTGGGTCAGGAGAAGAAGCTTGTGACTATTGTCAAGGTGAGCGTAATCCTAGATCTTCTGATAATCCAGAAAAGGCTATTATATCTCTAAAAAATGATAGAGAGACTGAATATAAAGTATATATAGCTGTTCAAAATGAGTTAGTTGCAGCTTATAATGTTTTAAGAAATAGAGAATTTTCAAGATTGAATCCTAACCTAGGTATTACATATGTTGAAGCTGATTTAATTTATAGTGATCCTAGAACATCTTCTGATGATAAAGCTAGCTTAAAAGAAAAATTAGATATTGTTAAACAATTATATCCTCAGAAATTATCAGAGGCAGAACCAAGTAAAGTAAATTAAAGATGGCAAAATTTAAAAAAGGTAAAAGCGGTGATCTACCCGCAATATCCACGGCTTCACTGCCTGATATAGTATTTATGTTATTATTCTTTTTTATGGTAGCAACAGTTATGAGAGATAGTACTCTCATGGTTCAAAATACTCTTCCCGCTGCTGATCAAGTTCAAAAGCTAGATAAAAAAGACAGGGTTATATATATCTATGCAGGTAAACCGTCTAGTAGATATGTTGATACTTATGGAACTCAAGCTAGGATTCAATTAAATGATAAATTTGGATCTGTTGAGGAAGTTGGTGCATTTGTTTTAGCAGAAAGAGCTGCTAAGCGAGAAGAACTTCAAAATGTTTTAACAACTGCGTTAAAAGTTGATAGTGATACAAAAATGGGTATTATCAGCGATATTAAGCAAGAACTTCGTAAAGTAAACGCCCTTAAGCTAAACTATACAACTAGAGTTGGAGATTATACTCAAAATTTTAATTAGAATAAAGTTTTTTTTATTTCTTAGTCTGCTAATCATTTTTGAGTTTAGTTTTTCACAATCTAACAGTCAGAGTGGATCTTACAGGGAAGATCAAATCTATATTGGTACTAGTTATTTTATTCAAACAAAGTCTTTAGATGACTTTAAACAGAATGGTTTCTCAGGGAACTTTCAATTTGGATTTATCCGTGATTTTCCTCTAAATAATAAGTCAACAAATGCATTAGGAATTGGTTTAGGATATGAAAGAAATTTTTTTACTTCAAATATTCAGCCATCTGAGAGTAATGGAATAATTGATTATAGAATTGTTGTTAGTAGATTTTTAGAATCTAAAAATAAAATTTCTTTTTCTTCTTTAGTCTTCCCTTTTGAATTTAGATTGAGAAAATCAACAATTGATAAATATAAATTTTGGAGAATTTACTCAGGGCTAAAATTAAAGAAAAATTTTCCCATATACTCGAACCCTTCATACGGATCAGAAATTAAAATTGATCAAATAAATGATTGGACAACTTCTATATATCTAAATGCTGGCTATAATACTTGGAATATTTCCTTAGAGTATGATCTTAATCCGATTTTAAAAGATAAAAGTACTATTGATGGAGACAATTTAAATATTAGCTTTTTTAGATTAGGTCTGGTCTTTTATCTACTATAGTTCCTTTCTAAGTCTTGCAACCGGCATTTCAAGTTGTTCTCTATATTTTGAAACTGTTCTTCTTGCAACCTTATAACCCTTTTCAGAGAGGTTCCTAGATAATTCAATATCAGATAAAGGTTTTGATTTATCTTCATTATCAATAATTTGTCTTAAGACCTTCTTTATTTCAATTGTTGAAATTTCATTACCATCTTTATTCATCATTCCTTCAGAAAAATAACTTTTTAATAATTTAATTCCATAAGGAGTATCTATATATTTACTATTAGCTACTCTTGATACTGTTGAAATATCCATATTAATCCTTTCTGCTATATCTTTTAGTATCATTGGTTTTAAATCAGATTCTTCTCCAGACAAAAAATAATTATTTTGAAAATTTACAATCGCATTAACTGTTTGATATAATGTCTGGTACCTCTGTTCAATTGCTTCTATAAACCATTTAGCTGAGTCAAGTTTTTGTTTTAAAAATTGTATAGCCTGATTTTGTGATTTTGACTTATTCGGATCTTTTTTATAACCCTCTAATATATTTTTGTATGAGTTCGAAAGTCTTAATTCGGGTGAATTTCTTTTATTTAATTCAACTAATAGTTCACCCTCTTCAATTGTCAAAATGAAATCAGGTGTAATTGAGTTATTTGAAAACTCACTTGTTATGGATCCACCTGGTTTAGGATTTAACTTTGATATTTCTTCAATAGCTTCTTTAATATGATTTTCAGATAAATTTAACTTTTCAGATAGCTTAGTGAATTTCTTTTTGGAGAACAATTCAAATTCGGACTTAATTATTTTAATGGAGTTTAATATTGAGTCTTTCGGATTAGTTTTTTTATTAAGTTGAATTAATAGACATTCCTGAAGAGATCTTGCTCCAACTCCTGGTGGATCCAAATCTTGAATTTTTTTTAAGACAGATATTATATCATCTTTAGTTGTCATAATATTTTGTGTAAAGGCCAAATCATCAATTATATCCTCAACTTCTCTTCTTAGATAACCACTTTCATCAATACTACCAATCAAAAATTCACATAGTGGTTTTTCACTATCATTTAAAATTAAGTTTCTAGATTGATTGTCTAAATACTGATGAAAACTTAGTGATGATTTTGTTTGATAATTATTCTTTTCCTCATTTGTTGAGTAAAAATTTTGACTAAAATCATCATTTTCATTTGAGAGATAGTCATCAACATTAATATCTTCACTTTGAGTCTCTAAATTTAAATCACTAGAGTCACTATCTAATGATTCGTTACCATGCTCTAGTGCTGGATTCTCTTCAATTTCATTTTTAACTTTTTGTTCTAATTCACCTGTGGTTAATTGAATCAGCTTCATTAGCTGAATTTGCTGTGGCGAAAGCTTCTGAGATAACTTTAACTGTAGTTTTTGATTAAGCATATTATGCAAGTATACTTAAACAAAAGTAATAAAAGAATTAATTCTTATTAGAATGAAGCATTTTTTGGTGTTCGAGGATAGGGTATTACATCTCTAATATTTTGCATCCCAGTACAAAACATGATTAATCTTTCAAATCCAAGCCCAAAACCGCTGTGTGGAACAGTACCATATTTTCTTAGGTCTAAATACCACCATAATTCTTTTTTATCAATTCCCATTTCATTAATTCTTTTTTGGAGAATATTTAATCTTTCCTCTCTTTGTGAACCTCCAATTATTTCTCCAATTCCTGGGAATAAAACATCCATTGCCCTGACTGTTTTTTCATCATCATTAAGTCTCATATAAAACGCCTTTATTTTTGATGGATAATCGTATATAATTACTGGTGATTTAAAGTGCTTCTCTACAAGAAATCTTTCATGTTCACTTTGAAAATCACAACCCCATTTAGTAATTAAATAATTGAACTTTTTCTTTTTATTGTAGTTTGAGTTTTTTAGAATTTCAAAAGCATCAGAATATGAGATTTTTGTAAATTCATTATTTATGGTAAAGTTGATTTTCTCTATAAGACCTAGCTCATCTCTCTCATTTTTCGGTTTTTGACTTTGTTCCTTTATAAATCTTTCATCAAGAAATTTTATGTCTTCTTTACATGAATCCATTATATATTTAAGAACATATTTTAAGAAAGATTCAGCTAAGTGCATATTATCATTTAGATCATAAAATGCCATTTCAGGTTCAATCATCCAAAATTCTGATGCGTGTCTTGAAGTATTAGAATTCTCAGCTCTAAATGTTGGTCCAAAAGTATAAACATTACCAAGACCTAGTGCATATGTCTCGGCTTCTAATTGACCTGATACTGTTAGGCTCGTTTTCTTTCCAAAAAAATCTTCAGAATAGTCAACTTCTTTTTTGTCTTTTTGATTATTATTTAAAGTTGTTACTTGAAACATTTCCCCGGCCCCTTCAGCATCACTAGATGTAATAATAGGAGTATGTACATGTTTAAACCCTTTTTCATTAAAAAATTGATGGACTCCGAAGGCAAGTTTTGATCTAATCCTCATCACAGCACTAAATGTTGAGGTCCTTATCCTTAAGTGGGCTTGCTCCCTTAAAAACTCGAGACTATGCTTCTTTGGTTGAATAGGATATTTGTCAGGGTCACATTCTCCAAGAATTTCTATATCAATAATTTCAATTTCAAAAGTTTGGCCTTTCCCTATGCTTTCAATTAAAGTTCCTTGAATTTTAAGGGAGGAACCAACATTAATTTTCTTAATTATTTTATTATTTGTATCAGAGTCAGTAATAACACATTGAATATTCTGAATAGTTGAACCATCATTTAATTCAATGAAACGATTCCCTCTAAATGCTCTTACCCAGCCTGCTACAATAATTTTATTATTGTAATTAGGAGAGCTATATATGTCTATTATCTTTATTAAGTCCATGTGCTATAAAGTCAGAATATCTTTCTCCTTAAGAGTGAACATTTCATCAACTTTTTTAATGTACTTATCAGTTAACTCTTGAGAATCTATTTCGAGATTGGATTTCAAATCTTCTGATATATCGAGTGCTTTAATTTTATTATTTGCATCTTTTCTTGAATTTCGGATACTTACCTTAGCTGATTCAGATTCTAACTTTGCTATTTTTGTAAGTTCTACTCTTCTCTCTTCTGTTAAAGGAGGAAT
>CABYCA010000006.1 GCA_902517365.1 uncultured Bacteroidota bacterium | reverse complement strand
AAGGCTACTATGAGAAAAATGGAAGAAGAGTTTATATTTGCAGTTTCACGTGAAACAAATCAGGATGTTTGAATCTAAATATGATGTTATTGTTGTAGGTGGTGGTCATGCAGGTGCAGAGGCTGCAGCTGCCGCTGCAAACTTAGGTGCTAAAACACTTTTAGTAACGATGAATCTGCAAACTATTGGGCAAATGTCATGTAATCCAGCAATGGGGGGCATTGCCAAAGGCCAAATTGTTCGAGAAATAGACGCTCTTGGCGGTTACAGTGGGGTCGTTTCAGACTTAACAGCCATACAGTTTAAAATGCTCAATAAATCAAAAGGACCTGCAATGTGGAGTCCAAGGGCTCAATCAGATAGAGCTAAATTCGCTCTCAAATGGCGAGAGATGCTAGAGAACACGCCAAACCTTGATTTTTATCAGGACATGGTTGTTGGTTTAATTGTAGAAAAAAACACAATTAAAGGAGTGGTTACAGGCCTGGGTAATAAAATATATTCTCAGTCTGTCATTTTAACAAATGGAACATTTTTAAATGGATTAATACATGTTGGCGATAAAAATTTCGGCGGAGGAAGGGTCGGAGAAAAGTCTTCTACAGGTATTACGGCTGACCTCGAGTCTTATGGTTTTAAATCTGGTCGAATGAAAACAGGAACCCCGCCAAGAGTCGACGGAAGAACATTAGATTATAGCGTTATGGAGGAGCAACCAGGTGATAAGAACCCATCCAAATTTAGTTATCTCGAAAGTATTCAACCCCTAAAGGATCAGATAAGCTGTCATATAACTTATACAAATAGCGAGGTCCATGGTATTATGTCTGAATCTTTTGATCGATCACCCATGTTTAACGGTAGTATAAGCAGTACAGGCCCAAGGTACTGCCCTTCAATAGAGGATAAAATACATAGGTTTGCAGAAAAGGACAGACATCAAATATTTGTAGAGCCAGAGGGAGAAAACACTGTAGAAGTATATGTCAACGGGTTTTCAACTTCAATGCCAGAAGATGTTCAATATGCTGCTATCAAAAAAATTAAAGGTTTTGAAAATGTTAAGTTTTTTAGACCGGGGTACGCTATAGAGTATGATTATTTTCCGCCAACTCAATTAACTCTTACTCTTGAAACCAAGTTAATAAAAAATTTATTTTTTGCTGGACAGATTAATGGTACAACTGGCTACGAAGAGGCTGCAGCACAAGGTTTAATGGCAGGTATTAATGCTGTTTCTAAAGTATTTGAAAAAGAGCCATTAATATTAACAAGGAGTCAAGCCTATATAGGTGTTTTGATTGATGATTTAATTACAAAAGGTACAGAGGAGCCGTATAGAATGTTTACGTCGCGAGCAGAATACAGGACTCTTCTTAGGCAAGACAATGCAGATATTCGACTAACAGAGAAATCATTCAAAATCGGATTAGCAAAGGAGGAAAGATATGACCGAGTTCAAAAGAAAAACGAAGAAGTACAGGGCTTTGTTAAGTTTCTTAATGAAACAAGCTTTGAGTTAGACGAGGTTAATAAAATTCTAAAATCAGTAAACTATGAACCTGTGCCACAGAAAGGAAAAATAGATAAAATATATTCAAGGCCTAATGTTAAGCAGCAGGATATAAGAAAATTGGCCACTGTTGAAAATTATATTCAAGAAAATAAACTAGACAATGAAGTTTTAGATCAGACGGAGATTCAAATAAAATATAAAGGTTACATAGAAAAAGAGAAGGCAAACGCCGACAAACTTCAAAGATTAGAAGATA
Organism: uncultured Bacteroidota bacterium; assembly: GCA_902517365.1. The sequence continues at coordinate 25,534 of CABYCA010000006.1, read as the reverse complement.
TTAAGATTCCAGATAATTTCGATTATGATCCCTTAGCTTCCCTATCCCATGAAGCAAAAGAAAAATTAAATAAAATTAGACCATCCACACTTTCTCAAGCATCAAGAATTAGCGGTATTAATCCTAGCGACATTAGTGTTCTGCTTGTTAAGATGGGTCGATAAAAGTTCCACGTGAAACAGTCACTCAAAAAAGACAGAATGGTTTTAAGAACAAAAGATTACGTTGCTTCGAACGAGCACTTCAACCTTTTCCTTGATAATAACACTAATATTGTTTGGACAGATGTAGCGAATAATCACAACTACAACAAATATTATGAAAATGAAAATTATCTCCCTCATAATAAAAAGAAAGGTGTTCTCTCTTTTTTTTACATGCTCTCACAAAACATAATGTTTTCCTATAAGTTAAAAGTTTTACATAAAATCCTACAACCATCAAGTATAATTTTAGATTATGGGTCTGGTGATGGACATTTTGCTAAATTTTTGAAAAAAAAGAAGATAAATGTTCAGGTATATGATCCAATAATTAATAAACCAAAAAGCTTACAAGTAATTGATAATCAGCATGATGTGATTATGATGTGGCATGTTCTAGAGCATGTTCCAGATATTAATAAGACAATAATTAGAATAGAAAAAATATTAAAACATAACGGCGCTCTAGTTTTGGCAGTTCCAAATAGAGATAGTTTTGATTCAAAAGTATATCGAAAACATTGGGCTGCTTGGGATGTCCCCAGACACTTATATCATTTTAATCATAATTCTTTAGAAAATCTCATGAAAGAAAAAGGGTTTAGTTTAATTTCTAAACACCCTTTGTGGCTGGATTCTTACTATGTATCATACCTCTCGTCGAAATACAAAAAATCTATTTTTCCATGGATTAATGCATTAGTCATTGGTTCTATTTCAAATATATTAGCACTTTTTACGTCTAAATACTCTTCCTCGTTTTATGTCTTTAAAAGAAATTAATCTTCAGGAGTATTAATAAGTTTTGTCATTTTAATTGCAAACGAAGTGAAAACAATTTTAGAATTAACGTTTCTTGAAATGGAGTAATGTGAATCCTCGATTAAGTCAATTATTTCAATTAAATTTTTACTGTGAACGAATGGAGAAAGCTTACCTACTTTGAAATCTGAATTTGAAACAAAAGAAGTTAGGTTTTCAGATTTATAGCTTATAAGCATAGCTTCCCTAATAAGAAAGGAACAAAAACAGAGAAATTCTTTTTGTTGTTCTCTAGAGTTCTTAGAAATTTCGTCAGACCATTTGGTAAGAGCCAAAACAGCTTTTTTACTTTTTTTTGCAAGAAAGGCAAACCTTAAACAATCAATAAAATTTTGTTCATGAGAGATTGACAAATAATCCTCATCTATATAGTTTAACGCCCTTGAAATACTTCCTCTAGAGGACTTTACAATTAAATCATAGTCAATATCACTAACTAAACTTTCTAAAAATTGTTTGTGCTCATCATGCTCAACAGGTCCAAGGTTTGAAATTTGACATCTTGATATTATTGTAGGCAAAAGATTCTGTAAACTATTAGTTATTAAAATAAAATATGTGTTAATAGGCGGTTCTTCTAATATTTTTAAAAGCTTATTAGAGGTTTGAGGCATCATTGTTTCAGAACCCCATAAAATAAAGACTTTATTTCCTCCTAGAAATGGTTTAAGAACTGCTTTCTTCTGAATTTTATCGACTTCAGGGACCTTTATAGATCCTTGAGAAGTTGTGTTACCAATAAAACTTGACCATTTTTGAAAATTAGAGAAAGGAAATTGTTTAATAAAAGATATCCATTCAGCATAGAGAGTTTCAGTATCTTTAACAGACGTAAAAGTTGGAAATGAAAAATGTAAATCAGGATGATCCAAAACATCTCCTTTAAAAGAGTTTTTTTGATTTAAAAGCTCTCGAGCAATTTCAATAGCGAAATTCAAACCACCATACCCATCTTTATCTACAAGAATCTTTGATTGAGGAAAATTTTTTTTTTGAATTGAATCATAGATCCTTTCTTTAATATGTCCTTGACCTAAAATCTTATCTAAATTCATACTCAAATATATATCATATTATATCTTTGTCGACAAAATAATATTAAAATGTCCGATCTAGAAAAACAAGACTTAAAAAACAAAAAAGTAATTGTAAGAGTTGATTTAAATGTCCCATTAGACGATAATGACAATGTAACTGATACTACGAGAATTATGGCATGTAAAGAGACAGTTGATTTAATTCTAGAAAAAGGAGGAACATGTATCTTAATATCTCATCTTGGAAGACCAAAAGGAAAAGAAAAAAAATTTTCTCTAAAAAAAATAGTAGACACAGTTTCTTTGGTATTAAACCAGCCAGTATTTTTCTATGAAGATTGTATTGGCCAGGGTGCACAGGAAGCGATATCTAAATTAGATCAAGGAAGTATTATTCTTATGGAAAATCTTCGTTTTTATAAAGAAGAAACTTTAGGGGACAAAGTGTTTGCTGAGAACCTTGCAAAACTAGGGGATATTTATGTAAATGATGCTTTTGGAACTTGTCATAGAGAACATGCATCAACAGCGGTAATTACTGAATATTTTGATAACAAAAAATTTGCAGGTAAGCTTCTTCAAAAAGAGCTTGAGGCAATAAATCAAATTGCTAATAATGGCAAAAAACCTGTTCTTGCAATTTTGGGAGGGGCAAAAGTCTCAAGTAAACTGGGTATTCTGTATAACCTGATTAGGAACGTAGATAAAATTATAATTGGAGGAGGAATGGCATACACTTTTATTAAAGCAAAAGGAGGACAAATTGGAAACTCTCTGTTAGAAAATGAACTAATTACCAATGCAAAGGAAATTTTAAGTTTAGCACAAAGATTAGATAAAAAAATAATTTTGCCTTTAGACACAAAAGCTTCAAAAGACTTTGATAATAACGATCAAATCTCAACCTTTAATTCAAAAGAGATACAGGAAGGATGGATGGGGCTAGATATTGGAAAAAAGTCTATGGAAATTTTTAATCAAGAAATTCTAACAAGTAATACAATTTTTTGGAACGGACCTATGGGAGTTTTTGAAAAGGATTTATTTTCTGATGGAACAAGATCAATATGTAACTCTCTTAGAGAAGCAAAAGAAAAAGGAATTAATATAATAGTTGGAGGGGGAGACTCAATAGCAGCATTAAAAAAGCTTGGAAAAGAGGAGTGGGTTGGCTATATTTCAACTGGAGGAGGAGCTCTTTTAGAAAGTTTAGAGGGAAAGATTCTTCCAGGCGTAAAGGCTTTGATGCAATGAATAAAAGAAACAACTTTTTAATTATCTTATCTTGGATGCTTTTCATTTCATGTCAATCAGACAGTTCCAAACCATACGTTCCAGAATCAAATGGTAATATTAATGCCTTAACTATTGTAATGAACAATAGTTTATGGGAGGGAAGTCTTGGAAACAACATCAAGGAATCTTTGACTGAGCCATACGAAGGACTGCCGTTTGACGAACCTAAATATGATTTGTATTATATACAGCCATCAATATTTAAAGGCTTCGCAAGAAGTAGTAGAAATATAATTGTCTTTAGAAAAGACACAACAGGCCAAGGTTTTAGGTTAATTAAAAATTTGTGGGCAAGACCACAAATAGCAGCTATAATAACCGGTGAAGATGAGGGGGTGATAAATTTTTATTTTGATGAAAATAAGGATCTTTTATTAAGATCGATTTCTGAAAATGAAAGAGTTGAAAAAATTCGTAGAATGAGAAAGTCTCTAAACGATGATCCCCAACTTGAAGATCGTTTTGGAATTAACCTTACTTTTCCAGACGCATATTCTACAGTTAAAGACACAACAAATTTTCTTTGGATTGAAAAACAGGTAGTAAAAGGACATCTTAATATTATTGCATATACATTGCCACTGAATATTGATCTAAAAAAAATAGAAGAAAGAATACCTGCAATAAGAGATTCAATTGGAAAAATATATGTTCCAGGTAGAGTTCCAGGCTCATATATGATTACGGAAAGAGCATACCTTCCCTATTACTATAAAACAAAAGTTAATAATCTTGATGCAATATTAACAAAGGGCACATGGGAGGTTCAAAATGATTTTATGGCAGGGCCATATATCAATTATATTATAAGAGACACAATAAATAAAAGAAATATTGTTATTGAGGGTTTTTCGTTTGCACCATCAGAAAGCAAGAGAGACTATATGTTTGAATTAAACACTATAATAACAACAATGGAAATTGCTAAATAGAGCTATTATTCCTTTGAATCTTCGTCTTCTTCCTTAGTAGCTTTTTTAAACTCCTTTATACCGCTTCCAAGTCCTCTCATAAGCTCAGGAATCTTTCTACCACCAAACAGTAACAGAACAACGATAATTATTAAAATAATTTGAGGTCCACCTATCATATTTAAATATTTATTGAACTTAGTTCTTAATACAAATTTACTGAATTATTTTTTGTAAAGTGAATTTATTAATCATATAATAACTTATGCCGAAGTATACATATATTTGCATTAATGCCTAAAAAGAAAAAACATACTCTACTAGACAAACTTTCTGAGAGGTATCACATACTTCTAGTAAATGAAAAAACACTTGAAAGGAAGAAGCTCATGTCTTCATCATCACTTAATATTGTTTTATCTTCCTTCATTGTCTTTCTATTCGTTTTATCTGCCTCTTTTTTACTAATATACTTTACCCCTCTTAAGGAATATTTTAGAGGTTATACTAGTATTGAGTTAAGGCAAAATGCAGTTGAGAATTCAATGAAACTTGATTCATTGGAAAGTCTTTACATACAACAAGGTAATTATATCAACTCACTAAAAGACTTATTATCTGGCAATATTTCATATGAAGAGTTGGACGAAAACTTAAGTAGCAATGAAAACAGGGTCACGGAGTTAAAGATTGTAGATACAAATCAGGAAGACTCGTTGTTAAGAGCTTTGGTTGAGGAGGAAGACAAGTATAATGCATTTGATATTAAAGGAGAGAGATTTACAGCTGTACTTTTTCCTCCAGCAAAAGGAGGTCTTTCATCAGCTTTTGATATAAATAGCAAACATTATGGAGTTGATATTGTTATGCCCGAGAACTCTCCTGTTCATTCTATCAGCGAAGGAATTGTTGTATTCTCTGAATGGACTTCAGAAACAGGATTTGTAATTATAATTGAACATTTAAATGGCTTGACATCAATCTATAAGCATAATTCTTCTATTGTTAAAAGTCAAGGAGACAGAGTTGGGACGGGAGAAATAATTGCTTTTACCGGAAATACTGGAGAGCTAACAACAGGCCCTCATCTTCATTTCGAATTATGGTATCAAGGTGAGCCAGTTGACCCCCAAAGCTATATTGAGTTTTAAATGAAAACTTTAATTACAATACTTTTAGCTAGACTAGTTAAAAAACGAAATAATAAATGGATTTCAAATCCACTGGAATCTCAAAATCAAACGTTTAATAAATTATTAAAAAAAGCAATCAACACAGAGTTTGGTAAAGATCACAGCTTTTCAAGCATAAAAAATTATAAGGATTTTCAAAATCAAGTTCCAATCAGAGATTATGAAGCTTTAAAACCTTATGTTGACAAAGTTGTTGCAGGAGAAAAGAGCATCCTATGGCCTGGACAACCTCTTTATTTTGCTAAAACCAGCGGGACTACGTCAGGCGCAAAATACATTCCAATAACAAAAGAATCAATTCGAACTCACATCAATTCAGCAAGAGATGCACTTTTAAATTATTTTTTAAAGACAAAAAACTACAGTCCAATAAGCGGAAAACATATGTTTCTTCAAGGCAGCCCTAAATTAGACAAAAAAAACGGTGTTTTTATTGGTAGACTTTCAGGTATTAGCGCTCACTATATTCCAAAACTATTTTTAAATAACAGAAAACCCTCATGGAAAACCAACAGTATTGAGGATTGGGAGAAAAAAGTTGATGCTATAATTAAAGAAACAGTTGGAGAAAAAATGACAATTATAGCAGGAATACCATCATGGGTCCAAATGTATTTTGAAAAGATTGTATCTAATGAAAAAAAAACAATAAAGGAAGTCTTTCCTGACTTGTCACTATATGTATATGGAGGCGTAAGCTTTGATCCATACAAATCAACATTTGATAAATTATTTGGAAAAAAGATCGATACAATAGCAACCTTTCCAGCATCAGAAGGATTTTTCGGCTATCAAGATAATTTCATTGATGACAAAACTGATTTATTACTATTGTTGAATAATGATATATTTTATGAATTCATTAAAGCTAAAGATTTTTTAAAAGGTAAATATGAAAGAATTACACTAAAAGATGTGCAAGTCAATGTTAATTATTTATTGATTATATCTACTTCTGCAGGTCTTTGGGGCTATAACATTGGAGATACTGTAAAATTTACTTCAACTAAACCATACAGAATAATTGTTTCGGGAAGAATTAAACATTTTTTATCAGCATTTGGAGAACATGTTATTTCAGAAGAAGTGGAAAAGTCAATGAAGATTGCTACAAATAATCATAATATAACAATTAGAGAGTTTACTGTTGCACCCAATATAAATCCAAAAGAAGGGCTTCCCTGCCATGAGTGGTATGTAGAATTTGAAACCCATCCAGATGATATAAAGATCTTCTCGAAAACTTTAGAATCGGAAATGCTTAATCAAAACATTTATTACAAAGATCTGATTCATGGAGGAATAATAGAACCCTTAAAGGTAATTTCAGTTAAAAAAGGAGGGTTTAACGATTATATGAAATCAATTGGAAGATTAGGGGGTCAAAATAAAGTTCCTAGGCTTTCAAATGACAGAAAAATTGCTGATAAATTAAATGCTTTTAACTCTTGAAAAAGAATGCAACGATAGTTTATACAATTAAAAGAAGTTTTGTTAAATCTGACATTTCAATTCTAGAGGCGCTAGAGTATAATGTTTTTCAAATACAATCCACACCAAAGAAAACAATGTTATCTTTTGTAATAAACAGGATAAGAGAAAAAATAAAGTCAGTTTGTTATGTATCTCGTTCGAGAATAGTAATTATCTGGTTTAATGATTATCATGCGTTTATACCAATTATTTTTTCAAAGCTTTTTTTAAAAAAATCTATTATCATTGTTGGTGGATATGATGCTATAGTAGATAAGAAGAACAAGCACGGTTTATTTTTCAAAAAAGGAATTAGGTCTATGTTGGCTAAAATTAACTATAGTTTAGTTAGTGAAATATGGGTAGTCCATAAATCTTTGGAGAAAGGATGTGGGTATGCTAAAGAGAAGTTTAATATTGTATCTGGAGTTAGGAATTTTTCTAATCATAAAAAGCTTCTAATCAAGGAAATCAAAACAGGGTATGATGCCAGATTTTGGAATTATGACTCGAACAATCAAAAAACAGGGGTGTTGACAGCCGCCTTTTTCTCGGATGAACGAGTTATAAACATTAAGGGTTTAAAGATTTTTAACAAATTAGCATCTTTAGTTCCAGAAGTCACTTTTACAATTGTTGGCGAAACAAAGATTCAAATTGATAACTTTATAAACCTAAGCCCTAATGTAAATGTAATCGGAGTTCAAACTAAAACTCAAATGAAAGATCTCTATTGTAAGCATAAATTTTATTTTCAGGGATCTCGATTAGAGGGGCTACCTAATTCAGTCTGTGAAGCTATGCTATGTGGATGTCTCCCGATAGGCTCGCGAGTTTTTGGAATTCCAGATATAATTGGCACCACAGGAATTTTATTTGATACTGAAAAAGATCTACCAAAGGTAAAAGACTTTATTTTGTCTGGCATAGGAGAAAAAGAGTCAAAACGGGCAAGGAATAGAATAATATCAAAATTTGATATATCAAGACGTATTGAAAAAATAAAAGAAAATATTGATTAATGGAAATAGGGGTATTAGGGTTTAGTGGATCTAGGAATATAGGAGACTATATTCAAACAAAAGCTGTTATAGATATTTTAAATAAGCAAAACATTAAAATCCTAGAAAGAGAAAAACTTAACAATTATAAAGGTGATCCAATAAAAACAATAATTAATGGTTGGTTTATGGAGAATCCAAATAACTGGCCACCAAGCAACAATATTAATCCATTATTTATATCTTTTCACATCAATCCTTCTATAGTAAAGACATTTATAAACCAAAAATCAATTGATTACTTTAAACAACACGAACCAATAGGATGTCGAGACTATTACACTCGGGACCTTTTAGTTAAGAATGGAGTCAATGCCTATTTTTCATCATGTGTAACATTGGGGATAGAAAGAGGAAAATATCTCAACAAGCCAAGACCCAGGGGTATAATTGTGATAGGAGCTTTTGACAGACTTAAACCATCTTTAGATTATAAATCTCCATTAAAATTCCTAGTCTCTTTAATCAAATATCCGTTAAGATTTTTAAATTATAAAATTAAGTTGCAAAAATTTAATAGATACTTATACAAGCAAAAATTTGAAATAAAAAGGCATTCTCAAATAACAAAAAACCCAATTAATTCGCAATCTGAAGGGATAGCTCTGGCAGACGAGATGCTTAATAAAATTGCTGAAAGCGAGATAATAATTACTTCTAGAATTCATGCTGCTTTGCCAGCTTTATCGATGGGGTTAAAGGTCATATTTATTGATGAGGGATTAGAGCACACAAATCATAAAATGAGATTATCTGGTTTAAAAAATTATTTTCACACAGTTTACCTTAAGGACTTTTTTATCACTAATTTAGAGGATGTTAAGAATATGAAAAACCATAATATCTATAGTCAAAAGTTAAAGCAAACAATTAACAAATTTAAAAGTCAATGAAAGTTCTAGTTATAGGCTCTGGTGGTCGAGAGCATGCAATAATAACAAGTATTTCATATAGTAATAAATGTTCAAAAATATATGCACTCCCAGGGAATGGAGGAACAGGGTTATTAGCAGAAAATATTGAGGGAGATGTCAATGACTTTGAGCTTATCAAGAAAGTTACATTAGAACATAAAATCTCGTTGGTGTTTGTAGGGCCAGAGGATCCAATAGTTAATGGTATTTATGACTTCTTCAAATCTAATATTGAACTCAAGGATGTAAAAATTATTGCTCCAAGCAAACGGGCGGGGCTTCTTGAAGGCAGTAAAGATTTTGCTAAAGACTTCATGGAAAAGTATAATATACCAACAGCAAAACACAAAACTTTTTCTATCCGCAATATAAATCAAGCTGATATTTTTTTAGAGAGTATGAGCCCACCATATGTCTTAAAGGCAGATGGTTTAGCTGCAGGAAAAGGAGTTTTAATATTAAAAGATTTAGACCAGGCTAAATCGGAATTAAGAAGTATGATTCTAGATAAAAAATTTGGAGACTCGTCTACTAAAGTCGTTATTGAGGAATTTCTTGATGGAATTGAACTTTCATGCTTTGTATTAACAGATGGAGAAAATTTCAAAGTTTTACCTTTTGCCAAAGACTATAAAAAGATAGGAGAAGGAGATAGGGGTCTAAATACTGGTGGTATGGGGGCTATTTCTCCTGTCCCTTTTCTTGACGATAAACTTTTCTCTAAGATCCAAAATAAAATAATTAAACCTACAATTAATGGTATTTTCAAGGAAAACATGAAATATAATGGATTTGTTTTTATAGGACTAATAAAAGTTAACGATGAGCCATATGTTATTGAATATAATGTTAGGATGGGAGATCCAGAGACAGAGGTTGTATTTCCTAGATTGAAAAATGACGTACTTGAGCTTTTTGACTCAATGGGGACATCAAAATTCAACGATATACAATTATCAATAAGTGATAAGCATGCTGCAACAGTTATATTAGTTTCAGGGGGTTATCCAGAGTCATATGAAAAAGGAAAAACTATAGAGGGTTTAGATGACCTATCTGAAGTGTCAGTATTTCATGCAGGAACTAAAAAAAATAGTAATTTATTTATAACGAGCGGTGGACGAGTTTTAGCAATAACATCAATGGGAAACAACTTTGAATTAGCTCTTAAAAACTCTTATTATCAAATTAATAAAGTAAAATTTGATGGGATGAATTACAGAAAGGATATAGGCTTTGACTTACTTTAGAAAAGAATGAGAAGTAATGTCATTATTTTCTTCATCATTGTCATCAAACTCCTTCAACTTCTTTAGCCAATAAGCAGCGCCAGCTATTCCAATTAATATGAAAGACCAGCTTATAATATTTGCAAGATACCAACTGTCAAGCTGGATGCTCCTTAAAAGATCAAAGGGTAAAAAGAGGACTTCTTTAAAGAGCCATGAAAGAGAGTAGAAAAAATCCTTAAACATGATTAAATTTATATAACAAAATTAACACATTGAATTATGATTGCAAAGACATTTCAAAAATTTTCTTTTACCTCAGTTGGAATCTCCTCTTTGCTACTATTAGTAGTTACTTATTATTACTTAACACTTGAAATTAAATGGTCTTTTTTCGAATCGAAATTTTTAAATGGTCTTTTAATTTTTGGAGCACTAATGCTCTCTAACTATTCTATTGACACAGTAACCAGACAGTATACTGTTGAAAGGTCAAACAGGAATGGATACCATTTATTATTATATCCATTAGTTGTTATGTGCTATCCAATTGAGTCTGTCGATTTAAAATTTATTTTATCCTCAACTGCTATATGGACAGCATGGAGAAATATGAGAATATTTTTTGAGCTAACAAATAATACAAAAAAAATTAAAAGATTATTTGATGCAATCATTCTTTTAAGCTTTTCCTCTTTGATAATTTTGGACAACCTAATTATTTTTTTATTCCCGCTATTAATTTTACTAACAACAAACATTAAGAAAGATTTAAAATATTTTATAATCCTTTTTATGACTCCACTTATTGTTTTATTAACAGGGTATGTACTTTTATCTTCTCTATCATTAGATAGTTATTTTTTTGCTTCATACTTATTTGGAGATCAATTTCAAGTTATCGATGATTATAAATTTAATCTAACATATTCTTACGCCCCTATATTAATTGTGTTTATATTATATATAATATCAGTTATTATTAAATTCTATAGAACCTATGGCTTAAGAAGAAGAATTCTAGATATTGTAGGTGTATTGTTTATTATATTAACTTCCTTACTCTTTTCTGTGGATCAACAAATAGGTGGTTCAGAATTTCATTACCTTTCACTTCCCCTTGTTTATTTTATATCTCAAATTTTTGTAAAAAAAATAAAGAGTTTATATGTAAACTTTATCTTTGTATTGTTAATTGCATCTATTGCAACTTTTAACTTTTTAATATGACAAAAACCGCAATAAGCTCACTTGCTATTAAAGTATTTGTAAAATCTGTAGATGATTATCATGTTCACGATGACATTAACAGACCAGCTTTTAATCCATATGAAAAAAAGGAATTTGAGCATTTGCTATATAAAAAGAATTGGATTGATACTGTTCAGTGGCACTATGAAGATATTATAAGAGACCCAGATATAAACCCAAAGGAAGGTATGAAACTTAAGAGACTTATTGACAGTTCTAACCAGAATAGAACAGAGATGGTAGAGTATATAGACTCTTATTTTTTAAAGTTATATTCTAATGTAAGTCCAAAAACTGATTCAAAAGTAAATACTGAAAGTCCTGCCTGGGCTTTAGACAGACTTTCTATATTAATTCTAAAAATATATCATATGAAAGAGGAGTCTGAAAGAGCAGATGTTTCACATGAGCATAGAAATAATTGTAAAAAAAAGCTAGAAGTTCTAATTGAACAGAGAGAAGATCTTTCGGAATCAATAGATCAATTATTAATTGATTTGTCAACAGGCGTTAAGAAAATGAGAGTTTATAAGCAAATGAAAATGTATAATGATGAATCATTAAACCCTGTTTTGTATAAAAAAGATGATTCAGTCAAAGGATAAATCTGTTCTAGTTTATAGGTTCTCTGCTCTTGGTGATATAGCCATGATTATACCTGTATTAAGAGCTTTTTTTAAGACTTATCCTAATCAAAAAATCATATTTGTTTCCAGAAATTATGCTAAGCCACTATTTGATGAATTTCATAATTTAGAGTTTATAGGAGTAGAATTTAATGAGAAATTCAGTGGCCCAAAAGGCTTAATTAAGTTATTTAAAGTACTTAGAAAAAAAAACATTAAATCAGTTGCAGACTTACATAATGTTTTAAGGACAAAAGTTCTAAACTTTCTATTTAAATTATCTTTCAAAAAAGTCCAATCTATCGTTAAGGGAAGGACTGATCGTAAAAAGCTAACAAGAAAAAAAAATAAAATATTTAAACCATTAACACCAGTTCAATATAGGTATTGTGATGTTTTTAGGAGATTAGGGTTTCCAGTTGATTTAGTTAATCATGAGTATCCAGTAAAACCTTATTTAGATACTTATGCCGAAGAACAAAAACTGCTTTCTTTATGCCAAAATAAACATATTATTGGAGTTGCACCTTTTGCATCATATGCAGGAAAAAGCTACCCTCTTGACCTAATGCAAAATGTAATAGCATATCTTCAAAAGAATCACAGCGTTTATCTTTTTGGTGGAGGAGTTAACGAGCTAAAACAAATTGAGATCTGGGATAAAGCTTATGAAAATGCTTATAATGTTTCTAAGCGCTATAGCTTAAGTCAACAAATAAATATTATTAATTACATCGATCTTATGATTTCAATGGACTCAGCAAATGGTCATCTTGCAGCAAATTGCGGAATTCCAGTGTTAACAATATGGGGAATGACTCACCCATTTTGTGGCTTCATGCCATTTGACCAATCTATCGAAAATTCAATAATGATTGACAGGAACCTATATCCATTAATTCCAACTTCAATATTTGGAAATAAAGTTCCAAAAGGATACGAAAGTGCATTTAGATCTATTGAACCAAAAGAAATAATTGAGAAGGCATTAAAAATCTTAGAGGATACTAGACCTCATCATAACTAACTTCAACTTCACTAGAGCTTGGCCTTGCTTGACAAGTTAATATATATCCATCTTCAACTTCATCATCTGTAAGAATTTGATTATTATCCATATTTACAGATCCCTTAATTATCTTTGCTAAACATGTGCTGCAGATTCCACCTTGACAAGAATAAGGAGCATCAATATCATTTTCAAGCGCAAGATCTAGAATGGTTTTATCATCTACCATTTCTATATTATATTCCATTTCATCACAAATAATTTTAATTTTTTTTGACATATATATATTGATTATCAGCGCAATATTACTAATAAATTAGCTATTTATTAAAAATAAAATTGTAGATTTAATCCCAATTTTTATGAAAATGAAAAATTACGATTTATCAGCTAGCTGTAACACCATTGAAAAAAACACCAACTTCATAGGTAATTTTAACTCAGAGTCTGACTTTAGAGTTGATGGTTCTTTTGAAGGAAATATTGAGACTAAAGGTAAAGTGGTAATAGGTAAAAACGGAAATATTGATGGAACCATTGTATGTTCATCTGCTGATATTGAGGGTAAGTTTAAAGGAACCATCCATGTTGACGATTTACTATCAATTAGATCTTCAGGTGAAGTTTATGGGGATGTTGTTATGTCAAAGTTGATTGTTGAGTCTGGAGCAATTTTTAATGCAAAGTCATCTATGCAGAATGATGACTCTGAAATAGCACCACTAAAAAAGATAACAAACTTCAACAATCCTCGTGAAAAAACAGCCTAAAGCCTGGCTTATATTTTCCAGTTTATTTTTTCAAATTGCCATAGTAATGTTTGTTTTGACAAGACTTGGAAAATATAGTGATTCCTACTTTCAAACCGAATCAAACCAATTTACTCTTACCCTATCATTATTTGGTATAATTTTGATTATTTATTTAATAATCTCTCAGACAAAAAATTTAAAATAACTTTTTAAATTTTGACCTCAAATGATTTTATAAATATGTATTTATATATTACATTTGTCGCGCAAAACTTAATGTACTTAGTTTAAGTATGATATATACTAAAAGCAGATATTTTTTTCTTTCTATATTATTTTTGTCTGCCTCATTTTTAGATGCAAAAGAAGAAGAAAAAGAGTTGACTCTTCAGGAAGAAATTACCGAATATATATATCATCACGTTCAAGATTCTCATGATTTTTCACTCTTTTCAACGAAAGATAAAAAAACTGGTAAGAAAAAGTATTATGGATTCCCACTTCCAGTTATATTGATAGATGACGGTGTTAAGTTTTTTATGTCTTCCAAGTTAGATCATGGAAAAACTGTGGTTAACGCATCTGGGAAATACTATAAACTCTATCATGGTAAAATATATGAAACAAATTCAGAGGGATATATTTCATATGATGAAAAGGGAAATGTAACCAATGCAATGCCCCTTGACATGTCAATTACAAAGAGTGTTTTCTCAATTTTGTTAATTTCAGTATTAATGTTTTGGTTATTTACATCTTTAGCTAAATCTTACAAGAAAAATAATCAAATTGCATCTGGAATTGGTAGATTTTTTGAACCAATTGTTTTATTAATTAGAGATGAGATTGCAATTCCAAGTATAGGTGAACATCATTACAAAAAGTATATGAGCTTCTTACTTACATTGTTCTTTTTTATCTGGTTTTTAAATTTATTAGGTTTAAGCCCATTGGGGGTTAATGTAACAGGTAATATAGCTGTAACATTTGGACTAGCCTTAATAACTTTTTTGATTACAAACCTTACAGCAAATAAAACATATTGGAAGCACATTTTTTGGATGCCAGGTGTTCCAGTATGGTTGAAACCCCTTTTGGCACCAATTGAACTTTTGGGAGTGTTTATTAAACCTTTTTCTTTAATGATAAGGTTATATGCAAATATTCTTGCAGGTCATATAGTACTTTATAGCTTGATAGGATTGATTTTTATTTTTAAAAATTTAGTCGGGTCTAGCTTATCACTTGTCCTTGTTTTCTTTATTTCAATAATTGAAGTTTTAGTAGCTCTTCTACAAGCGTATATCTTTACTCTTTTATCAGCCCTATACTTTGGTTTTGCAGTTCAGGAGGACGATCATTAACTTTAAAATAAATGTATAATTAAAACAAATAAAAATGGAAATACCTAAAATAGTCGGAGCAGGACTTGTAATTATCGGAACAGGAATTGGAATTGGTCTTATTGGTCGTGGAGCAATGGATGCAATTGGTAGACAGCCTGATGCTTCCAACAAAATTCTTGTAGCAGCAATTGTAATTGCAGCTCTTGTCGAGGGGATTGCTTTTGCAGCTTTATTCGCAGTTAACTAAACTTATTAATTTATGGAAAAATTAATAAGTGAATTTTCATCTGGTCTTTTTTTCTGGCAGACGTTAATATTTGTAACTCTAATTTTCTTATTAAGAAAATTTGCTTGGAAACCAATATTAGACACCATTAATGAAAGAGAGAAATCTATAAGAGATTCTTTAAATTCTGCTAAAGAGGCAAAGAAAGAAATGGAAAATCTTCAAGCTGAAAATAAAAAAATTCTACAAGAAGCTAGGGTTGAGAGTGATGCTATGATTAATCAAGCTAAGCAATCTGGGAAGGAGCTTGTTGAGAAAGCAAAACTTGATGCACGATTGGAAGCTGAAAATATTTTAGCACAGGCTCGCACATCAATCGAAAATGAAAAAAGATCAGCAATGAATGAAATTAAAAATCAAGTTGCAGACCTTTCTATTGATATTGCATCTAAAGTTTTAGAGCAGGAACTTGATGATAACAAAAATCATCAAGACTATATAAATAAATTATTAAAAGAGAAAAAATTTGATTAGTAATCATGGGTTTAGAAACTTCTTCTAAAAGATATGCAAAGGCTCTTATAAGCTATGGAATTGAAAGCAATAATTTAGATATTCTTTTTGAAGAAATTGTGTCTTTAATTAAAACCCTGGAAAACTCAGAGGAACTAAGAAGTTTTATATCTAACCCTACTATATCAAAAGATATTAAGAAAAAAGTTTTAAATGATTTAACATTTGAGTCTTTGCCTAACACTTTAAGTTTAATAAATCTTTTATCTCAAAATAATCGAGTTGATTTGCTTTTGGATGTCTGTAATGGATTTGTAAAACAATACAACGTGCAAAAAGGCATTGTTGAAGTTACTGTAACTACTGCTGTTAAAGTTTCTGAAGATCTTGAAAGCTCTGTTATGGAGTATTTGCAGTCAATAAAAAATGATAAAATTAAATTAACCACACAGCATGACAAGTCTTTAATTGCCGGATTTATATTAGACTATGAGAACAAAAGACTAGACGCAAGTGTTAAAAAGAGATTAGATAAAATGAAGAAACAACTAAAAGCAGCAAATTAATTATGAAAAAATTAAAAATTATAAAAAATGCAAAAAATTAAACCAGCTGAAGTATCAGCTTTACTAAAAAAACAATTAGAGTCAGCAGATATTCAAACATCATTTGACGAAGTTGGAACCGTACTTGAGGTAGGAGACGGAATCGCACGTGTTTATGGTCTAACAAATGCAGAATATGGTGAGCTGGTCTCTTTTGATAATGGTCTTCAAGGAATGGTTCTAAACCTAGAAGAGGATCATGTTGGGATTGTTTTGTTTGGGCCTTCTAAAGGAATCAAAGAGGGTGATGCTGTTAAAAGAACTAATCAGATTGCATCCATTAAGGTTGGAGAAAAAATTCTTGGACGTGTTGTTGATACACTCGGAAATCCAATTGATGGAAAAGGTCCTATTGAAGGAGAGCTTTTTGATATGCCAATCGAAAGAAAAGCTCCAGGTGTTATTTACCGTCAACCAGTTAATGAGCCACTGCAAACAGGAATCAAATCAATCGATGCCATGATACCTATTGGAAGAGGCCAAAGAGAATTAGTAATTGGAGACAGGCAGACTGGTAAAACAACTGTTTGTATTGATACAATTCTAAACCAAAAAGAATTTTACGATGCTGGAGAGCCCGTCTTTTGTATTTATGTTGCAATAGGCCAAAAGGCATCTACAGTTGCAGGAATTGCTAAAACTCTAGAGGAAAAAGGTGCTTTAAATTACACTGTTATAGTTGCAGCAAATGCATCAGATCCTGCACCAATGCAAGTATTTGCTCCATTCTCGGGCGCATGTATAGGTGAATACTTTAGAGATACTGGTAGACCAGCATTAATTATATATGATGATCTATCAAAACAGGCAGTTGCGTACAGAGAGGTTTCACTACTTCTAAGAAGACCTCCTGGAAGAGAGGCATATCCTGGTGATGTTTTTTACCTACACTCAAGGCTTTTAGAAAGATCTGCAAAGGTCGTTAACGATGACAAAGTTGCAAGCGGAATGAATGATTTACCTTTATCATTAAAATCAAAGGTAAAGGGTGGGGGTTCATTAACTGCACTTCCAATTATTGAAACTCAAGCAGGAGACGTATCAGCATATATCCCCACAAATGTAATTTCTATTACAGATGGTCAAATTTTCTTGGAGTCAGACTTATTCAATTCTGGTGTTAGGCCTGCAATTAATGTTGGAATTTCCGTTTCAAGAGTTGGGGGTTCTGCACAGATAAAATCAATGAAAAAAGTTGCGGGTACTCTTAAGCTAGATCAAGCTCAATACAGAGAGCTTGAAGCATTTTCAAAATTTGGTTCAGATCTCGATGCCGCAACATTAAATGTTATAGAAAAAGGTAGAAGAAATGTTGAAATTTTGAAACAAAATCAAAATGATCCATTTCAAGTTGAGGATCAAGTTGCAATAATCTATGCTGGATCTCAAAACCTTCTTAAGGAGGTTCCTGTTGAAAAAGTAAAAGCATTTGAGGAGGCTTTTCTGCAAGAACTCAAAAAAAATAATAAGAAACTTTTAGTAGAATTAAAATCAGGAAAAATTTCTGATAAAGAGACAGACGAAATAAAAAAGGCAGCTGAAAAAATTGCCAAAACATTTTAATATATGTCAGGATTAAAAGAGATTAGAAACAGAATAAGTTCAGTTTCTTCAACTATGCAGATTACGAACGCCATGAAAATGGTGTCGGCTGCTAAATTGAAAAAAGCTCAGGACTCTATCACGGCCACTCTTCCTTATTCGAATAAACTTTCAGATTTAGTTAAAAATATTTCGGCATCTATTGATTCAGTTGATTCTAACCCGTTGTTTGTCAAACGCGAAGTTAAATCTTTACTTATTATTGTAATTACCTCTAATAAAGGTCTTTGTGGGGGATTTAATTCTAGTATAATTAAAGAGGTATATAATATTAGTTCTCAATATGATACAAAAAAACTTGACCTACTAACTATTGGAAAAAAAGGAAATGATATTTTGAAAAAGAAATTCAATGTCATTAGTTCTCATAATGATTTATATGATGACTTTTCGTATTCAAATGTAAGGTCAATCTCTAGTGATATTATAGGGTTATACACTAAAGAAAAATATGATGAGGTAATTCTTGTATATAATCATTTTAAAAATGCAGCTACTCAGATTATTACAAAAGAGCAGTTCCTTCCAATCTCTGAAAATTCAGATGATGATTTATCTTTACAAGGCGATTATATTTTTGAACCAAATAGAGAAAAGATTCTTAATGAATTGATTCCAAAAACTTTATCAATTCAACTTTTTAAATCTATTGCTGATTCCATTGCTGGAGAACATGGAGCAAGAATGACAGCAATGCATAAAGCAACTGATAATGCTTCAGAGCTAAGAGATCAATTAAAGCTTACTTATAACAAGGCAAGACAGACAGCAATTACTAATGAAATTTTAGAAATTGTTGGGGGGGCTGAGGCCTTAAACACATAACGATAGATATACATTCTACACTTTTTGTATTTTTGATTTAAATCAACTAAATGAAGATATTCATTCCTATGGCTGGAAAAGGTAAAAGGCTTAGACCTTTTACTTTAACTTGTCCAAAACCCCTACTTAAAATTATTGACAAGCCAATAGTTGAACACCTTATAGACCAAATTACTTCAAAGCTGACAACCTCAGTCGATGAAATCATATATATATTAGGGGATGAAGCATATTTTAATTCAGATGTAGTAAAATCTTTAATTTCAATTTCAGATAAGTATAATGCAAATACTAAAGTATATAGACAGCTTGATCAGCTTGGGACAGGTCATGCAATTATGTGTGCAGAAGAGTCATTACATGGACCGTCGATTGTTGCATATGCAGACACAATGATTCAGGGTGAAATCTTAATTGATCAAGATGCTGATGGAATAATCTGGGTAAAGAAAGTTGAAGATCCATCCAGTTATGGTGTTGTAAATCTTGATAAGGATAAAAACATAACTAGTTTAATTGAAAAACCCAAAGATTTCATATCTGATCTTGCAGTTGTAGGTATATATTATTTCAAGGATATATCTTTAATAAGAGATGAACTAAAGATTCATTTAACAGAAAAATTGAGTCCAGGGCAAGAATACCTACTTAATTTTGGAATTGAGAGAATGATATCTAAAAAAAAGATTTTTAAATCACAAGAGATTGAAACATGGATGGACTGTGGTACTCCAAAATTATTAGTTGAGTCTGCAAAAAAAATTATGATCAAAAATACACACACTGATATAAATAATAATTTTACTGAGGAAGGTATTGTTAAAATAAATCACCCTGTATTTATAGGTAAGAACGTTAGTATTAAAGATTCAGAAGTTGGACCATATGTTTCAATCAGTGATAATGCTCATATATCTAGCTCAAGTATAAAATCAACATTAATATATAGCGGCGCAAAAGTTTCAAATGCAGATATTAAAAACTCTATAATTGGACCTTATTCAGTTTATGATGGATCAAACAAAGAAATTTTCTTGGGGGATTATTCACAAATCAATGATAATGAAGACAATTAATAAGAGTTATTCTGCTTTATTTTACACCCTATTGTTTTTCTTCATATATGGTTGTTCAGTAAAAAAAAATATTTCAAGTGACGCTCCATTAAAAGACATCGAAATAGCTGAAATTATAAAGAATTCTAGAAAAGAAGAATTCAAGTTTGAAAATTTAAGAAATAGAGTTAAAGTTGAATTTGACAATGGGCGATTGTCTCAAAATGTTAATTTAAACCTTAGAGCTCTAGAAGATAAATTTTTATGGATTAGTGCATCAATGATTGTACCAATAGCGAAAATATTGATGAGCAATGAAAGATTTATTTTTTATGAAAAATTTCAAAAAACATTTATTGACGAGGATCTATCTAAAGTATTGAAATTAACCGGTTATAAAGAGCCAGTTAAACTACTACAAGATCTACTCTTTGGAAGACCAATTGTAGATATAAATAAAGCAAATTGGGAGAGAATAAACAACTCTATTTATTATGTTCTTCAGTCTTCAAAAATAATTCAAACAACGATCTTTATAAATCCTAAAACCTTCAAGCTTGATCAACAAAGAATATTTATACCCATACTCTCTTCTTTAGTAACAGTCAACTATAGAAATTATAAAAATATTGATGGAATAACAGTTCCTAATGAGATATTAATCTCATATATAAAGGGCAGTCGAGTTATTAAAATAAACCTAGAGTATTCTCAATTTGACTTTCCGGAAAATCTAAATTTCCCAATGGAAATTCCGTCAGACTATAAACGTTTAAACTTAGATGAACTTCTTAAGTAAGATATATGTTTTTTTATTTATTTTTTCAGTTATTCAACTGAATGCTCAAGATTATCAAGCAAGACAAAAAAAACTAGAAGCACAAAAAATTTCTTTAAAGAAAGAAATCATCCAGATCAATTCATTGATAGCTGAATCAAAAAAAAGATCTAACAATCTAGCTAACGATTTAGAGGATCTTCAATTAAAAATTTCTGTACGCGATAAGCTTATCAATATTAATAATTCACAACTCAATAATTTGACCAATATCATAAATAATCAAAATGATAGAATATTTGATTTAGAGTTAAATTTAACAAGCCTTAAAAATGAGTACGAGAAGATAATATACAATTCATACAAAAAAAGATCGACTCAGATGAAACTAATGTTTCTATTTGCCTCTGAAAATATAAATCAGGCATTTAAAAGGTTCCAGTATTTTAAACAGTATTCTAAATACAGAAAGAAACAAGCTGATAGAATTGTGCAAATTCAACAAGAAATAGAAATGAATATTGATAGCTTATTTATTAGTAAGAGCGAAAAGGAGAAGTTAATTAAAGAAAATAAGGATGTTAAACAATCATTGACAATAGAAAAACAGCAACAAGATGATTTATTTAAGGGACTGTTGAAAAATCAAAAGGATTATACTGCACAAATTAATAAAAAAGAAAGGCAAGCAAAATTAATAGACGATGAAATTAAAAAACTGATAAGATTAGCAATTGCAGCATCAAATGAAAACAATAATTCAACAAATTTTGCCTTAACACCAGAGGGGAGATTAATTTCATCAAACTTCCAAGCTAATAGAGGGCGCTTACCATGGCCAGTTAAAGAAGGGGTCATAGTAAGAAGATTTGGAACTCAACCACATCCCATAGTCCGAACTACAACAATTAATAGCAACGGAATTTCAATTGCAACTTCCCCAAATTCTATAGCTTTGTCTGTTTTTGATGGTGAGGTTTTATCTGTTTATGGTTTCTCAGGAGGAAACCCAGGAGTTTTGATACGACATGGAAAGTACATTTCTAATTACCAGAACCTCTCATCGATATTTGTAAAAAAAGGGGATAAAATAAATGCTAATGATGAAATAGGGGTTGTATTCACTAATGAATCAAACGGTAAGACTATTTTAAAATTTAATATTTTTAACGAACTGAAACCAGAAAACCCTACTATTTGGTTAGATAATTAATCTTCAATTAACAGCCAAGCATCTTCCCCACTAGTCTTTATTTTTAAAATCAACTTAGCAGCTTCTTTCCTTGTCTTGAGTCTCGCATACGCAACCCTAAAAAGACCTTTTGGGTTTATTGAAGTATACGATGCTTCATATCCTTTACCTGTCAATGTATTTAAATGTTTTTCTGCATTTCTTTTAGATCTAAACGAGCCCGCTATAACACTGTAATAAATTGAATTATCCTTAACAACAGGAGCTGCAACATTTATATTAATAGGAGGAAGCTCACCTAAATTAAAAGTGGCTGCCTGAACGTTCTCAAGAATTTTTTCTTGAGCTATTGTAATATTTTTTAATTTTTCTTTATTGAGATAGTCACTATAGTTAAAATATCCAAAGTAAGAGAGTCCAAATATTGATACAGAAATAGCTGCATATTTTAACAAAGTATTAATCCCAACTACCGAATTCTTATTTGATTCCTTGGAGACTTTAACAAGTATAGGTTCTCTTATAAAAGATTTTAAACCAAATGCTTTATTGTCAAAATTTATTGAAAAATCTGGACTAAATATTAGAGTTTCACTTTCTTTTAATTCAAAAACCCCAAGACAATTAGTGTCAATAATTAAGTCTTTAGATAAACTTTCTTTAAAAAAAGTGATCTCTTCTGATATTAGTTTTAGAGATTTTTTATATGAGATTTTTTTTTCAACACTTATGTATTTTGCTAAAAGACCATCATTATCTTTGAGCATAGCATTGAAAGAAACATATTTGCTAGGTGGGAAAAACTCATTTTTTTGGATATAAGCAGATTTACTTTTGAGAACAAAGGCACCAAAATCAGGAACAACTACACAATCATTAGAATGTAAAAGCTTGGCCACATTTTTAAAAATACTCATTAAGTAAATTTAAAAAAAAACAGCTAAAAACCAACACGACCCCTAACTCTTTTAAGAACTTTTTGAGCTTGTTTTCTTGCTTTTTGAGCACCAGTCATTAATAAGGCTTCAACCTCATCTTTATTTTCTAGTAATTCAAAATATTTTTTTCTGTTTTCTGAAAAAAGATTTAAAATTTTGTCAAATAACTGTTCTTTAGCTTCACCATATCCAATACCTCCTTTTAAATATTGCTTTTTTAGTAATTCAACTTCATTCATAGAAGAGACAACTTCATACAACTTAAACACATTACATTCTTCTGGATTTTTTGGATCTTCAACTGACAAACTGCGTGTCTCAATCTTCATAATTTGCTTTCTTAGCGTCTTGTCATCTACAAAAATATCTATTATGTTATTCTTTGATTTACTCATTTTTTCTCCATCTGTTCCAGTAATATACTTTGTGTCATCCTGGATTTTAGCTTCAGGTATAATAAATGTTTCGCCCATCAAATTATTAAATCTTGAGGCTACATCTCTTGTCATTTCAAGATGCTGTAGTTGATCTTTTCCAACAGGGACAATGTCAGCGTCATAAAGAAGAATATCAGCAGACATTAACATTGGATAAGAAAATAGTCCTGAATTCACATCTTTTAAGTTATCAGACTTATCTTTAAATGAGTGAGCCAATTTTAATCTCTGATATGGAAAAAAACAACTTAAATACCACGCTAATTCTGTTACTTCTGGCACATCACTTTGTCTGTAAAAACATGTCTTCTCAGGATCTAAGCCAAATGCTAACCATGTTGATGCAGTTGAAAAAGTATTATCCTTAAGAATTTTTTCATCTTTAATTTGAGTAAGAGAATGCATATTGGCAATAAAAAGATACGACTCATCACTAGTTGAATTTGCCATTTCTACAGCAGGAATAATTGCTCCAAGTATGTTACCAAGGTGAGGTGTTCCTGTGGATTGAATGCCAGTTAATATTTTGGCCATGAGATTTATTTACCAAACAAAGATATTTTTTTTTGACCTTGAAACAAAATACCTATTACCTTTGATAAATAATGTCAATTATAAAGACATGATAAAAAAGCTATTACTTAAGATTTGGCTCCAAATCTGGTTTTACTTTCTAGCTGGTATACAGATCGTTGTTTACTTCCCCTTTTTAGTAATAATTCTATTATTCCCAAAGGGATATGAGATGCTTTATTGGGTAGCAAGAAATATGTGGGCAAGAATAATCTTACACGGAAGTGGGTATTATGTAGAAGTGGAAAATAAAGAAAAATTGATTTCTGAAAAAAATTGTTTAATGATAGCAAATCATTCAAGTCATATGGATCCATTTTTAATGCTAATACTTAATAAGAAACCTTTTAGATTTGTTGGAAAAAAGGAACTATATAGCTTGCCATTATTTGGTTATTTATATAAAAAAGCTGTTATAATGGTTGATAGGTCGGATCCTGTCAGCAGATTTGCAGTTTATGGCAGAGCAAATAAAATGCTAGATAAAGGCTATAATGTCTGTATTTTTCCTGAGTCTCATTATTGGGATGATACTATTTTGTTGCAAGAATTTAAAAGAGGTGCTTTTAAGATTGCAATTGATAATCAACTTCCAGTAATTCCAATCGTTTTTTATGATTTAAAATTAAAACACCCATGGTATCCAAAATTTGGTTCAATTGGTAAATTAAGAGTAAAAGTTTTAGATAAAATTGATGTTGATAATTTGTCGGAAAATGATATTCCATCACTTACAAAGAAGGCTTTTAATATAATTAAAGGAGAGTTAGAGAATGACCCAAAACAGTCTGCTGTAAAAGCAGTAAATAATTGGAAAAAAATACTTAATCGCTCTTAAGCACTTCAAGAATTTTTTGTTCCAGTTCTTCCATTAATTCAGGATTATCTTTCAAAATAGATTTTATAGAGTCTCTACCTTGACCAAGTTTACTTCCTCCATAGCTAAACCATGAGCCACTTTTCTCAATTATATCTCTTTCAACACAAATATCAAGGATTTCTCCAATTTTTGAGATACCTTCTCCATACATTATGTCAAATTCAGTAGTCTTGAATGGAGGGGCAACTTTATTCTTTACTATTTTTACTCTTGTCTTATTTCCTAATACCCCGCCCTCAGTATTTTTTAGCTGTGTTGATCTTCTTATATCAATTCTAACAGATGCATAAAATTTAAGAGCATTACCACCAGTTGTGGTTTCAGGATTTCCAAACATCACCCCGATCTTTTCTCTGAGTTGATTTATAAAAAACACTGTACAATTTGTCTTACTAATTGAAGCTGTGAGTTTTCTTAATGCTTGAGACATTAGTCTTGCATGTAATCCCATTTTTGAGTCTCCCATTTCACCCTCTATTTCGCTTTTAGGTGTAAGAGCAGCGACAGAGTCGATTACCAACGCATCTACTGCTCCAGACCTGATTAAATTGTCTGCTATTTCAAGGGCTTGTTCTCCGTTATCAGGTTGTGAGATCACTAGTTCTCCTAAATCTACCCCAAGCTTTTCAGCATAAAATCTATCAAATGCATGTTCCGCATCAATAAAAGCTGCAATTCCTCCTGCCTTTTGACATTCTGCAATTGCATGCAATGTAAGAGTGGTTTTACCAGAAGACTCTGGTCCGTATATTTCAATTACTCTTCCTTTTGGATAGCCACCAACACC
>CABYCA010000005.1 GCA_902517365.1 uncultured Bacteroidota bacterium | reverse complement strand
TTTATTGGGGCTCAATTAGAGACCATGATGGCAATAAGAGCACTCAGAATATTAAGAATATTTAGAGTTCTTCACATTTCTAGGTATATTGGTGAATCAAACTTCTTGTATAGGTCACTTCTTGTTAGCAGAGCAAAAATTATAATTTTTTTGTTATTTGTTCTAATAATGTGTATTCTATTTGGAACATTAATGTTTCTTATTGAAGGGCCACAAGCTGGATTTAATAATATTCCAGAAAGCATTTATTGGTGTATAAGTACAATTTCTACTGTTGGTTATGGAGATATAGTACCATTAACTGGTATGGGCAAGTTTCTAGCATCAATATTGATGATCCTTGGTTATGGGATTATTGCTGTTCCGACTGGTATAATATCAGCAGAGATGGTTCAAAGTAGAAAAAAGGTTGATGTTAACACAAGGGTCTGTGCCGAGTGTATGTGTGATTCACATAAAGACAAGGCTATATTCTGTCATCAATGTGGTTCTCATCTAGATGATGACAAATAAAAAATTAATATATATAGCTGGTCCAACAGGCATAGGTAAGACAGAATTGAGTATTAAAATAGCTAAAAAGCTAAAAACCGAAATTATTTCCTGTGATTCAAGACAGTTCTACAAAGAACTAAAAATTGGTACTTCACCACCATCTAATGAGCAGTTAGACAAAGTCAAACATCATTTTATTCATCATAAAAGTATACATGATGACTATAATGTTGGAAAATTTGAAAAGGATGCTATTAATTTAATAAATAGTCTTTTCTTAAATTATGATAATTTAATTCTTGTTGGTGGATCAGGTTTTTATGCGGACTCAATATTATATGGGATTGATGAATTCCCTGATATTCCGATATCTATTAAGAAAGTAATAAATAAAAAGTATGAGGAAAATGGAATTGAATATTTACAAAAAAAAATAAAGAAACTGGATCCAGAGTACTACAGTAAAGTTGACACAAATAATTCACGCAGACTTATTAGGGCACTTGAAGTAATTGAAAGCTCTGGTAAAAGTTTTACATTTTTCAGGAAAGCCAATAATAAGGAAAGGACCTTTAGTAAAGAAATTATAATTCTTAATTGTGACAGAGAGATTCTATATTCAAAAATTAATAAAAGAGTAGACATGATGATTAATGATGGTTTAGAAAATGAGGTATATAGTTTAAAAGAATTCAAAAATTTAAATACTTTAAATACAGTTGGCTATAAAGAATTTATTAACTATTTTAATAATAAAATATCTTATGAGGAAGCAGTAGAAAAAATTAAACAGAATACTAGAAATTATGCAAAAAGACAAATAACTTGGAACAATAAATATTCTGAAGCCAAAAAAATAGATATAAGTGAAAACATAACTGAAAACATTAGTAAAATTTTATAAAATGAAAAAATTAATTATTACAATATTGATAATCATAAATAGTACATCTCTATTTTCACAATTAGATTTCAAGAATCAGTCATTTAATATCGGTATTGAGAGCATTAATAACTTCAGAGATTTTTTATTGATTAAAAATGATGCTAATTATAAAATGGAGATGGAGCCATTAATAAAATGGGGGATAGATAATTTTAAAAAATATGGTTTTAAGGTAGAAAGACTTGAAACACCTGAACTACCACTTTTATTAGCCTCCAAAATTATTTCTGAAAAAGCTAAGACTATCTTAATATACCTTCAATTTGATGGGCAGCCAGTTGATAATTCAAAATGGGATCAGGAGAGTCCTTACAAAGCTGTATTAAAAGAAAAAATAAATGAAAAATATGAAATAATCGATTGGGATGTGCTTGAGGATATAACTATGAAAGATATTACAGAAAAGGACATAAGAATTTTTGCAAGATCATCATCTGACGCAAAAGGTCCAGTAATGATGATATTAAATGCTCTTGAGATTATGAAGAGAAATGATCTTAATTTAAAGTATAATGTTAAAGTTATCATGGATTTTGAAGAGGAGATTAGTTCACCAAATCTTGCAGCTGCTGTCAAAAAATATTCCTCAAAATTAAAAAGTGATGCATTATTCATATTTGATGGCCCAAAACATCCATCTAACTTACCTACATTAACTTTTGGTGCAAGAGGAATATCCGATATTACTTTGATTACTTATGGACCAATTGTTCCACAACATAGTGGTCACTTTGGTAACTATGCTCCAAACCCTGTCTTCAGAATGTCTGAAATTCTCTCATCAATGAAGGATAAAGATGGAAGAGTTGTAATAGAGGGTTTTTATGATGGGATTTCACTTGATGAAAAAACTCAAGCAATATTAGCAGGTGTTCCTGATGACGAAAAAAAGATGATGGAAGATATGCAGTTTAATACTTTCGATAATGTAGGTTCAAATTACCAAGAATCAATTCAATATCCATCTTTAAATGTTAGGGGTATTGAATCAGGATGGGTTAGAGAAGAAGTAAGGACAATAATTCCAGCTGAGTGTATTGCTGAAATTGATGTAAGACTTGTGTTAGAATCTGATCCTAAAAGACTTCATAATCTAATTAAAGAGCATATAAAGCAGTTGGGATATGTTATAATGGACCGAAGACCCACAAAAGAGGAAAGATTAAATAATAATAAAATTGTGACATTTATATCAACTTTTGATTATGATGCATTTAGGACAGACATAGATTCTGATATAGGTAAATGGCTCGCAAAATCATTAAAAAATACATTTAATATAGATCCAGTAAAAAAAAGAACTAGTGGTGGGTCCGTTCCAATCTCACCATTTGTAAATACTTTAGGTATTCCAGCTGTAACAGTTCCCACAGTTAATCAGGATAATAATCAGCACAGCCCAAATGAAAATATCAAAATTGAAAATTACATAACGGGAATTCAAACTTATTTAGGTATTTTAACTGATAGTTTTTAAAATTTAATATAACCAGGTTTTTAATCCATAAAAAAGGGATTGAAAGTTTTGTTGGTATTCTTACCTCTGAATTTAAATAGATATAGATTCAATAATATTTGCTTCTAGATCTTTTAAGATATTTCCAGGTTCCCTAGGCTTTAATGGATTTCCAGTTATTAAATTAAACAATTCCAAATATCTATTTGAGACATCTTTAATTATCCCATCGGTTATTTTTGGTAAGTATTGATTATCTTTTCCCTGAAAGCCATTATTAATTAACCATTGTCTAAAAAATTCTTTAGACAGCTGTTTTGGAGATATACCATTATCAACAGCTTCTTTATAACCATCAGCATAAAAATATCTAGAGGAGTCAGGAGTGTGGATTTCATCAATTAGAAATAATTTATTATTATTATCATATCCGAATTCATATTTAGTGTCAACTAAAATCAATCCCCTATCTTTTGCAATTTGAGTTCCTCTTTCAAATAATTTCTGAGTAACTTTTTCAATTTCTTCATATTGATCAATTGATAAAATATTTTGTTTTAATATATCAGCTTTAGATATATCTTCATCATGACCAATATCTGCTTTAGTACTTGGTGTAATTATTGGTTTATCAAATTTTTGATTAGAAACAAGACCATCTGGTAAATTTACTCCACATATACTCCTTTCTCCTGACATATATAATCTTTCAGCATGACCACTCAAATATCCTCTGATAACAATTTCAATTTTAATTGGGTTTAACTTATGTCCAATTGAAACATTTGGATCAGGTGAAGAAATTAGCCAATTATCAACTATATCTTCAGTTGAGTTTAACATTTCGACTGAAATCTGATTGAGTACCTGTCCTTTATTAGGAATTGGCTTTGGCATTACAATATCAAATGCCGAAATCCTATCTGAGGCAATAACAACTAATATATCATCATTAATGGTGTATACATCTCTTACTTTACCTTCATATTTGAATGTTTGACCGGGTAAATTGAAGTCTGTTTTGAAAATACTATTCACTAATTATTTTTTTCATTGTTATTATATGCGTCTATAACCTTTTTAACAATTGGATGTCTTATTACATCTTTATCATCAAGATAAATTATTTTAATTCCTCTCTTGTTAGATAAAATTTTAATAGCTTCTCTGAGACCAGAATTCTCCTTCTTAGGTAAGTCTACTTGACCTGGATCACCAGTTACCATAAATTTAGCATTCATTCCCATCCTTGTTAGAAACATTTTCATTTGAGCTGGAGTAGTGTTTTGAGCTTCATCAAGAATAACAAATGCATTGTCAAGTGTTCTACCCCTCATAAAGGCAAGAGGAGCAATCTCAATCGTCCTATCATTTAAAAATTTTTCAAGTTTATTCCTAGGAATCATATCCGTTAATGCATCATATAAAGGCTGCATATAAGGATCTAATTTTTCTTTTAAGTCACCTGGTAGATATCCAAGATTTTCTCCCGCTTCAACAGCAGGTCTCGTTAGAATTATTTTTTTTATTTCTTTTTCTTTCAGGGCTTTTACAGCAATAGCAACACCAGTATATGTTTTCCCAGTACCAGCTGGTCCAACAGCAAAAATTAAATCATTAGACTCAATTGAGTCATGCAGTTTTTTTTGATTGACAGTTTTTGCCAAGATAGGTTTACCGGAAACTCCATGTAAGATTAAAGACGGTTTATCACCATTAAACTTTATATTTTTTATAACTATATCATTTATGACATTTGGATCCATTGAATTAAATTCTGAATAATAGTTAAGAAGAATCTTAAATTTTTGATCAAATTTTTTTAACTCATTTTTATCACCAAGAGCTTTGATAGTCTGCCCTCTCTGGACTAATTTAATTTTGGGGAAACTTGATTTTAAAGAGTCTAAGTTGTCTCTAGAAAAAAAATACTGTGGATCAACATCTGTTAATTCAAATTGAAGGTCACTCAATAGATTATATTTAAAAATTTGTTATAGTAGATTATTTGATTCAAATTTACATAAATTTTGTAAAGTTTATTAATTAATGGCTATCATAACACTAACTACTGATTATGGAAATAAAGACTATTCAGTTAGTTCTTTAAAAGCTAAATTAATTAGCGAAATAGACGATATTACTATAGTTGATATTACCCATGATATAAGTCCATTTAATTTAGCTGAAGCCGGATATGTACTTGAGGGAGCATTCAGTCAGTTTCCAAAAGGAACAATCCATATATTAAGTGTTGATTCAGAACTAACTCCTGAAAATAAACATATAGCAATAATGTATGAAGGAAGTTTTTTTATTGGAGCGGACAATGGAGTGTTTTCTCTGATTTTTAAGGATAAAAAACCTGATAAAATTGTTGAAATCAAATTACATAGTAATTATAATTATGATATTTCTGCTGATGAATTATTTGTTAAAGTTGCATCTCATATTCATAGGTCAGGACCCTTAAATGTTGTTGGATCTGAAATTAAGACAATTAGAGAAATAACAAATCTAAGACCTGTAATAAATAAAGAGATGAATCAGATATTAGGAAGTGTTATCTATATTGACAATTACGGAAATGTGGTAACAAATATTACAGAAAAACTATTTAAAGATATATCTAAAACTAGGCCGTTTACAATTAATGCAAGAAATGTAAAATTCTCAAAAATCCATAAAAACTACTCTGATGCAATTGACTTTAATCTTGAAAAAAAAGATAGAGAGGAGGATGGGAAAAAAATTGCCTTATTTAATAACCTAGGATATTTACAGCTAAGTGTGTATAGAAGTAATCCGCAAACAGTAGGAAGTGCAAGTACTCTTTTTGGACTTAATTACAGAGATGCAGTAAGTGTATATTTTTAGTGTTTGTATCTAGTAGATAACTTTTATAATTAATAGCAAGAAATCTAGTTTCAATTAAATATATTTGAACAAAAACATATGAAATTTATTGTTTCGTCCTCAAGTTTATACAAGGAACTTCAAATTTTAAGTGGAGTTATAAATTCAACAAACACTATTCCAATTCTTGATAATTTTCTATTTGAAATTGACAACAATAAACTTACTATAAGTTCATCTGATCTTGAGTCTACAATGACTAGCGAAATTAATATTGAATCAACTTCTAATGATAAAATTGCCGTATCTGCTAAGCTACTGACAGATATTTTGAAAACCTTTTCAGAACAACCTTTAACATTTATAAAAACTGACAATAATACTATAGAAATAAGTGCAAGCAATGGTAAATATTCATTAGCTTATCTTGAGGGTGATGAGTTTCCTAAACAAGTTGAGATACTTGATGCTCATGAAACAATATTAAAAAGCACCTACTTAGGTAATGCTATAAACTCAACAATATTTGCATCTGGAACTGATGATTTGAGACCAGTAATGAGTGGAGTTTTTTTTCAGTTTAACAGTGATTCTCTAAAGTTTGTTGCAACGGATGCGCACAAGCTAGTCAAGTTTGAAACTTCTGAATATACTGCAGATAACGTATCTGAATTTATTATGCCAAAGAAGCCTCTTCAAATTCTTAAAGGCATTCTTCAAGCAGAGGATTCAGACCTAACGATTCAACATAATGATTCAAATGCTAAATTTAACTTTGGTAAATCATCTATAACTTGTAGGCTAATTGATGGGAAATTTCCAAATTATGAAGCTGTAATTCCAAAAGATAACCCAAATGTATTAACTATTGATAGACAGCTTTTCTTGAACTCTGTAAGAAGGGTTAGTATATTTTCTAACAAAACCACTAATCAGATTAGACTTAAGATAGCAGGGACACTTTTAAATATTAGTGCTGAAGATTTTGACTTTAGTAACAAGGCTGATGAAAATCTTGAATGTCAATACTCTGGTGATGATATGCAGATTGGTTTCAATTCTAAATTTTTAATCGAAATGCTTAATAATTTAGATTCAGAAACTATAACTTTATCTATGTCCCATCCTAATAGAGCGGGAATAATAAGACCAGTTAATGATGGAAATAATGCTAAGGAATCTATTACAATGTTGGTAATGCCAGTAATGTTAAATGACTAATTTAACCTTTTGCTAGCTCTTTAGAGGCAATTTTATAGGCTCCGTTTTCTAATTTTTCCCTTATTGATGCAAAAGCATCAAGTGTTTCAATAATATCATCCTCATTATGAGATGAAGTTGGAATCAGTCTTAGTAGAATTAGACCTTTAGGAATTACTGGATAAACAACAATAGAACAGAAGATTTGATAATTTTCTCTTAAATCTCTTACTAAAGCCATAGCTTCAGGAACGCTACCCTCTAAATAAACAGGTGTTACACAACTTTGAGTTGATCCTATATCAAAGCCCCTCTTTTTCAAACCATTCTGAAGCATATTTACATTTTCCCACAATTTATCTTTTAATTCAGGTTTGGTTTGAAGAAGTTCAAGACGTTTTAAAGCCCCGATAACTAATTGGATTTGTAAAGATTTTGCAAACATTTGTGACCTCATATTATATCGAAGAAACCCAATTATCTCTTTGTCTCCAGAAATAAAAGCTCCAGTTGATGCCATAGACTTAGCAAAAGTTGCAAAATATATATCAATTTGATCTTGTACACCTTGTTCTTCCCCAGCTCCTGCACCAGTCTTTCCAAGTGTACCAAAACCATGAGCATCGTCGACTAGTAGTCTAAAGTTGAATTTTTTCTTTAATTCAACTATTTCCTTAAGTTTTCCTTGTTCACCCCTCATCCCAAAAACTCCCTCAGAAATAACTAATACGCCCCCTCCTGTTTGTTCAGCCATTTTTGTTGCTCGTTCAAGATTTTTTTCAAGGCTTTTCATATCGTTATGTTGATAGGTAAATCTTTTACCTAAATGTAACCTAACTCCGTCAACAATGCAGGCATGAGCATCAATATCATAAACTATAATATCATTTTTAGATACTAAAGAATCAATTGTTGAAAGTATTCCTTGATAACCAAAATTCAAAAGATATGCAGATTCTTTAGAGGTAAATTTTGCTAGTTCAGATTCTAACTTTTCATGAAAAATAGTATGACCTGACATCAATCTTGCACCCATTGGATATGCACTTCCATATTCCTTTGCAGCTTTGGCATCAACTTTTCTTACTTCTGGATGATTTGCAAGTCCTAAATAGTCATTTACACTCCAGGTTATTACTTCTTTACCATTGAATTTCATTCTATTTGAGATAGGACCTTCTAATTTTGGGAAAGCAAAATATCCTTCAGCTATTGAAGCCCATTTTCCCAATGGACCTTTGTTCTTATATATTTTATCAAATAAATCTTGCATAATATTATATGTAATTAGGAATAGTTGCAAGTAAATCAATTACGCCATAAAAACTAAATATATAGTCTTTTGGATGATGAATTGATATAACTCTTAAAATGTATTCAATTGTAAATAATATAGTTATAGTCCATTCAGCAATATTTAAAATACTATAATATTTTTCATTAATCCATCCAACGGTTTCAAGGGCAACAAGTACTACACTAACAATAATTACTATAATTAGTAGGATATCAAATGCCTTACCAGAAGGAGTATCCGCTTCATAAATAATATCATGTATTTTCTGACGAGTTTTATTCAATACTTGAAAATTTATATATTTTATCCAAAGTTAGTAGTTTTTTATATCTCTTTTCAGAAATTACTCTATATGCATAGTTTTTAATTTTTTTACATTCGTCTACTTTTGCAATCCTTGAATTTAATTTTTTTTCAGAATTTATATTATTGAAAAGGTCAAAATACCCATACCCAATTACTTTCTCTTCTTTAAATAGTATGAAACTCTTCTCATCATCATTTTTTCCGGAGAAAGTAATTATGAAGTTTTTTTTATCATTAATAATCTTTGGAGTACTAATTTTATAGAACAACTTCGGATCTATATTATTATTTATCTTAGGTTTTAAAGATTTAATTTCTTGTATTGCCTTTAAAATCGCAATATCAACACTACCTGTTTTATGAACCTTTATTGACTTAAAATTATTTTGAACATATTTAGGTATAAACTTTTTACTTGTAAAAAGCTTTATAACCTTATTTTTTATATTCTTACTATAATCAATATAAATCAATTTTCTATTCTTATCGTAAATATAAAACACCCCAATCGTATCTTCCAGTGTTTCGATTGTTTTTCTGAACACAGAACTAATACTTTCACCTGGAAACTCGACTATGCTGTTTTTAATAATATTTTGATTAACATCTTTTTCAATTAATATTTTTAGAAGTTCAACTGTTGCTAATGCATCTCCACTAGCTCTATGTCTATCTTTCAAAGGGATACCAAGACTCCTAGATAACCTTCCAAGCTTAAAAGATTCTTGTTCTGGAAGTAATTCTTGAGATAATATAACAGTACATAAAGATTTCATTGAAAATTCAAAACCTAGTCTTTTAAATTCTAACTGTAGAATTCTGTAATCAAATTGTGCATTATGTGCAACAAGAATTGAATTTGAGGTAATCTCAATAATTCTTTTGGCTACCTCATGAAACTTTGGTGCAGTTTTCACCATTTTTGAAGTTATCCCAGTAAGTTTTTCAACATATGGGTGGATATCCTTTTGTGGATTAACTAGACTAATAAACTGATCTGTTATTGTCACACCATCGAATCTATATGCTGCAACCTCTATAATAGATTCCTCATTAAACTTACCCCCTGTAGTTTCTAAATCAACAATTGTATACATCAATAATTTCTTTTACCAAAGATTTTGCTTCCAACTCGAATCATATTGGAGCCATTCTTTAATGCAATTTCATAATCATCACTCATTCCAATTGATAAAACTTTAAATCTTGAATCAATTAAAACCATATCATCATAAATTGTTTTGATTCTTTGAAATTCTTTATCAATTAATTTATCATCATTAGTGAATGAAGCCATTCCCATTAATCCAATGATATTAAGGTTTTTATAGTCTTTTAAACTCTCATAAAAGTTTTTAAAATCTTCTATTTGAAGTCCAAATTTTGATTCTTCTTTTGAGATCTTCAGTTGGATTAAGCAATCAATTTTTCTATTCTCTTTTTTTGCATTTTTATCAATTTCTTTTGCTAGTGATATTCTATCAACTGAATGAATTAAGTTTATGAACTTAGCTATATATTTTACCTTATTTTTTTGAAGATGCCCAATCATGTGCCACTCAATATTATTCGGTAATTTACTTTGCTTATAAACAATTTCTTGTACTCTATTTTCTCCAAATTTTAATTGACCAAAATTGTATGCTTCTTGGATTTCTTCAACACCTCTAGTCTTTGACACAGCTACTAAATCTGCTTTATCTTTTATTTTATTTTTAATAATTGAAATTTGCTTTTCTATACTCATAATTGACACATTATCTCCTCAGCTATCTTAAGAGCTTGAAAACCATCTGATAAACTTACTTTTGAATCAGTTCTAGATTTGATAGAATAATAAAAATCTTTTAATTCAGCTTCTATGGAATTTATATTTTGTACTTCAGGATTTTCAAAGAAAATAACTTTTTCCTCACCTAAATTATTTTTAATAATTAATGAACTATCTGAATCAGTTTTATCTTTGTCTTTAATTTTGACAATCTGAAATTCTTTTTCTAAAAAATTTATTGAAATATAAGCGTCCTCCTGAAAGATTCTAGTTTTTCTCATTTTCTTAAGAGAGATTCTGCTTGATGTTAGGTTTGCAATACAACCATCTTCAAATTCAATTCTTGCATTTGCAATGTCTGGTGTTGAACTAATAATACATACTCCAGATGCATCTATTTTCGTGACTTTTGAATTATTGATATTTAAAATTATATCTATATCATGAATCATAAGGTCCATTATGACTGATACATCCGTCCCCCTTGGGTTAAAGTCAGATAGTCTATGGGATTCAATAAATTTAGGGTTTTTTATAAATTTTTTACAGGATATAAATGCTTGGTTATACCTTTCAACAAAACCAACTTGACCAACTATACCCTCTTTCATAGCAAGTTTCTCGATAATCCCTGCTTCTTTTGAGTTTGTGGTTAATGGTTTCTCAACAAATATATGCTTGCTTTTATTTATACATTTTTCTGCTATTTCAAAATGCGTTGTAGTAGGTGAGACTATTACAACTGCATCTATTTTATTAATGAGGGAGTCAAAATTTTTAAAAAAAGTATAACCTTTTTCTCGAGATAATTTTTCAGAATTAGGAACATCTGTATCATGAAACCCTACAAGTTCAAAATCTGAGTTGTTTAATATGCTTAAATGGATCTTTCCTAGATGTCCAGCTCCAATTACACCAACCTTAATCATTTGCTAAAAATACAATCTTCTTTTGGAATTTTCGACTATTAATTTAATATTAGTGATTGTGGAAGATAACTTTAAATTTAAAGGTAGAAGGAGGATACTATCTTCAGAGCTTAAGAAAAAAGGGATTTTTAATAATCAAATAATTATTTCAATTGAAACTGTTCCTCGCCATTTATTTATTGATCCTGGACTCTCTGAACAAGCATATATGGACAAGGCTCTACCAATTGATTCAAATCAGACTATTTCACAACCATACACTGTAGCCTTTCAAACTCAACTATTAAATCCTCAACCTCGAGAAAAAATCCTAGAAATTGGAACTGGATCTGGATATCAAACCTCCATTCTTGATTTTTTAAAAACAGATATTTATACAATTGAAAGAAACCATAATCTGTTTAGATCAACCTCAAAACTTTTCAAAAAATTAAATATAAATCCAATTAAATTTAAATATGGTGATGGTTATGAGGGCTTAATAGATGACTCTCCTTTTGATGGAATATTAGTAACAGCTGGTTCACCTTATGTTCCTGAAAAATTATTAAAGCAATTAAAGATAGGTGGTAGAATGGTAGTTCCAATTGGAAAAGAGATTCAGGTTATGACCAAAATTACTAGAATTAGTGTAAATAATTTTAAAAAAGAAACTTTTGGTGATTTTAAGTTTGTCCCAATGTTAGACAAAAAGGATTAGTTATTAAAGTTTTTCTTAATCCTCTTTAAGCTTATTTTACTTTCCCTATCCTTTATTACATTTCTTTTGTCAAACTCTCTTTTTCCTTTGGCAACAGATACATTAAGCTTTGCAATTCCTTTTTTACTGATGAATAATGATGTAGCAACGACAGTAATCCCAACATCCTTAACATGTTTTTGTATTTTTTTTAATTCTTGTTTATTTAACAATAATTTTCTTCTCCTTTTAGGGTTGTAATTGCTTTCATTGGAGTTTTTGTATTCATCAACATGCATATTGATAACAAAGAGTTCGTCACCACTGAACTCACAATAGGAATTATTCAATGATGCTTTGGAGTTTCTTATTGATTTAATCTCATTACCAGTTAAAACTATACCACATGTATATTTATCCAATAAAGAATAATCATATTTAGCTTTTTTGTTATTTATGTTGACTAAATTATTCACTATGTAAAATTACAAATTTGAGAATGAATAATATACATTAAAAAAATGGTATCAATAAGAATAGCTAGTCCTAAAGATTTAGATTGTTTAATTGAAATATTTACTTTATAAATCCCAAAATAATTTCATGAAAAAGAATTAATTGATTTTAAGACATATTTAATTCTAAGAATATTGCCTCAATAAAGATGATTTATATACTATGAGTATGGATCTAATGAACCGTTCTAGACAATAAAAATTGTTTATAACTAGTTGATTTATATAATAGGAAACGAATAAACTCAAGTCCCTATTTTATTAATTTAGCACTTTATAAAATTATGAACAATCAAAATCAAATCTTTAATCTTATTAAAGAAGAAAAAAATAGACAACTTGGAGGATTAGAATTAATTGCATCTGAGAACTTCACGAGTGATGATGTAATGAAAGCAACAGGATCAATTCTTACTAATAAGTATGCAGAAGGTTACCCTGGTAAACGATACTATGGTGGTTGTGAAGTTGTAGATAAAATTGAAAATATTGCTATTGATCGTCTTAAGACTCTCTTTAACGTTGAATATGCAAATGTTCAGCCTCATTCAGGTTCACAAGCTAATACGGCAGTATTTGATGCTTTTTTGAAGCCTGGAGACAAAATTCTCGGTCTTGATTTAGCTCATGGTGGACATTTAACACATGGTTCAAATGTTAATTTTTCTGGGAAAATATATAATTCAAGCTTTTATGGGGTCAACAATGATGGAATTTTTGATTATGAAAAAATCCTTGAAAGAGCTAAAGAAGTTAAACCAAATCTAATAATTGTAGGAGCTTCAGCATACTCGCGAGATATTAACTTTTCTAAATTTAGAGAAATTGCTGATGAAGTTGGTGCATTTCTTCACGCTGATATTGCCCATCCTTCAGGTTTAATAGCCAAAGGCTTCCTTAGTGATCCAGTCCCTCATTGTCATGTGATTACATCCACAACACATAAAACACTCAGGGGACCAAGAGGAGGCATAATGATGATGGGTAAAGATTTTGATAATCCATTTGGTATTAAATTAAAAAATGGAAATTTAAAGAGAATGTCTTCTATTCTAGATTCAGCAATATTTCCTGGCAATCAAGGAGGTCCTTTGGAGCATGTAATTGCAGCAAAAGCTATTGCTTTTGGAGAAGCTCTAGATCCTCCATTTAAAAAATATATAAATCAAGTAATTTTAAACGCTTCTAAACTATCTAAAAATTTAACTGATCTTGGTTATAATATAGTATCAGGAGGTACAGATAATCATCTTTTGTTAGTTGACTTAAGAAATAAAGACATATCTGGTAAAGATGCTGAAAGGGTTCTTGGAGAATCAAATATTACAGTAAATAAAAACATGGTTCCTTTCGATGATAAGTCACCTTTCGTAACAAGCGGAATAAGAATTGGGACACCGGCAATTACAACTAGAGGCCTTACTGAAAAAGATATGGATTTTGTTGCTGAATACATAGATTCTTCAATAGTAAATAGTGAAGACGTTACAATATTAGCTGAGATAGGTAAAAAAGTTGAATCTTACATGAAAGATAGACCATTATTTTCTATTACTTAGAGATAATCTTTACCTCAAAAAGTTTATCCCAGTTTTTTCCTGTTACATACATTTTTTGATTAATAAAGGCTATCCCGTTCATAACATCTAAATTAGGATTCTGTGTTACTTTATCTCTTAAACCTGTAAAGTCTATTACTCTCTCTACTACTCCATTAGATGGATTAATCACTATCACAACATCTCGATTAAATTGATAGGTATTAGCATAAATTTTCCCATCAATAAATTCTAATTCGTTGATATTTTTAATTCTGGATTTATCAGTTAATACGTCAATAAAACTTATCTCTTTAAGGGTCTTAGGATCTAAAATCCATATTTTACTTGTTCCATCAGACTTATAGATAAATTCTCCATCATTACATAAACCCCAACCTTCTTTACTTTTTTCATAATTAAATACTCCAATTTTATTAAACTCTAAGTCATAAATAAAACCAATATTATTCCTCCATGTAAGTTGATAAATCTTATCCTTTAGAACTGTTAATCCTTCAGCAAAATACTCATAATCAAGAGTTATAATTTTTAGTACCTCACCACTTCTATAATCTATTCTTCTTAGAGTTGATTTACCATTTAACCCAGTACTCTCATACAGTTGATTGTTGTAAAATTCTAGTCCTTGAGTATAAGCGTTTGGATCATGTTTATATTCATTTACAACTTCATAGGACATTAACTCGGGTTTTGTATTAGAGTAAATATCAAACCTTTTCTCAATAGAAATTATTTCATTATTTGAGTAAATATCGACTGAAGCAGTATTCTCTCCGGCTTTATAATTAATTAATTTAATATTATTTTTTACTTTTTCTCCATTTAGATAATAAGAGACTGAATCAATAATTTTTTTACCTGTTGAGCTAACACTTATTGATACTTCATCATTAATTAAAATCTTTGTATTAGAAGATTCAATTTGTATTTTAAATCCATTTGTTGTATTAGTATTACAATTAAGAATTAATAAAAAGAAGAAAAAAATAATACTATGCTTCATGAATTAAATTTATTACTAATATATTTAATAAATAATGAGTAAAGTAATTTTAATTACCGGAACATCATCAGGTTTTGGAAAATCTATTGCTGAAAAGCTTCACTCAGAGGGATATACTGTTATTGGTACATCAAGGAATGCCAATAATATTAATTCTGATTACCTGACTGTAAATCTAGATATAAATAATTATGAGGAATCAAGAATTAAAGTTGATAATTTAATTCTAGAACATGGTAATATTGATATTCTAATTAATAATGCAGGAATTAATATAACAGGACCAACGGAAACAATAAAAATTGATGATGTAAAAAAAGTTTTTGAAACAAATTTTTTTAGTCAACTAAACTTAATACAAGCAGTTCTTCCTCAGATGAGATCAAAAAAAAATGGTCTAATTCTTAACATTACTTCAATTGGTGGTTATTTAGGACTACCATTTTGGAGTGCATACTGTGCATCGAAAGCTTCTTTTAAGGTCTTAACTGAAAGCTTAAATATAGAATTGAAGAAGTTTAATATAAATGTTGTAAATGTAGCTCCTGGTGATTACAAGACAGAAATTTTAAATAATAGAAGAGACTCATCAAATCCTAAAAATTCTCCTTATTATGAGGAGTATAGTAATATTATCAATCGTGTAAATGGAAAAATGAGTCACGCTAGAGATCCAATTGAAGTTGCTGAATTGGTGTCAAAAATTATTAATGAAAAGAATCCCAAAATTAATTACCTTGTAGGCGGATTTCTTGAAAAAAAAATCACTTTGAAAAGTTTATTTCCTGACAAATTTTTTCAAAAAATAATAATGAAACTATACAACTGAATACTATGAAATTTTTTATAGATACTGCTAATCTAGATCAAATAAAAGAAGCTCAAGATATGGGAATTCTTGATGGAGTAACTACAAATCCATCTTTAATGGCCAATGAAGGTATAATAGGTGACAAAAATATTATTAACCACTACCTTAAAATTTGTGACATAGTTGATGGTGACGTGTCTGCAGAGGTAATATCAGTTGATTATGATGGGATTATTAAAGAAGGAGAGACTCTTGCATCACTCCATAAACAAATTGTAATAAAAGTACCGATGATAGAGGAGGGGGTGAAAGCTATAAGATATTTTAGCGATAAAGGACTAAAAACCAATTGTACTTTGATATTTTCATCTGGCCAAGCATTAATTGCTGCAAAAGCAGGCGCTACTTACGTCTCGCCATTTATTGGGAGACTTGATGATATTTCTACTGATGGTTTAGAATTAATTTCTGATATTAGAGATATATATGACAACTATGCTTATGAAACTAAAATTCTAGCTGCTTCAATAAGACATACTATGCATATAATTGATTGTGCTAAGATAGGAGCAGATGTAATTACTAGTCCTTTATCTTCAATTAAAGGTTTGTTAAAACATCCCCTAACTGATGCTGGTTTAGCAAAGTTTTTAAGTGATTATAAAAAAGGAAACTAATTTTCTCTTAATATATCTTCAATTTCATTAGTGAATAGATTACTAAATCCATCTATAATATTAACCTTTTGATCAATTATAATTGTTTTATTCAAATATGTAAGTACCCAGTTTTTACTAGACCTTTCAAAATCTTTAAATGAAAACTGATTAGATAGGTCAAGGTTTAATATATTTTGTGCTTGACTTACCATATCAGTATATGGCTGAATACATATACCAACAAATCTATAATCTGGATAATTATATTTAAGTTCTTCAACCCTTCTTATTGTTCTTCTATAGTGGTTCATCTGAGTCTGAGACCAAAAGTATATTAATGATTTTGATCCTCCAAGCTCATTTGAACTAGATTTAATCTCTCCATTATAATTAATAATTTCAATATTTGGAAGTGAGTTCCCTTTCTTCATTTTCTCAATATCACTATATAATTTAGTGATCTCATTAAGATATTGTTCGGATGAATTTACATATGTGTAATAATCAATGAACTCTTCATGGTGATCATTATTTTTAAAATTTAGGATTTCCTCAATTGCTGTTGCACGCGCCAAGTTATCTTTTAAAGATTTATCAGTAATTTGAGAATCAATTATTAAAAGTTTTTTAATATTAAAATCAGTATTATTTTTTTCATAGAAATACACTTTGCCACTGCCTAATGTTTTTTCATTAAAATAATTCATTAGATAAGTAATATATGGCTCAAAAAGTGATAAATCAGAATCATTTAAGTCTATTTGTTCTCTATAACTAAAAAACTTTTCTCTCTTACTGTCATTCCAGTCTTTACCTCTTAACAGGGCGTATCTCTCAAGCTTGTTAAAATAGTTA
This sequence comes from uncultured Bacteroidota bacterium, assembly GCA_902517365.1. Next base: position 15,241 of record CABYCA010000005.1, on the reverse strand, counting down.
TACTTTATACTTGCTTTAGTTATATTTCTTGAAAGACTTTTTTGTTTCCCACTATTATTAAAAAGTTCCCAAATATTCTCTTTTTCATTTATTAGAGAATCTATAGCACTTCTAAATACATCACTTTCTTGTGAGTATATTTCTGATATATATCCAATTTCAGATTCATCTAAAATAGACATGTCAACTAAAAAATTATTCTTTGATGATCCTTTACCACTAAAAGTCAAGGATTCTTTAAAATCCTCAACATTAACTCTTATCCATAGACTGTCGCCATTTTCAACAATAATATTTTGATTTTCTGGAACATGTTCAATCCTGTAAATTCCAGGTTTGATATCTTCAATTTTTTTAAAAAACTTATTATTAGAATCTAATTCTATTGAATCAATTTTAATATTATTATAGTAGAAGTTAACGTATCCTGATGAAGGGTTTATAATCTCTCCTCCAAGAAAAAAACTATTACTTTGATTGTCTTGATTGCATGAGCTTGAAAAAAATAAAATAATAACTACTATAATTAGTTTTAGAAATTTCATCTTACTATTTTTGCGCATATTTATGTTGTCTGTATCTAATTTATCGCTTCAATTTGGAAAGAGAATACTCTTTGATGAAGTAAATATAACTTTTTCTCCTGGAAACTGTTATGGAATTATTGGAGCTAATGGGGCAGGAAAATCTACTTTTCTAAAAATTTTATCAAAAGATTTAGAACCTAATACTGGTTCTGTTTTTCTTGAACCAGGAAAGAGATTGTCTGTTCTTGAACAGAACCATAATAGGTATGATGAAAATACTGTAATAGAGACAGTAATTTTAGGAAACCAAAAACTATTTGAATTAAAAAGTGAGATAGATTCAATTTATGCAAAAGAAGACTTTTCAGATAAAGATGCTGATAGGGTTGGTGAGCTTCAAGCTTCATTTGAGGAAATGAATGGATGGAATGCAGATGCAGATGCATCTTTCTTGCTATCAAGTCTTGGAATAACTGAGGAATTACATTCAAATACGATGAATGACATTGACCAGAAGGTAAAAGTAAAAGTTTTATTAGCTCAATGTTTATTTGGAAATCCAGATGTATTGATTATGGATGAGCCCACCAATGATCTTGACTATAATACTGTTGAGTGGCTAACAAATTTTATAAATGAATTTGAGAATACTGTTATAGTCGTATCTCATGATAGATTTTTTCTTGATGCAGTCTGTACTCACACCTCAGATATTGACTTTAGTAAAATCAATCATTTTTCAGGTAACTATTCCTTTTGGCAACAATCAAGTGAATTGGCTTCTAAGCAAAAGTTACAACAAAATAAGAAAGCTGAAGAAAAGAAAAAGGAATTACAAGAATTTATTTCAAGATTCTCTGCAAATGTTGCTAAATCTAAACAAGCAACTGCTAGAAAGAAGATGATTCAAAAATTGAACATTGAGGAAATAAAACCATCTAGTAGAAGATATCCTGCAATAATTTTTGAACAAGAAAGGGAGGCAGGTGATCAGATACTAGAACTAAAATCACTTTCATACGATAAAGATGGAGATGTATATTTTAAAGATATCAGCCTAAATCTAATTAAAGGTGAGAAGGTTCTTGTAATATCAAAGAACTCAAGATCTATAAATCTCTTTTATGATTGTATTACTGGAAACATAGAACAAACATCTGGCTCGTATAGCTGGGGAGTTACCACAAGTTCGGGGTATTTACCAATGGATAATCATTCATTTTTTGATAAAAACATCTCTCTTGTTGATTGGCTTAGACAGTGGACTAATACTGAAGAAGAAAGGGAAGAGTTGTTTATTAGAAGTTTCCTTGGAAGGATGCTTTTTAGTGGAGATGAGGCGCTAAAATCATGTAATGTCCTTTCAGGAGGTGAAAAGGTAAGGTGTATGCTCTCTAAAATCATGATGGGTAAGCCTAATGTTCTTTTAATAGATGAACCTACTAATCACCTTGACTTAGAATCAATTACTGCATTTAATAATTCACTATCCAATTTTAAGGGCACTGTGCTTTTAAGTACTAATGATAGGGCTTTTGCTGAATCTGTTGCCAATCGAATTATTGAGATAACTCCAAATGGAATAATAGATAGCTATCTTCCTTTTAGTGAATATATTATTGATAAAAAAGTCTTAGCTCAAAGAGAAAAACTTTATTAATGAGCTATTTATCCCTGATTATTGCTCCAAGTTCTAATTTATAAGCATCCGAAAACCTAGTCATAATTTTATCTATAATTTTATCAGTAAGAGTTTTTTTACTATCATTAAATGTAAAACTTACAGCAAAGGATTTTTTGTTATCACCAATGTTCTTGCCTTTGAATTCATCAAAAAGAACAACATCTTTTAGAATTTTACCTTCAAGATTATATGCTATAGACTCAATCTTTTCAAATTTTATATTGTTATCTAAAATCATAGACAAATCTCTGCGAGATGACGGAAATTTAGACAGTTCCTGAAATTTATTGTTGAAAGTCTTTAGACTTATTTTATCAAGATCAAAATTTAAAATATGTATTTCATGATCAATAGAAAACTCTTGAATATAGTTTTTGTTTAGCTCTCCAATAAAACCAACTTCTTTTTTATTAAATAAAATTTTGAATTTGAATTCAAAAATATCATCTTCAACTAGCTCATACTTAACATTTAATATATTTAATTTTTCTAATAAATTTTTAGAAACTCCTTTTAAATAATAAAAGTTGTTTTTTTTATATTCTGAGATCCAGTTTTCTTCAAATACATTACCCGTAATTGCTACATTAAGCCTTTTGTTTTCATAATAATTCTTATTATCTATCAAGTAACTTTTTCCAAATTCGAATAATTTAAGATTTTTATTCTGCCTGTTAGAATTGTGTTTAATTGTTTCTAACATATTTGGAATAAGAGAAGCTCTTAGGTTAGATAATTCGGTTCCTTGTGGATTCAAAATTCTAATGGGGTTATCACTAAATTTCTTGTTTATTGATGGAGAACAAATAGAATTATTTATAATTTCATTGAATCCAATTCCAACAAGACTTTGATTAATAATAGTTTCAATAACATTGATTTTATTTTTTCCAATTTCTGGAATAGTCATTGAAATTTTACTTTCTATTTTAATATTGTCAAAACCATATACTCTGAGTATTTCTTCAATTACATCTATTTCCCTGTAAACATCCTGTCTGTAGTTTGGGGCAATAATATTAATACCATCATCAGTAATTCCTGAAATCTCAAAGTCTAGAGAGCTTAAAATTTGAGTAATAACTTCATTTTCTATTTTTTGACCAGATATATCTTTAATTCTTTTATACCTCAGATAAATATCCTTTTTTTCTAATTTAAGATTATCCTCTACAAAAATTTCTGAAATATTACATTCAGGATTATCGTCTTTTATAAGATTTGCTGCTCTTTTTAAAGCATAAACTACTTTTTCAGGATCAATACCTCTCTCATATCGATATGATGCATCCGTAAATAGTTGATGTCTTTTTGATGACTTTCTTATTGTTACTGATTCAAAAATTGCTGATTCTAAAAACAAATTTTTTGTTGAGTAAGAAACTCCAGAGTCTAGTCCACCGTATATTCCTGCAATACATAGGGGTTTATTTTCGGAACATATCATTAAATCATCACTATTGAGTTCAATTATTTCGTTATCTAAAGTTTTAAATTTGGTTCCTGATTTTAAAGATTGAACATTTATATTTTTCAATTTATCAAAGTCAAATGCATGAAGTGGTTGTCCAATTTCATGCATTACAAAGTTTGTTATGTCTACTATGTTATTTATTGGTTTTAATCCTATTGATTTTAATTTATTCTGTAGTTTCCCAGAAGACTTTTTAACTTCTATATCCTTTATAATCAATCCTGAATAAAAAGGACATTTTTTTTTGTCTATTACATTAAGGTTAAAATCCTCCTCAATATTGACTGACTCAAAAGAATTGATTGATGGAAGATTAATCCTACTTTTAATTGACTTGTAATCATAATATGCTTTTAGATCTCTTGCTACCCCATAATGCGACATAGCGTCACATCTATTTGGAGTTAATCCAATTTCTAGAATATTATCACTTTCGATATTAAATACTTCACTAATTGCGGTTCCTGGTTTAATATTTTTATCTAACACCATAATACCATCATGAGAATCTCCAAGACCAATCTCATCTTCAGCACATACCATACCATTACTAACAACTCCTCTAATCTTTGATTTTTTAATTTTTATTTCTGTACCATCATTAGCATAGATTTTTGATCCAACTACTGCTACAGGAACTATTTGACCTTTCTCAATATTTGGTGCACCACAAACTATTTCTGTAATCTGATTATTTCCAAGATCTATTGAGGTAAGTTTTAATCTATCAGCGTTTGGATGTTTTTCACATTTTATAACTTTACCAGCGATTACTCCTTCAAGACCACCTTTTACTGATTCAAAAGAATCAATCTTTTCTACTTCTAGTCCTAAATTTGTAAGTATTTCAGATATTTCTAATGAGTTTGATTCAGTTTGAATATATTCTTTAAGCCAGTTTATCGATATTTTCACAAAGTTTCTTTATTAAACAAATATACTTAATCAACTAATATATCTCCACAAATTCGTAGAATTTGAAGTTGATGAGATTTCATCTCTAATTGGTAAGTTTTCCTTGTTATTTAGTCTAGGGTCATGTCTTAATATCTTAATTGCAGAATTACGTGCATTATTTAGTATTTCAGTATCATATATTATATCAGCTAGGTTAAACTTAAGCATCCCACTTTGTCTTGTTCCTAACATATCTCCTGGACCTCTAAGTTTTAAGTCTACTTCAGCTAGCTTAAATCCATCACTTACTTTGACCATTGTTTCAATTCTAAGTTTAGAGTCTTCAGATAATTTATCTTTTGTCATTAAAATACAATAACTCTCGTCGTTGCCTCGGCCAACTCTTCCTCTTAATTGATGTAATTGAGATAATCCAAATCTTTCTGCACTTTCAATTACCATTACTGATGCATTCGGAACATTAACTCCAACTTCAATTACTGTTGTTGACACCAAAATTTGAGTTTCTTTTTCAATGAATCTTTTCATTTCATAGTCTTTATCTTTAGTATTCATTTTTCCATGTACTATACTTACCTGAAAATCTGGTCCTGGAAATTCTCTTACAATGCTTTCATATCCATCCATTAAATCTTTATAATCTAATTTCTCTGATTCATTTATAAGGGGATAAACAAGATATACTTGTCTACCTTTTTTAATTTGATCTTTTAAAAATTTAAATACACTGAGTCTATTTTTATCATATTTATGAACTGTTTTTGTGGTGATTCGACCTGGGGGTAATTCTTTTATTGATGATATGTCTAAATCTCCATATAAACTCATTGCCAGTGTTCTTGGGATTGGAGTTGCTGTCATAACAAGTATATGAGGAGGTGGATTATTTTTTTTCCATAGTTTAGCTCTTTGTGCAACACCAAATCTATGTTGCTCATCAATTATACTTAGACCTAAATTTTTAAACTGAACTACATCCTCTAGAATTGCGTGAGTCCCAACTAAGATATTAGTTTTACCACTTAAAAGATCATTATGAATCAATTTTCTGTCTTTTGCTTTGGAAGAACCAGTCAGTAGATTAACTTTTATATCAAAATCATTTAGTAGTTCACTAAGAGATTTAAAATGTTGATTTGCTAAAATCTCCGTGGGAGCAAGTATACATGATTGATAACCATTGTCAATTGCTATTAACATAACCATCAAAGAAACAATAGTTTTTCCTGAACCAACATCCCCTTGAAGTAATCGGTTCATTTGTTTTCCATCACGAAAATCATTTCTTATCTCTTTTATCACCTTTTTTTGATCTCCGGTTAATTCAAAGGGTAAACTATTTTTATAAAATTCATTCAAATTATTACCTACTTTCTCAAACTTAAATCCATTTAATTTTTGAACTCTATCATTTCGTGTAAGTTGGAACCCTAACTGATTAAAAAATAACTCTTCAAATTTTAACCTCCTTATTGACTCTGAGAGTAATTCTTGGGACTCAGGAAGATGAATATTTATAATTGCTTTATATCTGTCAATAAGATTAAATTCTTTAAGTATTGATAATGAAAGATTCTCTTTAATATGATCTTGAATAGAGTTCAAAAGGTTAAAAATAATTTTGATAAAATATTTCTGAGTAACACCTTCATTTACCAATCTTTCTGTAGAGGAGTAGACTCCATGTAGTCTTCGAGGAACATTTCTATTAAAATTAGACTTAGTCTTTATCTCAGGATGTGCAATTGAAGGTTTATTTCCAAACCATGTAATTTTTCCGTAAACTACGTAATCTTCATTAATTTTTAGGGATTCCTCAACCCAATTAAATCCTCGATACCATATTAAATCAATTTTTCCTGTATCATCATAAAGCTCACAATTTAATCTTTCTCTAAATCTAACTTTAGTTCTTCTAATACTCCTGATTTTTCCAATTATTTGAACCTCTGATTGATTCTTTGGTATCTCATTAATATTATAAAATCTAGACCTATCTATATATCTATATGGATAAAAATCTATAAAATTTTTTATTGTTTTTAGATTTAATTCTTCACTAAGTAATTTTGATCTTGTAGGCCCTACACCTTTTATAAATTCAATCGATTGATTTAAAAAATCACTATTCACTATCTAAGAAATCTAATGCTAAATTTGTCATTGCTTTAACTCCTAGCAACATAGACTTATCATCAATAAAAAAATCAGGAGTGTGATGAGCTGGAGCTTTTCTAGTTTCATTTGTATTATATGCCCCAAGTTCAAATAAAAATCCAGGAATTTCATTTAAATAATAAGCAAAATCTTCTGCTAATGTTTTTGCGTTACTTAATATTACATTCTCTTTCCCAGCTGATTTTTTTAGAGATGGTAACATTTTTTCCATCATAGCTGGATCATTATATGTTATGTCTGCACCATCATCAATTTTCACAATTGCATCTCCACCATATGACTCTGCAATTCCTTTTGATAGTTCTACGATCCTTTTCTTTATAAAATCTCTCATGCCATAATCAAGAGATCGAATTGTTCCAACTAGATTTATTTCACTAGGAATAATATTAAATCTATTCCCTCCTTCAATTTTTCCAAATGATATAACTGCAGGTTCTTTTGTCAGCTCAGACTCTCTTGAAATAATAGTTTGAATTGAATTTATTATTTGAGCGGAAATAACAATAGGATCAACAGATAGCCAAGGAGTACCTCCATGGGCTTGAGTTCCCATAACTTTTATTGTAAATCTTGATGATGAAGCATAAAAACCTTTTGGTTTGTAATATATTTTATTCATTGGTAGTTGTGCCGCAATATGAAGTCCAAAAATTGCATCTACATCAGGATTTTTTAACACACCCTCTTCTATCATCATCCTTGCTCCACCTTCCTCTCCTGGAGGAGGGCCTTCCTCAGCACCTTGAAAAATAAATTTAACTGTCCCATCAAAATTATTGTTCTTTGATAGAATTTCAGCTGTAGCCATAAGAATTGAAATATGACCATCATGTCCACATGCATGCATCACACCGTCATTAACTGACTGAAATGCTAAATTATTATTCTCAGTAATTGGTAAGGCATCCATGTCTGCTCTAAGAGCAACAACCTTTCCTTTTGACTTTCCCTCTAATATTCCGACTACCCCATGAACTCCTACATTTCTTTGCACCTTTATTCCAATTGATTCTAGGTGCTTTGCAATTTTTTCAGAGGTTTTAACTTCTCTATTTGAAACTTCAGGAAATTTATGAAAATCATGTCTCCAGGAAATTAACTTATCTTCAATATTGTTAATTTGTTCATTTAATGACTGGGAATAGAATGCTTGGGTAATGATTAAGAAAAAGACTAATAATAAATTCTTCATAAGTATTAATTTAATATATGACTTATAGTTAATTAAAATTCATTAATTACTTAAATTTATAATAATGTTAGAAGATAACAAATCTTACCTAAAAGATCTTAATGAAGCCCAATTAAATGCAGTTTTAAAAACTGATGGGCCATCAATGGTTATTGCAGGTGCTGGTTCTGGAAAAACTAGAGTTTTAACATATAAGATTGTTCACCTTGTGGAAAACGGAGTTGATCCATTTGAGATATTGGCTCTGACATTTACAAATAAAGCTGCAAGAGAAATGAAATTGAGGATATCTACAATGATAGGGGAGAGTGAATCAAAAAATATTTGGATGGGTACTTTCCATTCAGTTTTTGCAAAAATTTTAAGATTTGAAGCTCATAGGATAGGATTTACATCTGATTTTACAATTTATGATACTCAAGACTCTGAGAGACTTGTTTCATCAATAATTAAGGAAAAAAGTCTTGATAAGGACGTATATAGACCAAAGTCAATTAGGAATAGAATCTCTTCACTAAAAAACAATTTTATCACAGTAAATGGGTACTTTTCAAATAATGAGCTTGTTGAATCCGATAATCTATCTAGAAAACCTGAAACTGGAAACATATATAAAGAATATAATGAGAGAATGATAAAGTCAAACTCTATGGATTTTGATGATTTATTAATGAAAACCAATGAGTTACTCAATAATTATCCTGAAGTCTTAGCTAAATATCAAGAGAAATTCAAATATATTTTGGTAGATGAATATCAGGATACTAATAATTCACAATATTTAATAGTTAAATCACTTTCAGATAAGTATCAGAATATATGTGTAGTTGGGGATGATGCTCAGAGTATTTACTCATTTAGAGGAGCAAATATTAATAATATTATAAATTTTAAAAATGATTATGATGATGTAGAGGTTTTTAGACTTGAACAAAATTATAGATCTACAAAAAATATTGTTAATGCGGCAAACTCTGTAATTGATCATAATAAGAATAAAATTGATAAAGAAGTATGGACTGATAATGAATTTGGTGATAAAGTTGAAATAATTGCAAGTGACTCTGATACTGCTGAAGCCAGAGGTTTATGTCAAAAGATTATATCTCTTAATAATACAAGCTTTTCAAATATTGCTATTCTTTATAGGACCAATGCTCAGTCCAGACCAATTGAGGACTCCCTAAGACTTAATAAGATCCCTTATCAAATTTTTGGTGGAGTATCATTCTATAATAGAAAAGAGATAAAAGATGTTTTAGCATATCTAAGACTCATAGTTAATAGTAGTGATGAAGAAAGTTTAAAAAGAGTAATTAACTATCCTGTTAGGGGAATTGGTCAAGTAACAATAAATAAAATTATAATAGCTGCACAAAAACATAACTTGACATTATATGAAACTATTAAAAGAAATAACGAACTATCAATAGGTCTTTCAGGTTCTGTTCTAACAAAACTTCAGAATTTTATTGATCTAATAGATGTATTTAAGATTGAGAACAAAAAGTTAAATGCTTTTGATCTAACAAAAGAGGTAATTGAGAAAGTCAGGATAATAGATGATTTGAAAAAGGATGATTCTCCTGAAGGAATATCAAGAGTAGAAAATGTTCAGGAATTATTAAATGGAATAAGAGATTTTATCGAGGATCAAAAAGAGCTTGTTGACTCAAATGATAAACTATCGGAGTTCTTATCTACAGTATCACTTTCAACGGACTTTGACATAGAGAGTGAAGATCAAGATAAAGTTTCATTAATGACACTTCACTTATCTAAAGGTCTTGAATTTAAACATGTATTTATTGTAGGTCTTGAAGAAGATCTATTTCCTTCTGCTTTAAGCTATAATACTAGATCAGAATTAGAAGAGGAAAGGAGATTATTCTATGTTGGAATTACGAGAGCAAAGGAAAATCTATATTTATCTTATGCTAATTCAAGATATCGATGGGGTAAATTAATCTACTGCGAAGAAAGTAGGTTTCTAAATGAAATTGATAAGAATTATGTGAAGATTATAAAGTCTAATCCTATTATATCAAGTGTGTCTTTTTCTCCAAAAAAAAATATAATTTATAAGTCAAAATTTAATTTAAAAAAATTACCAAAGACATCCACTTCAATCCCTGCAATTAAGATAAATGTATCTCAAGGAGATAATGTTTCTCATGATAAGTTTGGTATAGGTGAGATAATTAAAATTGAAGGGAGCGGAAATGACTCCAAGGCTACAGTTAATTTTAAAAAATTTGGATTAAAAAACTTACTACTTAGATTTGCCAAGTTAAATAAGGTGTAAAAAAAAAGCATAACTACAGTCATGCTTTTTTTTTAACTAATTAATATTTTTATTTAGTCAGGCTTGTTATCTGAGCTAATAGTATCGCTTGGCCCTGAAGCAGGAACATTCATACTCATTCCTTCTTCAATGAGTTTAGTAAATTGATCAAGCTTAGGAAGAACAACTATTCTAGTTCTTCTATTAACCGCTCTTGTAACTGAGGAATCATTATCAGCAATAGGCATATAAAAGCTTCTTCCAGCAGCAACTAACTTAGCAGGATCTACTCCGTAACTATTTTGAAGAATTCTTACAACAGACGTCGCTCTCTTAACAGATAAGTCCCAGTTGTCAATAACTCCAGGTATAGTCTCTGCAGCTTTTTCCTGATCTATTGGAAGATTGTCAGTATGACCCTCAACCATAAACTCAAGATCTGGCTTATCACTTATTACTTTAGCAATCTTTTCTAAGACACCTCTTGCTCTTGTTGTTACCGTAAAACTTCCACTGTTAAATAGTAATTTGTCAGATATAGATACATAAACAACACCTTTTTCTACATTTATCTCAATATCATCGTCACTAAGAGTCCCTAATGAGCTCTTAAAGCTCTGAACTAGTGCTAAAGTAACTGAATCTCTTTTTGTAACAGCATCTTGCATTCTAGTTATGATAAGGTCTTTTTCTTTTATACTTTCAAGAGATCTCTCAAGATTTTCAGCTCCTTTTTGAGTTAGAGTTGTTAAATTTCCAATGTTGTCAATTAAATCTTGATTGTTAGCTCTTAAAAATTTATTTTGTTCAGATAATGCAGCTAATCTCTCAGAAGTAGCAGATAATTGAGTCTCTGTAGCCCCAAGTTTAGCAGTTGCACTATCTAATAGTTCCTTTGTATTTTGTTGAAGACTTTCTAAATCAGAGTATTTCTTTTGAGAAACACAAGAAGATAAAAGTAAACCTACAACTCCTACGATTATTATATTCTTTTTCATGTCAAAAATATTGGTTATTAATTAGTCAGCTACAAACTTAATATTTTTAAACTAAAATATTGCACTACAAATGAAAGAATTTTTTCTTGCCAAGGATAAAATATTTATGAACTATGCTATTGATTTTGAAATAATTAGGCATATTAATGTTATTATTTCTATCCCTTAAAAGTTTTTTGACTTTAATAAAGTAGTCTAAATGAGCCCTATAAACTGAGAGGAAATTAGAGATTTCTCCACGAACAAGGAATCTAAATGAAGAGATAATATCCATTATTAACCTTGTAATTAATGTACTTACAAGACCTTTTAATGGTAAATTCTTGGTAAGCATGAACAGTGAATTCCTGTAGTTTAGATACGTTTTTTTTGAATTTACTTTAATTGTTGCTGCTCCCTCATGATAAACCTTAGAGGAGGAAATAAAATGTACTCTATAACCATGGTTAAAAGCTCTCCAACAAAAATCAATTTCTTCCATATGAGCAAAAAAGGTTTTGTCAAACCCCCCTAACTCAATAAAAGTTTTTTTTGATACAAACATACAAGCTCCTGAAGACCAAAATATCTCATTATCCAGATATTGATTATTATCTTCTTCAATAGTGTCAAAAATTCTACCTCTACAATAAGGATATCCATATTTGTCAATAAACCCTCCAGCTGCTCCAGCATATTCAAAGTAGTTTGTATTATTTCTATCAAGAATTTTTGGCTGAATTATTGAATTAGGATAATTCTTTAGCCTTTCTTTAATTGGATTAAGCCAGTCTATCGTGACTTCTACATCGTTATTTATTATACATATATAATCTTCTTTAACTTCTTGAATACCAATATTATAACCCTCAGCAAAACCATAATTTTTATTTAGACTTATTATCTTAACATCATTATGATTCTCTTTTATGTATTTAATTGATTCATCTTTAGAATTGTTATCTATTACATAAACATTTTGATCTGGTGAATTATCAATTATTTTTTTTAGATACTTTTTTAAAAGATCTAGTCCATTCCAGTTCATTACAATTATCGCAATTCTCATTTATTATAAGTAGTTAAATCATCTTTTTGTTTGTACGTTTTCTCAATCTCATCATAATTAAAATAAAAATGGCTTATTCCATTGGTAACAATAATATTTTTACTTTTTAGTTCTATATTATACCTCATTACTTGGTCAAAATGATCTTGATTTATTTTTATTTCATAAGACTTGCATTCTACCAATATATCAACATCCCCTGAAGAGTCATAAACAACAATATCATATCTTTTCAAAACCTTATTAATATAGAATACTTTCTCGCAATTAATTAGAGATTTAGGATAGTTTTTAGATAAAATAAATTTTACGATGTTTTGCCTTACCCATTCCTCAGGTGTCAAAATAATCCACTTCTTTCTTATTTCATCAAAAATGATATTATTCTTGTTTTCTTTTTTAATTTTAAACTCAAATAAAGGTAGATTTAACTTTCTCACACTATAAATATGTCAGAATATAATAAATTAATTAATGATATAAATGATAGAACTTTCTTACCCATCTACTTAATCCATGGAGATGAGAATTATTTTTCTGACCAAATCATCAAACTCCTTGTATCAAATGTAATTAATGAAGACTCCGTAGACTTTGATTTAAAAAAGATTTATGGAAAAAAATCTAATGAAAATCAAGAGGCTGAGGTTATAGATTTTATTAAAAGATTCCCTTTAAGTGGTGATTATAACCTGCTTATAGTTAAGGATGCAAAAAATTTATCAAACGACTTTAAAAATATTATTTCATATTTAGATAATATAAATCCTAAGACAATTTTAGTACTAGCTTTCAGCAGTAATATTGATAAGAGAACAAAAATTTATAAGTCTGCACAAAAAAATGGAATTGTTTTTGAATCAAAAAAAATCTATGAAAACCAAGTATATGCATGGATTGAGAATCAATGTGCTCAGAAGTCATTAGATCTTCATCCAAATTCAATTAAAATTATCTCAGACTTTACAGGAAATGATTTATCTCAAATAGACAATGAGTTAGAAAAATTAAAGCTAAACTCAAAAAAAGGTCAAACTATAAGTCCAAACGAAGTCGAGAGTATTATTGGATTTAGTAAAGAATATAATTTTTTTGAGCTAACCAAAGTTATTGGAAAAAACAATCTTAATAAAACAATTGAGATTGCTACTCATATGAATAAAAACAGTAAAAAATACCCTTTACCCTTACTTGTTGCTACTATATACTCTTTTTTTAATAAGCTATTTATATATCATTCAATTGAAAATAAAAGAGAAGCCTCAAAAATCCTAGGAATTAACCCTTATTTTATAGATGAATACCACCAAGCTTCATCATTTTATCCAATGAAAAGAATATCCAAAATTTTTGACTTTCTTTTAGAAGCTGATAAAAGGTCAAAAGGAATTGACTTTGATAATAATGATCAAGAGGGTATTATTAATGATTTAATTTATAAAATATTTAAATCAAATTAATTTGTTGAACTTTTCTGGGTTTGCCTCCCTCATAATACCATATATTTTTTCAAAAATATCTTCAAATGAAGGCTTACTAATATAGTCTCCATCTGATCCATATGGAGGTCTGTGATTTTTTGCAGTTAAAAGTGATGGCTCACTATCCAAATGTCTGTATATGTCTTGATTCTTAAGTAATTCTTGAAGAATATATGTGGATCCACCTCCTGGCATATCTTCATCAATTATAAGAAGTCTATTAGTCTTTATTATGCTTTTTGAAATTTCCTTTTTAATATCAAATGGAAGTAGGCTTTGGACATCTATAACTTCACAACTTATTCCATATTTTTCAATTTCTTTAGCAACATTCACAACAATATTTAATGTAGACCCATAAGATACTAAAGTTATATCTGAACCTTCACTTAGAACTTCAATTTCTCCAATTGGTGTCTTAAATTCACCATAATTAATTGGTAGTTTCTCTTTTATCCTGTATCCATTTAATGGTTCAATTACAACAGCCGGTTGATCAAGATCTAAGAGTGAATTGTAAAAACCAGCAGCTTGAGTCATGTTCCTAGGAGAAAGAATGAAGACACCTCTTAAAAAACTAATCATTCCGCCAAGTGGTGATCCTGAATGCCAAATTCCTTCAAGTCTGTGTCCTCTTGTTCTAACAATTAATGGGGCTTTTTGACCTCCATGAGTTCTGTAAGTCAATGTGGCTAGGTCATCACTTAGAATTTGCAGTGCATATAGAATATAATCTAAGTATTGAATCTCAGCTATAGGTCTTAAGCCTCTCATAGACATTCCAATTCCTTGACCTACAATAGTTGATTCTCTTATGCTTGTATCAAAAACTCTATTTTTACCATGTTTTTTTTGAAGACCTTCCAAACCCTGGTTCACATCACCTATTTTACCAACATCCTCACCAAAAATGAAAATTTTTGAATTTTTTTCTAAAAGCTTATCAAAGTTATCTCTAATTATTATTCTACCATCTACAAAAATATTTTTATCGTTATATAAGGGAGTGACTTTTGGAATACTTAGAATAGAGTCAATATTAATAGAATATAAATTAGTAGAATATTTATGTGAAAGAATATTCATGTATTTATTTTTCCAATTAATTAGACTTTCTCTGTCATTGGATTCGTCAGCATCTAATTGATAAATTAGTCTTCTGCATATCTTAATTAATTCAGAAAAATTAGAATCGTCTAAATCAGAAAACATTTCACTAATTTTTTCAGTACTAATTGACTTTTCAAGGTTGTTAACTGTTTGAATTAAATCCGTTTTTGAATCTTTAATAGGTCTTTGATAATGATCCCAAGCTAATTTTTTCTCCTCCTTAACATATTTGGAAATTTCATCTTTAATACTTTGTATCTTTTTCCTTGTTGAAAGTTTATTTTTTATTATCCATTCCTCAAACTTTTTATTACAATCATTTTCAGCCTCCCATTTGAGTCTTT
>CABYCA010000004.1 GCA_902517365.1 uncultured Bacteroidota bacterium | reverse complement strand
TTCATGGTTTACTAAATCCTTTTCAGATGTATTCATCTTATTAATCTTTTCATCTGAATCTTTCTCTATTGCTTTCATTAATAATCCTACAGCTGTTGAATATATTGGATTATAATCATCTGAATCTCCAGCTAAATGCTCACCTGGAAAACCAATCCTTGTATCCATTCCAGTTACATATTCTGTAAGTTGTTTTAAATGTCTCAGTTGACTTCCACCACCAGTTAATACAATGCCCGCAATGAGTTTCTTTTTAGAATCTTCATGACCATAATTCTTAATTTCTAAATAAGCTTGCTCAATAATCTCTACAATTCTTGCATTAATAATTTTAGAGAGTGTCTTTAAAGAAATCTCTTTAGGGTCTCTACCTCTAAGTCCAGGTATTGAAACTATATCAGAATCTTTATTCTCTCCTGGCCAGGCTGAACCAAATTTAATTTTTAATTGTTCTGCTTGATTGCCAATAATTGAACATCCTTCTTTAATATCCTCTGTAATTACATTTCCTCCAAATGGAATAACAGCAGTATGCTTTATAATTCCATCTTTAAAGATAGCAACATCAGTAGTTCCACCACCAATATCAATTAATGCAACTCCAGCTTCTTTTTCTTCCTCAGAGAGAACAGCATCTGATGATGCTAATGGTTCAAGAGTAATATCTCCCATTTTTAATCCAGAGCTTTTTATACATTTTCCAATATTCCTTATGGATGAAACTTGACCAACTACAATATGGAAATTAGCTTCAAGTCTGCTTCCATACATCCCTATAGGCTCTTTTATTTCAGATTGACCATCGACTTTAAAATCTTGAGGTAGTACATGAATTATCTCTTCACCCGGAAGCATCACAAGCTTATAAACTTGGTCAATTAATTTATCAATATCATCATCATTTATTACCTCATCAGGGTTTTCTCTAGTTATATAATCACTATGCTGAAGGCTTCTAATATGTTGTCCTGCAATACCAACTGCAACCTCTAAAATTTCAATATTGGATTTATTTTGAGCCTCATCAACAGCTATTTTAATTGACTGTATAGTTTGGGTAATGTTATTTACAACCCCTCTATGAACTCCAAGACTATGAGATTTACCAACACCTAGTACTTTAACCTTATTAAACTGATTTTTTTCACCAACCATAGCAACAATCTTTGTTGTTCCGATATCTAACCCAACTGAATATGATCTATCCATAATATTATTTTTTAATTGCAACTATACGACCATTGTAAACTAGGTCTAGTTGCCTATATTTTATTTGATTTATATTTTTTAATTGATATGCATAAAAACCTTTTAACATTTTTAACTTATCTACTATTTTATTTTGATCTCCTAGATTTACATCCAATTCTAAATTTTTTATTTTTACATATAAATGATCATTCTTAAACCATATTTCTTTTAATTTATTTTCAAAGAACTTATCTTTTTCAAAAGCTGAAATAACATTTATGATTTTTAAAATTTGCAGTTTAGATAAGTCTCCATTAATTGAAGGAAGGGAATTATTAGGTTGAACTTTTTCAAAAACTATACCATTGATATCAACAAGACTATTTGTATCCTTTAAATACGCAATAGGAGTTCTATCAATTAATCTTATTCCTAGTTCATTTCTATCATTAAAATAAATATCAATATTCTCTATTGATTTTATCTCCTTGAGTTTTTTCTCAACTTTTACAAACTCATTATCTTTTATCAAGTTTTGAAATTTTTTTTCACTTACCAGAGTTTTGACAACTTCATAATTGTCAATAAATCCTTTAGATACATATACTATGTTATTGGACTTTAAATCATAACTTTTTTCAGAATAGGTAAATGAGCTGAATAATACCATGAAAATTAGCAATGATAATAACCCTAACATTATAATTAATCTATACATTGTTAAATATTTTTTTATCTAGATTCTCTGATATATTACCAGCACCAAGAATAGAAATAACTTCTATTTTTGAGTTAATTACCATACTATCAATTGATTTACTATCAATTAGTTCTTTCTTTGAAGAATTAATTTTTTCTAATAAAATTTGTGAACTAACTCCAGCTATAGGCTTTTCTCTAGCAGGATAAATATCTAAAAGATATACCTCATCAAATTTTGATAAAATAATTGCAAACTGATCCATAAAGTCTCTTGTCCTAGAAAAAAGATGGGGTTGAAATACAACTGCTGTTGATTTATTCTTATAATAAGTTTGTATGGTATTATATACTGATTCTATTTCTGTTGGATGATGTGCATAGTCATCAATAACAACTTTATTGTCTAGTTTATAAATATCCATTCTTCTTTCAACTCCACTGAAATTTGAAAGAAATGGTAATAAATTTTGAATATCAATCTCTTGTATTTGGTCAATTATTGATAGTGCAGCTAATGTATTTTTAAGATTATGAAGACCTATAATATTTGTAGAAATATTAGAGTAAAAATTATTAGGAGTTTTAAAATCAAATCTAATTCCATTTTCTAAAATCTTTATATTATCTACATAATAATCCGAAATACCATTAATTGAATAGGAAAGCTCCTTGTTAATATCTATTTCAGCATCTGTAATTAGTACATCTTTTACATTATCTGCAAACAATTGAAAACTTTCAGTTAATGATTTAAAATCTCCATAAACATCAAGATGATCATTTTCAATTGAGGTAATGACAGCATAATTAGGATTAAGATTTAAGAATGATCTATCATATTCATCAGCCTCTACAATTATGTAATCATTTCCTGTATTAATATAATTTGAGTCAAAACATTTCATAATCCCTCCAATGAATGCTTTAAAGTGTATTCCTGATAAATTAAATAAGTGACTAATTATTGCAGTAGTAGTTGTTTTTCCATGAGTTCCAGCTACAGCAATACATTTAGATTGTTTTGATATTTCACCAAGAATCTCAGATCTTTTATATATAGGATTATTTCCATTAGTTCTAAAATATTTTAAGAATATATTATCGTCTCGGATAGCTGGAGTATAGACTACAATTACATCTTCCTCTTTCATATAATCCGGAACACTTTCAAGGCTCATCTTATTAATTACCTCTATACCTTTTTTTACAAGAATTTTAACTGATTTATTTTCTGATGCATCATAACCAAGAATAGTATTTCCTTTTTCATATAGGTGCTGAGCAATTGAAGACATTCCAATACCACCAATTCCAATAAAAAAATACTTTTTATTAATCATTTTCTAGGTGTTTTTTTATTAAGCCAACAATATCATAGGATGCATTTGGCATAGCTATTTTAGAAATATTATATGATAGGTCATCCCTTAGATTCGAATCATTTAAAAGAAGGCCAAGCTTATTTTTAAATATTAAGTCAAGATCTTTCTCTTCAATACATATACACGCATCTTTTTCTTCAATACTCTTAGCATTTTTTAGTTGATGATCTTCAGCAACATTTGGAGATGGAATTAATATAGAAGGTTTTGAAACTATCGCTAATTCTGAAAGAGTTAAAGCTCCACTTCGAGCTATTATTATATCTGATGTAAAATAAATTGAGTCGATGTCATCAAAAAAGTCTGTGACAAATATCTTGTCAGAGTTATAACTTTTATAGTCGTTGTAATAACTCTTTCCACATTGCCATATGATAAAAATATTCTTAGAAATTAAGAATTCTATATTTTCTTTAATTGTTTTATTTATTTTATCTGAACCTAAACTTCCACCCAACACAGCTATTACTGTCATACTATCTTTAATATTTAGTTTTTTTCTTTGATTAACTAGATTTTTATTTGATCTAATGGATTCCCTAATTGGATTCCCTGTTTTGTATATTTTTTTTGAAGGAAAATATTTTTCCATCTTATCATAGGCAACAGATATGTAATTAGTATAATTAGATAAAAGCCTGTTAGATATTCCTGGAAATGAATTCTGCTCTTGAATTAATGTTGGGATTCTAAATATTGAAGATATAAATACAATAGGAAAACTTGCAAATCCTCCTGTCCCCACAACAAAGTTTGGCCTAAAGCTTAAAATTATGATTATCGACTGAATAAAACTAATTATAAGTTTAAATGGAAGTAAGATATTTTTTAAAGAGAATGACCTTTGTAATCCACTAATTAAAAGTCCATGAATTTTAAATCCATATTTTGGAACAATATTCATCTCCATTTTTCCGCTTGCTCCAATAAACTTTATTTCAGGATTATCAAAAGATTTGTTTATTTCATTTGCAATAGATAATGCAGGATATATATGACCTCCTGTTCCTCCCCCTGATATTATAAATCTATTTTTTGTCATTTTTATTATTGATTGAAGAACTTACACTAAGAATCATACCCAATGATATACAAGTCATCCATGCAGATGATCCACCGCTACTTATTAATGGTAGATTTTGTCCAGTTACGGGGATTATCTGTGTTGCTACTGAAATATTTGTAAATGCTTGAGTTATTATAAAGATTCCTAGACCAGAAACTAATATTTTTCCAAACTTGTCTTCTGCTTTATGAGTAATAACTAGAATTCTAAAAAACATTAATGTATATAGCATTATTATCAATGACCCGCCAGCTATACCATATTCCTCTACAATTATTGCAAAAATAAAATCAGAATTACTCTGGGGTAGATGATTTTTCATTATACTTTTTCCAGCTCCAACTCCAATTAAGCCTCCATTATTTATAGCTATTTTAGCTCTTTGAATTTGATAACTTGCATCTAAATTATCATTTGAATTGAAGTTTTCAATTCTACTAATCCAAGTATCTATTCTGTTTGGAAATTGATCTGGATATGTCTTTGCTAAAAAGAAAAAGGTTGTTGACAGAAACCCTAATATCAAAAACATTTTTAATAAATGAGTTATTGGGAACCCTGAAATAAAAAGTATTAAAATCAGTGAGCTAAATATTAAAAACGCAGATGATAGATTAGATGGTAGAATAAGGAAAATATATGCAAAAATTGGGAGCCAAAGAGGAATAATTGTCTCTTTAAATTTTGTTTTTGATAAATCAACTTTTGATAAATATCTAGCCGTATAAGTAATTAATATAATGGCTGCTAAAGAGGAAGTTTGAAAACTTATTCCCACAAATGGTATATCAATCCATCTACTTGCTGCAGATCCGCCAATTGTTGTTCCCTTACTTAGTGTATAAATTAATAATAATAATCCTACAGGTAAGAGAATTATTGACATTCCTCTAAAAAGTTTATGAGGCACTAACTTTATGGACATCATCAATAAAAGACCAAATAATATTACAATAAAATGTTTAACTAAATAGAAAAATGGAGAAGATCCATCTATAACATATGAAAGATATGAGCTTGAAGAGAAAACTGGGAAAAAAGAAAAAAGTGATAGCAATAGAATTATTACTAACAAAACTTTATCACCAAATATTAAACTCTTTGTACTCATCTATAAATTTCTTACTGCATTTTTAAATTGATCTCCTCTGTCCTCATAATTTTCAAACAAATCATAACTTGCACATGCAGGGGATAAAAGAACATTATCCTTTTTAACTGCAATTTTATTTGCAACCTTAACTGCTTCAGTAATTGACTCGGTCTCAACTATAATTTCAATTACTGGCTTAAAAGTTTCCATAATTTTAGTATTATCAATTCCAAGACAAATAATTGCTTTAACCTTCTCCCTAACAATTGGAAGTAAATCTGAATAATCATTTCCTTTATCTACTCCGCCAGCAATCCAAATTGTAGGAGATTGCATAGAGTCAAGTGCATAATATGTTGCATTAACATTTGTAGCTTTAGAATCGTTTATATAATTAACTCCTTGTATTTTCAAAAATTTCTCAAGTCTATGAGGAAGACCTGAAAAAGTCATGAAGCTTTCCCTAATTATTTCATTGTCTATTTTTAGTAAATCGGAGACTGTAATTGCAGCCATTGCATTAAGAAGGTTATGCCTTCCTTCAAGCGCAAATTTTTCGGTATTTATCATAATAGTTTTTTTTTTGTTTGAAAGAATATTATTATTTATTAATATTTGATTTTGTTTGTTAGTGTTTATTCCTATTGGAATTTTATTTACTTCTAATTTGTTTTCTCTTAGTGCTTCTAATAAAATTTTGTCATCTGAATTATAAATTAAATAGTCAGATGATTTTTGATTTTTTGCAATTTTCATTTTTGCATCAACATACTTACCAAAGTTATTATCGTATCTATCCAAATGATCTTCAATAATGTTTGTAATAACAGAAATATTAGGTCTAAATTTTTTGATGTCATCAAGTTGGAAACTGCTAATCTCAAGTACATAGATATCCTTATCACCAGATAAAAGCATTTTGGAAAAGCTATCACCAATATTCCCTGCCAGACCTACATCTAACCCTGCTGTTTTAAGTATGTGGTAGATAAGCTTTGTTGTAGTTGTTTTTCCATTAGTTCCAGTAATACAAATTGTAAATGAATTTGAATAATTACTTGCAAATTCAATTTCAGATACTATTGGTATACCATATGACTTAATTTTTGAAATTATTTCAGATGAATTAGATATTCCAGGACTTTTAATTACAAAATCTGATAACTTAATTTTTTCAAAAGAGTGATTTTCTTCTTCAAACACTATAGAATTCCTAATCATTTCTAATTTTTTATCCTCATTTATTTTATTTGAATCCGAAACAAAGACCTTTAAACCCTTCTGACGGGCTAACATAGCAGCTCCAAATCCACTTTCACCCGCACCAAGTATTGTTATACTATTCATCTATCTTATTTTAAGTGTTAGTATTGTTATAACGGCTAAAAAAATTCCTATAATCCATAATCTTGATACTATTTTACTTTCATGATAACCGGCTTTTTGAAAATGATGATGGATGGGAGACATTAAAAAAACACGCTTTCCAACTCCTGTCTTTTTTTTTGTTAATTTGAAATAACTAACTTGAATAATTACAGAAAGAGCCTCTAAGAGAAATACTCCACATAGAATTGGAATTAATAATTCTTTTCTAATGAGTATTGAAATTACAGCAATTAATCCTCCAACAGTTAAACTTCCTGTATCACCCATAAAAACTGATGCAGGATATGTATTGTACCAAAGAAAACCAACTAATGAACCTAATAATGCAGCAATGAAAATTGTTATTTCACCGACTCTTGGGATATACATTATATTCAAATAATCTGAAAAAATTATATTTCCTGATGTCCACGCAAATACTCCAAGAGTAAACACAATTATAGCCGATAGTCCTGCAGATAGCCCATCTAAGCCATCTGTTAGATTATTAGAATTTGAAACTGCAGCTATAATAAAAATTATAATTGGGATTATTATAAGCCATAAGTAATTCGATCCTTTACCAAAAATAGCTTTAGATACTTCTTTGTAGTCTAACTCATTATTTTTGAAAAATGGTATTGTTGTCTTATAGGATTTTACTTCCTCAATTTTAGAAAATTCTATTTTATCGGAATTTAAATTTTTATCAAATTCAACTATAGTTATATTGTTGTTATTTAATAGAACCATTCCAACAAAAATTCCTAATAGTGACTGACCTGCTATTTTAAACTTTCCTTGTAGTCCTTTTTTATCTTTTTTAAATACTTTGATATAATCATCAATTAATCCAATTAATCCAAGAATTATAGTTGATATAATTAAAATTTGGATATAAATATTTTCAAGATTTGACATCAGAATTACAGGTACTAAAGTGCCAATTATGATAATTATCCCCCCCATAGTTGGTGTCCCTTCTTTCATGTCCTCTCCATCTAGACCAAGCTCTCTAACATTTTCACCAACTTGTTTAATTTTTAAAAAATTGATTATTTTTTTTCCAAAAACTATTGATATTGCTAGTGACATTATAACAGTAACTGCAGCTCTAAATGATAAATAACTAAAAAGACTAGCTCCTGGAAGATTAAATTGACTTTCTAATATTTCAAATAGATAGTATAACATATTTATTTATTAAAAATTTCTTTAGCTATTTTGAAATCATCAAAATAGATTCTCTCCTTACTAGTTAACTCTTGATAATCTTCATGTCCTTTTCCTGCAATTAAAACTATATCACCTTTTACACTGATTTCTTTAGCCTGTTTTATTGCTTTTTTTCTTTCAACTTCAATTAAAACTTTATCATTTTTAAAATTTGAAACCCCCTGAACCATATCATCAATGATTGCTTGTGGATCCTCAGATCTTGGATTATCTGATGTAAAAATTACTCTTGAACTAAGATCAGTGGATATCTTACCCATTATCGGCCTTTTATCTTTATCTCTATCACCTCCACAACCAATTACAGTAATTAAATTTTGATTTGATTTTTTAATATTATTTATAGTTGATATAACATTTTCAATTGCATCTGGAGTATGAGCATAATCAATTATAACTGTTACTTTATTTGTTGAAAGAAAAGACTGAAGCCTCCCATTTACACTCTCCAGATTACTAATACCAGTTAACAAATTAATTTTATCTAGATTGTATATCCTTCCAACAGAGTAAATAGCAAGAATATTAGAGGCATTAAATTTGCCAATTAGCTTAGTCCATATCTCTCTATTATCAATACTTAATAACATTCCATCAAGTTGTTGCTCAATAATTTTACAAGAAAAATTTGACTTTGATTTTAATGAATAAGCGTAAATGTTAGCTCTAGTATTTTGAACCATATAGTCAGCATTCCTATCATCTTTATTAACTAGTGCAAATGAATTTTTACTAAGTGAATCAAAAATAATCTTTTTGGTATCTCTATAGTCTTTAAATGATTTATGGTAGTCAATATGATCATGAGTAAGATTAGTAAAAACAATACCTTTAAATTTTATTCCCTTAACTCTCTTCTGAAAAATTCCATGAGATGAGACTTCAATAAAACAAACCTTAATTTTTCTTTTTATCATTTCAGATAAATGAGAATTTATTGTTATTGGATCAGGAGTAGTATTATTAGAATTTTCTAAATATTCCCCATACTTTATATTAATCGTTGATATTAAACCAGATTTAACTTTTAATTCATTAAATAAATTATTTAACAATGAAGAAATTGTTGTTTTTCCATTCGTCCCTGTTACTCCTATTAAATCAATTTTTGAAGATGGGTTATCAAAGAAGTTTGAAGCAATAATTGAAAGTGCAGTTTTAGAACATTTAACACATATAAAGACAATATTACTTTCTTTAAAATTGACAGGTAACTTCTCACATACAATTACTGAAGCTCCATTTTTAACAG
This sequence comes from uncultured Bacteroidota bacterium, assembly GCA_902517365.1. Next base: position 26,783 of record CABYCA010000004.1, on the reverse strand, counting down.
ATTGACTAATAAAATTATGGCCATCATAATTATGTCCTGATATTGCAACAAAAAGTGCATTATATTCAACCACTCTTGAATCAAAAGTAATTTTCGAAACATTTATTTCAGTATCACCATATACTGAGTCAATATTAACTTTAAATAATATTTCTTTTAATTTTTTCAAAACAATATATCTGTATCTTTTTTACTTATCTGAATTTCATTTGGAATACCTGTTATAATTTTTTTTGCTACATTTTTAAAGACAGGAGCAGCTACTGAGTTACCATAATACCCCATAGATTTTTTTGGCTTATTGACTACTACAATTGCTGAATATTTTGGTTTATCTGACGGGAAATATCCTACGAAACTAGAAACATATTGTGTCTCCTCTGAAGTATAGTCTATTTGACTTGTTCCTGTTTTCCCAGCAATTTTAATATTTTCATCATAAATATTATTTGCAGTTCCCCAGGGTTTTTCAACTACATTCCTTAACATCATTTTAACCGAGCTTAAGGTCTCCTTTGAGCAAATTGATGACATTATTATCTCTCTATCAATTTTATAAACAGGTTTTTCGCCTAAAGCACCAATGCTGCTTATAAAACTAGGTTTAACCATTTCACCATCGTTAGCTACAGCATTATAAAAAGTCAGTGTTTGTAAAGGTGTCATCATTACTCCGTAACCAAATGCCATCCATGGTAACGAGATTCCATTCCAATTGTCATCCTGTGGATGAGGAATCATAGGTTCCCCTTCACCTTTTATATCAATATTAATTTTTTGATTTACTTTCATGTTTATCAACCTATTGACTAATCTTTCAGGATTATCCTTGTAATTATCATATATGAGCTTAACCATCCCTGTATTAGAGGAAACTTCAAATGCCTTAGATATTGGAATTCTTCCATACCCCCTTCTATTAGAATCTTTTACTTCGTATTTATTATAAAATTTCAATATTCCATTGCCAGTATCAATTGAATCACTTGGACTAACAACACCATCCTCTAAAGCTGCAATTAATGTCATTAGCTTAAATGTTGATCCGGGCTCTTGAGTCTCCCATATACCATAATTAATTTTTTCAAAGTATTTTCCTTCTTCTGTTCTTGCTAAGTTTGATATACCTTTAATCTTTCCAGAATTAGTTTCCATAATAATCATAGTTCCATGATCAGCTTCAAATCTTTCTAATTGAGATAATAATTCATGATGAACAATATCTTGAATTTGAGTATCTATAGTTGTATGTACATCATATCCTTGAATAGGTTCTCTTTCGAAATTTGGAGTCATTGGTTTCCATTGTCCATCTGCTATTTTTTGCATTAGTCTTAAACCACTTTTACCTGATAGATATTCCGTATATGCACCCTCTAGACCGACCCTTAAATATTTTCCATCTTGATCAACTTTTTCATATCCTATAGTCCTTTCTGCTATCTTACCAAGATGACTCTGTCTAGTGTGACTTTCGTTAATTATTAAACCTCCTTTGTAAAGACCTTTATTGAAAATTGGAAAAGATTTAATTTTTTCTACTTCAGTTATAGATAGATTTTTTCCAATTAATAGATATCTATTATTCTTATCTCTTGCATCATCAAGATATTTTTTAAAGTAATTTTGATCTTGTCCAAAAAAATCAGATAATCTCTCTACAAGAGGAATAATGTTTTTTTTATAAATTGATTCTGAGGGAATCTTTGAATCCCATCTCAATTCATATTTTACAACTGTCGATACTAATAGATCACCATTATGTGAGTAAATATTGCCTCTAGGTGATTCAACCTCAATATTTTTGACTGCCTCAATTGAGTTTCTTATGTTATCATCAATTTCAAAATTCTGTAAATAAAATATTTTACCAATTAAAAAAAATGAACACAATAGAAACAAAAAGAATATAATGTTCATTCTATTTACAATCCTATTGTTTGATTTCTTCATTTTAGTCAGTGATTATAATTTTTAAAGGTGGATAGTTTGAGATCTTAAAACCGTTATCTTTCAACTTCGATATTACTTTAGATTGCATCTTTATGTTCATTAAATCAACTTTAGTTGATACTGAAATACTATTTAAAGTATTAACCTCTTTATTAAGTTTTGTTATTAAGAATATTTTCTGATCGGCACTATGACTACTGTATATAGATGTCATTAATAAAAATGATATAAATAGTAACAATCTCCAGTTTTTAGATGAATCTTTGCCAGCTAAGAAATCAATATTTAAAAATGATAGAAAGTTTTTCATATTTTTTCAGCAACTCTAAGTTTAGCACTTCTTGATCTATTATTTATTCTAATTTCTTGATTTGATGGTGTAATCATTTTTCCTACTTTTTTAAAAATGGTATTCTTATTTCCATATATATCAGAGATGACTTCATCATTAAAACCACCATTCTGAATAAATTTTTTTACAATTCGATCCTCCAATGAATGATACGATATACAAACTAGTCTACCGCCTTTTTTAATATATTTTGATGACTCACTTAATAAAGTTCTTATAACTTCAAGCTCATCATTGACCTCTATTCTTATAGACTGAAAAACTTGTGCTAAAAACTTATTCTCATCTTTTGCTTTCACTAAATGAACTAGGATTTTTTTTAGATCTCCTGTTGTCTCAATAGACTTCTTTACTCTTTCAGAAATAATTTTTTCAGTTACCTTTTTATAGTTCCTTAATTCACCATAATGTTTAAAAATATATTCTAGTTGATCTTTTTCATAATTATTAATAATTACCTTAGCATCAATTCTTTGATTACTGTTCATTCTCATATCAAGCTCAGAATTAAATCTAGTTGAAAACCCTCTTTTCTTATTATCTATCTGATGAGATGATATTCCGAAATCTGCTAAGAGTCCATCAATTTCCTGTATTTTAAAGTAGCTTAAGAAGTTATTTAAATACTTAAAATTTGACTTAACAAGATTTAGTCTACTATCATTTGATTTGTTTTCAATAGCATCTTCATCTTGATCAAAGGCGATTAATTTACCATTGGAATTAAGATTTTTTAATATTTCTTGAGAGTGACCTCCACCTCCATAAGTTACATCTACATATATTCCACTTGGATTAATATTTAAACCTGATATTGATTCGCTTAGTAAAACTGGATTATGATACATTATTATCTGTTTTATCACCCATCACATCTTCTGCAAGATTTCCGAAGTCACCTTTTGCATCATCTATAGATTCTTCATAAAGCCCCTTATCCCAAATCTCAAGGATATTTACAGCTGAGGAAACAACTATATCTTTAGAAATTTTAGCATGGTTTGTTAAGTCTTTTGGAATTAATATTCTTCCAGAAATATCAATATCAATTTGTCTAACTCCAGCTGTAAACCTCCTTATAAAATCAATATTTTTTTTATTGAACCTGTTTAATTTATTTATTCTAAGCATTAATTCGTCCCACTCTTTTAACGGATATAATTCTAGACAGGAGTTAAAAACAGCTCTTTTGATAACAAATCCATTTTTCAACTTATCAGATAATTGTTTTTTTAAAGAAACTGGAAGCATAATTCTTCCTTTTTCATCTGCCTTGCATTCATATGTTCCTATAAAGTGTTGCATTAAGTTGGTTGATTTACTCAAATATAAAATATATTTACCACTTTTTACCACTTTTTACCACTTTGTTAATAAATTATTTTTTAGGGATTTATCAACTTGATTAACAGCGAATTAAGATGTAAAAAAAATAGGTTATTCTTTATGCATATATTTGTGATTAACATCCGGATTATGGAAGAAAGTTTAATTAAAGAAGGAGGCTTTGCATATATTGAAAAAGGTGAAGGAAGACCAATAATTATTCTTCACGGGCTTATGGGTGGTCTCAGTAATTTTCAAGGTGTTTTTGAATACTTTCCATCAAAAAATTATAAAGTTATTATACCGGAACTTCCCGTTGACTCAACCCCAATTATTAAAACAAATGTTGCTACATTTTCAAAATTTGTTTTTGATTTTATTGAATTTAAGAAACTTAAAAATGTAGTTCTGTTAGGCAATTCTCTTGGAGGACATGTTGGTCTGCTATTCACTAGAGATTATTCTGAGTTAGTTAGCGGACTTGTAATAACTGGTAGCTCAGGACTGTATGAGAAGACAATGATTGGTGATGGATATCCTAAAAGAGGTAACTATGAATACATTAAGGCTAAAACAGAAGAAGTCTTTTATGATCCTAAAATTGCCACCAAAGAAATAGTTGATGAGGTCTTTGCAAGTGTAAATGATAGAGAAAAATTAATAAAAACTTTATCATTAGCTAAAAGTGCAATAAGACACAATATGGCAGATGATCTTCCTAGAATGATGACCAAAACTTTAATTATTTGGGGTAAACAAGACTATGTTACACCACCAAATGTTGCAGAAGATTTTAATTCTCTTCTTCCTAATTCAGATCTACTGTGGATTGACAAATGCGGGCACGCTCCAATGATGGAACACCCGGTTCATTTCAATAAATTAATGGAGGAGTGGCTTTCAGAGAATAACTTATAGTAAATTTATTATGAAACCAGTTAATTCAGTTTTTGAAAAAAGCAGTAAGTCAATTGAAGAGTGTCCTAAAAGTAAACTTCCCGAATATGCAATTATTGGTAGATCCAATGTTGGTAAATCATCACTAATAAACTCTCTTGTAAATAATAAAAAAATTGCTAAAACATCATCAACACCAGGAAAAACCATTTTAATAAATCATTTCAAAATAAATGAAAGTTTTTATTTAGTAGATCTTCCAGGTTATGGATATGCAACTCTATCAAAAAAAATCAAAGAAGACATTAAAAAAACTCATAAAAGTTATTTCAAATTAAGAAAACAGCTTCTATATACTTTCTTACTAATTGATATTAGACATGACCTACAAAAAATTGATATTGAATTCATGGAATTTTTAAATGATAATTTTTGCCCATTTGTTATAATTTTCACAAAATCAGATAAATTAAAATCTGGCCAGATTGAACTTCAAATTCATAATTTAAGAACACAACTTTCTATTTATTGGGATGAACTTCCAGAATTATATATTACATCATCAAAAGATAAATCAGGAATTGATGACATTTTCAATTTTATAGAGGACTCTACAAACGAATATCAAATCTAATTTTTTTTAGAAACTCTTTTTTCAAATTCAGCACAAAAGTCATCAACTAAGTTAACAAGATTTTCATCTCCAGTAGCTTTAGAGATAGAATTTTTCATGGAGACAAAAGTCTGTAACATAAAAGATTTCATTTCATCAATTGGCATTTCTTTAGTCCATAAATCCATCTTTAAAGTTTCTTTTTTAGCACTATCCCAGAAAGAGAGAAGTATAGCTTTAGACTGCTCATCTTTAATTCCACCGTCAGGAGCAGACCAATTAATTTCTTCTGGAATATTATTGGAGTCTAATTTAACTTTAATTGTTATTTCTGTTTCTTTCATATAATTTTATTATGTACTAAATTTGCACAAATATATAATTAAATATTATTTATGAAACACCCCGAAAAAGTCTCAAAACATATTGTAAAATGGATTAACAAATATTTGGAAAATAGCAAAATGGATGGCCTTGTTGTTGGAGTTTCAGGTGGAATTGACTCAGCATTAACCTCAACATTGTGTGCTGAAACTGGGAAAAATTTAATATGTGTTGAAATGCCAATTAAGCAGGGAAATGATCAAATTTCTAGATCAAGAAAGCATATTGAATGGTTAAAGTCAAAATACCCTAATGTAACTTCTATTTTTATAAATCTAGATAATACTTATAATACGTTTATAGATTCTCTGCCTAAAAATAGATCTGATAAAAATGATCTAAGTTTGGCTAATACTAGATCTAGGTTAAGAATGGTTACACTTTACTACTTCTCTGCCCTAAATAAATTTATAGTGGCTGGTACAGGAAATAAGGTTGAAGACTTTGGAATTGGATTTTATACTAAATATGGAGATGGTGGAGTTGATATTAGTCCAATTGCAGATTTATTAAAATCTGAGGTTTTTAGTCTCGCTAAATATCATAATATTATTGATGAAATTATCAAGGCTAAACCAACTGACGGTTTATGGAATGACAATAGAAGTGATGAAGAACAAATAGGGGCAACTTATAATGAGCTTGAAAAGGCAATGCTTCAAGAATCGGAAGCTGAATTAAATCTATCAAAAAGAGAAAAAGAAGTTATGAATATATATAAATTATTTAATTCGTCAAATAAACATAAAATGTTACCGATACCAGTATGTGAAATTCCAAAAGATTATATTTAATAAATTGAAAAAGTTAAAAATTTTAGTTGCAGATCCAAATCCAATTGTTTACATCGGACTGAAGTCTATTTTTAAAAACTCATTATTTTTTGAATTTTCTTGTTACAGCGAAGTTAAAGAAAACCTTAATGATTTAATAGAACAGTTTAATATTGATTTGATTATTTCTGAAATTAATTTTAAAAATGGCAACATTAATGATACATTAAAAAAATTAAGGAAAGACAAGACTGAAATTCCAATAATTATATTTACATCAGAATCAAATGAGAGTAAATCAGTAAATCTTCTTAAGCTTGGAGCCTCAGGATTTATTACAAAGAATTTGAAAAAGAAATCTATAAAAGAACTAATTCAGGAAATAGCTTTTTCAAAATATGGTAATAAAGAATTAAATAAATTTACTAGACTTAAAAATAGATTTAATTTTGACTATAACACTGAAAAACTAAATAGTCTCTCTAAGAGAGAACTTCAAGTTCTAAAGTTATTTTTTGGTGGCAAGAGAAACATTGAAATTTCTGAAAAGCTGAATATAAATCAAAAAACAGTAAATACCTATATAACAAGGGTTATGAGAAAGCTTGAAGTTAATTCAAAGACTGACCTTTATCTTCTTGCTAGAAAACATATCAAACAACCCTATTGAGTTTAGCTGATAACATTTTTTTTAGCTTATAATAGCTTATCACTTCCTCCATGACATCTTCTTTACTTCCACCTTTTTGAAATTCTTGTAATTCATTAATCTTTTTATCAATTAAGTATCTCCTCATATTTAAAATTGTCTCATTAACAAGTTGACTTAACTCACTTCCAATCTTTTTAACATATATATTCTTTCTCTCCCAATCATGCAATTTGTATTTATCATCATTAATTAAAATATCAGAAACAATTTTACTTGAGTTAGAGTCGAGATCATTTATAAAATTATCGATAGACAGAGAATCTTGATTATGAAATCCATCAATTAATTTCTTGTATATATTTTTAAAAGGAGAGTGAGTAAATTCTATTTCATCTTGTTGTAAATCTAGATAGATTTTTTCAAATACCTTTGATCTAATATCCTTTTTTGTTTCAATTAATTTTCCATTTGCATCCTTACTAAGGATAATATCTTCAAATAGAATTTCTTCAGCACCATATTTAAGCAAAATACTAATTATCTGCCGTTCTAATTGATATATATATGTTGAAGTATTCTTTTGTTGTAATGTATTTACTTTGGATATTTTAGATTTATAGAAATTTTTTGAAGATCTATTTAATGATTTAGCTACTCCAATGTTTGCAAAAGATCTAAATATTGAGGATTCATCGATTTCAAGAACAGAAGATAATTTTTTTAAATAAATTTCCTGTTTAAGAGAGTCTGGAATTAATGAAATAGATTTTAATATGTTTTTAATTAAAGAAACCTTTTTATCTTCGTCAGCTTTATAATCTTTATTTATTAATAATTTAAAGTCAATAAAATCATTTGACTCATTATTTATAAATTCTAACATTTTATCCTTCTTGTTTTTTCTTACAAAACTGTCTGGATCATCCCCTTCAGGAAAGGAGCAAATTTTCACATTAAGACCCTCTTCTAGGATCATATCAATGCTTCTAAGAGATGCTTCTAATCCTGCTTGATCGCCATCAAAGAGAACAACAATATTAGATGTCAGCCTCTTAATAAGGATTATCTGCTCTTTTGTTAGAGAAGTACCAGATGATGCAAGTACATTTTTAATACCATTTTCATGCAGTTGGATTACATCCATATAACCTTCTACAAGAAGACACATATCATCTTTAACTATAAATTGTTTAGACTCATAAATTCCATATAAAGTTTTACTTTTATTATAAATTTTACTTTCAGGAGAGTTTATATACTTAGCTATTTTTTTATTTGAGTCAATTATTCTGCCTCCAAAACCAAGAACTCTTCCTGAGATACTCTTTATAGGGAAAATTATTCTGCCTCGAAATCTATCAATTTTTTTATATTCATTTGATATAACCAAACCTGTTTCTTCTAGATACTCATCTGAATATCCATTCTCATTGGCTTTTTTGTAGAATCTGTCTTGCGAATCAATGCTATATCCAAGATTAAAATTTTTAATGGTAGATACTGTTAACCCTCTCTCAAATAAATATTCATTTATTTCCTCTGTTTCTAAAAGAATATCTTGAAAATATGATGATGCAAATTTATTAATTATAAATAATGATTCTCTTTCATTTCTCTCCTCAATATTTTCTGCAGTTTCTTCTGTTTCAATTATCTCAATATTATACTTATTAGCGAGATATCTTATAGACTCTGGATAATTAAATTGTTCATGCTCCATAAGAAAAGCAATTACATTACCTCCTTTTCCTGAGCTAAAGTCTTTCCAGATTTGTTTTGAAGGTGAAATAACAAAGCTTGGAGTTTTTTCATTAGTGAAAGGACTTAACCCCTTATAATTTGCTCCAGACTTTTTTAAAGCAATAAAATCAGATATTACCTCTTCAACTCTTGAAAACTCAAAAACTTTATCAATAGTGTCTTTACTTATCAAAATCTATAATTTAACGTAATATAGCAAATTAATACTTTCGTTCTATTATATAGTCAAGTAGAATTTTAATAGAATTATTTGAATCATTTTGTGGAAAATCTTTCAATATTTTTAAAGCATTTTTTTTAAAATCGTTCATTCTTTGGTGAGCATACTCAAACCCATTATACCTAGTAATAAATTCAATTACTAATTTTTTATCACTTACTGAATAATTTTTCTTCTTCAGTATTAACTTGATTTTTCTTTTATCTTTTAGGTTTGATTTTTCGATAGAATGAATTAATGGTAAAGTAATTTTTTGAGTTTTTAAGTCCAATTTTGTTGGTTTTCCAATTCTCCTTGTCGAATAATCGAATAAGTCATCCTTTATCTGAAATATTATCCCAAGATAATTACCAAATAGATTTATTTTATCTAAGTCCGTTATTCCTGAAGATATAGAACCCACCTTGCAACAACATGCAAAAAGAGATGCAGTCTTTTTTGAGATTAAGTCCAGATATTCCTTTTCAGATAAAGAAAAACTTCTAGATTTTTGAATTTGAAATAGTTCTCCCTCAGAAATTTCTTTAACTGCTAATGACACTTCGTTTAGTAAATCATAGTCTTTATTTTCAGTTGAAAGAAGTAAAGCTTTTGATAGGAAGAAATCTCCTACCAAAACCGAAATTTTATTTTTCCAAAGAGCATTTAAAGTAAGGAAATTACGTCTAATATGACTATCATCTACTATATCGTCATGAATCAAAGAGGCAGAATGGATCAATTCAACTAAGTTAGCTGCTCTATATGACTTTTGATTAAGCTCTCCTTTAGAAAACATTTTTGCAAAAAGCAAAACTAATGTTGGTCTAATCTGTTTACCTTTTCTGTTGAGAATGTAGATCAGGATTAGATCTAATAATTTAACTTTTGATGAAATAGAACCATAAAATTGTTTTTCAAAAATTTTTAATTCTTGAATTATAGGCTTTTTTATTTTGTGAGTTAGTCTCAAAACTTTAGTCTAGATGATTAACATCGCATCACCATATGAAGAAAAATTATATTTTTTCTTCATCGCTTCTTTATATGATTTCAAAACAAAATCTTTCCCTCCAAAAGCAGACACCATCATTAGAAGTGTAGATTTAGGTGTATGAAAGTTTGTTATCATAGAGTTTGCAATTGAAAAATCATATGGTGGATAAATAAATTTATGAGTCCATCCATTGTATGGATTAAGAGTTCCAAATGAAGATACAGAGCTTTCAAGACCTCTCATTACAGTAGTACCAACTGCACATATTTTTTTATTATTTTTTAATGCATTATTAATAATAGATGTAGAATCTTCTACTATCCTTAATTCCTCAGAATCCATTTTATGTTTTGATAAATCTTCAACATCTACTGGGCTAAATGTTCCGAGACCAATATGAAGAGTAATTTCAGGTAAAAGAACTCCTTTTATTTCAAGTCTCTTCAGCAAATGCTTTGAAAAATGTAATCCAGCAGTAGGAGCTGCAACTGCACCCTCATTTTTTGCATAAATAGTTTGAAACCTATCCTTATCCTGAGGCTCTACAGGTCTATTTATATATTTTGGCAGAGGAGTCTCTCCAAGTTCTTGAAGCTTGTTCCTGAATTCATCATATGGGCCATCATATAAAAATCTTAATGTCCTACCCCTTGACGTTGTATTATCTATTACCTCTGCAACTAGGCTTTCATCTTCACCAAAATATAGTTTGTTACCAATTCTAATTTTTCTTGCAGGATCAACCAAAACGTCCCAAAGTCTTTGATCTTGGTTAAGCTCTCTTAAAAGAAACACTTCAATTCTAGCACCTGTTTTTTCTTTATTTCCATACAATCTGGCAGGAAAAACTTTGGTGTTATTAAGGACAATAACATCTCCCTCGCTATAAAAATCAATTATATCCTTAAACACTAAGTGCTCAATTTTTTCTTCTTTTCTATCTAGCAGCATTAGCTTACATTCATCTCTTTCAACAGAAGGATATTGGGCTAAATACTTATCAGGCAATTTATATTCAAAATCAGATAATTTCATTTTATTAAATAAGACAGCAAATATAACCTTCTGAAATACCGAAAGTCAAGTATTTATCTATTTATTTTTTAAAATATTAAATCCTAGACTTTCTAAATCATTCCAAAAATTGATATAAGATTTAGATACAACTTCAGGATTATTAATTGTGATTGGGACTAAAAGGGATAAAGGAGCAAAAGACATGGCCATTCTATGATCATTATATGTATCTATAATTACCTCATGTTTTAGATCTGAATTATTTTCAAGAGTTATTGAATTTTTAGTTATTTCAACTTTATCAACATTAAATTTTTCAATTTCATTTTTTAGAGCAATTAACCTGTCTGTCTCTTTTATCTTTAAAGTATGTAAGCCATCTAACGTACAGTCAACTCCGAGTCCTAGACACGTAACAATTATAGTCTGGGCTAGATCTGGACTATCTTTTAAATTTAGGTTAATACTTTTAGGAAGATCAATTTTATTCTTCCTTAGAATAATATGATCCTCCTCAAATTTTGTTTCAATACCAAATATCTTATATATATCAACAAGTTTTGAATCCCCCTGCAAACTTTCTTTAAAGAAGGTAGAGAGGGTTAGTCTTGCTGAGTTAGATAGGGCAGCAATACTAAAGAAGTAAGAGGCTGAACTCCAATCTGATTCAATAAATTGCTCTGGAATACCTTTTTCTTTAAATGGCTCAATAGTAATATCCCTATCATCAATTTTTTATAATACCACCTATTCTCTCCACGATTTTTTTTGTCATTAAAATGTATGGTAAGGATGTAATCTCTGAAGATAACTTAATCTTTAGACCATTTTCAAGAGAAACACCCAACATCATTAGAGATGAAATATATTGTGAGCTAACATCTGCAGGCAAAGTAACTAAATTATTTAAAATGTTTTTTCCATTGATTTTTAAGGGAGGAAATCCACTTTCTTCAATATACTCGATATCACAACCTAAGTCTTTTAAAGCATCTACTAAAATAGAAATAGGTCTTTGCCTCATCCTATTTGATCCAGTTAAAACTTTTGAGTTTTCTGAAATGGATGAATAATATGAAGTTAAGAATCTCATTGCAGTTCCAGCATGCCCAATATTAATTTCTTTTTTATCAGATTCAATTGCAGATAACATTAGTCGAGTATCATCTGAGTCTGATAAATTAACAATTTTAAAATAACAAGTGTATGCTCTTAGCAGTATTAGCCTATTTGATTCACTTTTTGAGCCACTGATACTTACAGAACCTTGAATGTCTTGAAATTCTTTTGAAATCTTGTACACTATTTTAGTTTAATATTAGACTTGTGTCTATTTTTATCTCTTCTAGTTTTTTTATTTAAGTTTTCATGAAAAGATTTCTCCAAATCAATTCCTGTCTGATTTGCTAAACAAATTAATACAAATAGCACATCAGATAACTCATCAGCAAGATTATCGTCATTGTCACTATTTTTTGAACTTTGCTCACCATATTTTCTAGCAATTATTCTTGCAACTTCACCTACCTCTTCAGACAAAATAGCCATATTTGTTAACTCATTAAAATATCGAACACCATGTTCATTTATCCACTGATCAACTTTTTTTTGTGCGTTTTTAATATTCATAATTATTTTTTTTGATTTAGTGTTTTCCAAAGCATCTCTTTCAAACTATTTATGCCGTATGAGCTTACAGATGAAAATATAGTAAATGGAATTGATTTAAATTCTTTTTTTAAGATATTTTGAAATTCTTCTAAAAGCTCCTCATCCATTAAATCTGATTTACTAAAGGCAATTATAAAATCTTTATCAGCTAATTCAGGGTTATATTCAATGAGCTCTTTTTTCAAAACCTCAAAATCTTTCTTTACATTTTTAGAATCTACTGGAATGATATAGAGCAAAATAGAATTTCGTTCGATGTGTCTTAAAAAATAGTATCCTAGGCCTCTACCCTCACTTGCTCCCTCAATTATTCCAGGTATATCTGCCATTACAAATGATCTATAGTCTGACATTGAAACTATACCAAGGTTTGGCTTCAAAGTTGTAAACTCATAATCAGCAATTTTTGGTTTAGCATCAGATAAAACTGATAATAACGTTGACTTGCCAGCATTAGGATATCCAACAAGCCCAACATCAGCAAGCACCTTTAATTCAAGAGTTATCTGAAGTTCTTGACCCGTTAGACCTGATTGAGAATATCTTGGGGTTTGATTTGTTGGAGATTTAAAATGGGAATTTCCTAAACCACCTTTTCCTCCTCTCAACAGGATAATTTCTTCTTTATCCTCGTTTATTTCAAGTATAGTTTTTTCAGTTATTGAATCCTTAACAATAGTTCCAACAGGTACTTTAATAAAAATATTTTTTCCACTTAAACCTGATTTTTTAGAGCCACTGCCATCACCCCCTTTTCCTGCTTTAAAATGTTTTTTAAATCTAAAACTTTGAAGAGTCCATAGGTTTGAATCCCCAACAACTATAATGTTTCCACCATCTCCACCATCTCCACCATCTGGACCTCCCTTAGGAACGTATTTTTCTCGTCTAAGATGAGTAGAACCTCTTCCGCCCTTACCTGATTTAACAGTAAGTTTTACATAATCTACAAAGTTATCAACTATCATAACATTAGATTAAACTATCTACTAAACCAAAAAGTCTTGAAGTGATATCATTAACTGAACCTTTACCATCAACTGAAAAGAATTTATCTTGTTTACTGTAGAAATTTATAAGTATAGAGGTCTTTGTGTTATACTCGTTAAATCTATTTTTAATTTTTTCTATATCCTGATCATCAGATCTATTGGTAGTTTTACCACGATCCAGCAATCTTGTAATTAGTTCATATTCATTAACATCAAGTGCAATTGTGGCATTTATCTTTAAATTAATTGAACTTAAGAAATCATCTAGAGATTTAGCTTGGTTTAAAGTTCTTGGAAACCCGTCAAATATATATCCATCTACTTCTTGATTTGATAAAACTTCATTCTCCAGCATCTTAATTGTTACAGAATCAGGAACTAGATCTCCATTATCTAGGTATGATTTTGCCTCAATACCTAGCTTGGTTTGATTACTAATATTTTTTCTAAATAAATCTCCAGTTGAAATATGATATAGATTATATTTTTCCTTTAGAAAGTTTGCCTGAGTTCCTTTACCAGACCCTGGTTTTCCAAAAATTACAATATTAAACATAGGAACAAAGATATTTAAAATGTTTCGTATTCTTTACCGTGTTTAAAGTTATGCTTATTTTTGTCAAATGTTTACTGAAAAAAAGAGAATTGGAATATTAGGTGGGGGTCAACTTGGTAAAATGGTGCTTGACGTTTCAAATAAATGGGGGCTTGATGTTTTTGTTCTTGACCCAAATAAAAACTGCCCTTCAAGTAAACTTTGTAATAGGTTTTTTGAAGGTGATTTAATGGACTATGAAACTGTTGTTGAATTTGGAAAGCTGTCTGACATAATCACCATTGAGATAGAAAATGTTAATGTTAAAGCATTAAAATATTTAGAGTCTTTAAATAAAAAAGTTTATCCCCAAGCCAGTGTAATCGAAATAATTCAAGATAAGTCAAAGCAAAAAAACTTTTATCAAAATCAAGGAATTCCAACTTCATCCTTTAATGTTCTAACTGGAAGCGATGAGATAAAAAATAAGGTAAGTAAGGGTGAGATATCCTTCCCATTTATATGGAAAGCATCTAAGATGGGATATGATGGATATGGTGTAAAGAAAATAATTGATAATAAAACTTTAGAAGAGATTAAAAATTCTCATTGTATAATTGAGGAGTTAATTGATATAAAAAAAGAAATCTCAGTTATGGTTGCTTCAAGAGAGTCTGGAGAAAGAGTGGTTTATCCTGCGGTTGAAATGGAATTTAATAAAGATTCTAATCAAGTTGAGTATATTCTATCTCCAGCTCAAGTTGATGATAACATTAAATCAAAAGCAGAAAATCTCGCATTTAAAGTTTCTGAAAAATATAATATTATTGGAATTATTGCAGTAGAAATGTTCTTAACAAGTGAGGATGAGCTACTAGTTAATGAGGTAGCACCTAGGCCACACAACAGTTATCATTTTTCAATTGAAGGTTCCTATACAAGTCAGTTCGAACAATTTATAAGATCAATCCTAGATTTACCTCTTGGAAGTACTAAAATCATAGAAAATTCTGTTATGGTAAATCTTGTAGGAGATTCTGATTCAGAGGGAGAAGTAGTTTATAAAAATTTCGATCAAATTATTGGAATAGAGGGTGTTAATCCTCATATTTACGGTAAATTTGAATGTAAGCCAAATAGGAAGATGGGGCATGTAACAATTATTAATAAAGATTTAGATAGAGCTAAAAAGATAGCAAAAGAGTTAAAAGATACAGTAAAAATAACATCAAAAAAATGAGTCAAGTAGCAATTATAATGGGTAGTAAATCTGACTTTGATATAATGAAGGATGCAATTGATATTTTGAAGTCTTTTGGTATTGAGACCGATTATGATATTGTATCAGCTCACAGAACACCAAAAAAAATGATTAAATATGCAACAAACGCTGAAAAAAATGGAATTAAAGTGATTATAGCTGGAGCGGGTGGTGCAGCTCATTTACCTGGAATGGTTGCTTCAATAACTAGTCTCCCTGTCATCGGTGTACCTATCAAGTCTAGAAATTCAATTGATGGTTGGGATTCAATTTTATCAATTTTACAGATGCCTGGTGGAGTACCTGTTGCAACAGTAGCTCTTAATGGATCAAAAAATGCTGGAATTCTTGCTGCACAAATAATTGGATCTTTTGATTCAGTTATTTCAGAAAAAGTAAAAAATTACAAAAAAGATTTGGAAGATAGTGTCATTGAGAGCAGTAAAAACCTCAAGAAAAAATCCTAACCCTTAATCCAGTCATTATATCCTTTTTTATAATGATAGATAACCTTAAAACCAAGGGATTTCATAATCAGACTGGCCTTTTCACTTCTGTTACCTGACATACAATAAATAATATATTCTTTCTCTTTATCAAGCGCATTAAGGTTATCAATAAATTCTCGTTTTTGGAAATCAATATTATAGGAATCTTTTATGTTTCCCTGTTTAAACTCTTTATTAGTTCTAAGGTCAATTATATTTATACTACTTTTCACTATTAGAACATTGACTTCCTCTTTGTTAATTTCTTGTATTATAGGAGGTTGCAAAAAAACTAATAGAGTATAAAAAAAAAGTTTTAACATTTAATGAACATTATTATTATAGTATTCAATATTACATATTTTTGCTAAAAAGTTTTAATGTATAAAGAAAATTTTTCTCGAAGACATATTGGTCCAAGCACTTCTGAGTTAAACAATATGTTAGAAACAATTGGGGTTAATTCAATCGAGGACTTGCTGTCTCAAACTATTCCTGATAAAATTAGATTAAAAACTGATTTAAATATTCCAGATGCAATTTCTGAAATGGAATTTTTAAAAGAGATTAAAAAGTTTTCATCATTAAATAAAAAGTTTAAAACATACATTGGGTTAGGTTATCATGACACTTTTACCCCTTCAGTTATACAAAGAAATATACTAGAAAGTCCAGGATGGTACACAGCCTACACTCCATATCAACCTGAAATTGCTCAAGGTAGGCTTGAGGCATTATTAAATTTTCAGACAATGGTCTGTGATCTAACTAATATGGAGATTGCAAATGCTTCTTTACTAGACGAAGGCACGTCTGCTGCTGAAGCAATGATCATGATGTACAACAATAGATCAAGAGATCAAAAATCTAAAAACCTTTCTAGATTTTTTGTTGATTTAAATATACTTCCTCAAACTCTTTCAGTAATAAAAACAAGAGCTTATCCGTTGGGTATTGAAATTGTAATAGATGATTTGGGAAACATAAATTCAAACGATTATTTTGGATGTATTATTCAATTTCCAGGTAAAGATGGGGACCTTCCAAATATTGATCAAATTTTGTCTGAAATAAAAGATGATGATTTTAAAACAATCTTGGCTGTTGATATAATGTCCTTAGTTATTATTGAACCACCTAATCCAGAGAAAATTGATGTTGTAGTTGGAACAACCCAAAGATTTGGAATCCCTCTGGGTTATGGTGGGCCTCATGCAGCTTTTTTTGCTACAAAAGAAAAATATAAAAGAAATATTCCAGGCAGAATTATTGGTGTTACAAAAGATGTTGATGGTGATTATGCTCTAAGGATGGCATTACAAACTAGAGAACAACATATAAAAAGAGATAGGGCAACCTCAAATATTTGTACAGCTCAAGTTCTACTTGCGGTTATGGCTGGTATGTATGCTGTTTACCATGGACCAAAGGGACTTAGAAATATATCTAGTTCAATCCATCACAAGGCTGTTTATTTATTTAATAAAATTTCATCCCTAGGAATAGAAATAAAATATTCTAAATTCTTTGATACAATTACAATAATTTCGGAATCTAAGTCTATCCAAAAACTTGCACTATTAAAAGAGATTAATTTTTGTTATCATTTAGATAATGAAATATCAATATCTGTAAATGAGAAGACAGATTTAAAAGACCTAGACTTAATAGTGTCAATTTTTGAGGAATATATTGGAAAGAAATCTAATCATATTGATTTCCCAAATAAACAGTTGACAGAAAATAATAGAAAATCAGAAATTTTGTCTCATCCTGTTTTTAATTCTTATCACTCTGAGACCTCTTTAATGAGATATATTAAGTGTCTTGAAAACAAAGATCTATCTCTTACCCAATCTATGATTTCTCTTGGATCATGTACAATGAAACTTAATGCAGCCTCTGAGATGATTCCCCTTAGCTGGAGCGAGTGGAACAGTATTCATCCATTTGTACCGACCAATCAAGCTCAAGGATATCATGAAGTAATTAGTAAGTTAGAAAATTATTTAAGTGAGATAACTGGATTTTCAGCTACCTCTCTTCAACCTAATTCTGGAGCTCAAGGAGAATATAGCGGATTAATGGTAATAAAATCTTACTTGAGTAAAATAGGAGAAGAACATAGAAATATATGTTTAATTCCTTCCTCTGCTCATGGCACTAACCCTGCATCTGCAATTATGGCTGGATTAAAAGTTGTAGTAATAGCAACTGATGAAAGAGGTAATATTGATATAAATGATTTAAAATCAAAAATTGCAGAACACAAAGATAACCTTGCTGCCTTGATGATAACTTATCCATCAACTCATGGAGTATTTGAGTCTGAAATTCAGCTAATAAATGAACTTATTCATCAAAATGGTGGACAAGTATATATGGATGGTGCTAATATGAATGCTCAAGTTGGGTTGACAAGTCCAAAATTAATTGGAGCAGATGTTTGTCATCTAAATCTTCACAAGACTTTTTCAATACCCCATGGAGGTGGAGGTCCAGGTGTCGGACCAATTTGCGTTGCTGAACACCTTAAAGATTTTCTTCCCTCTAATCCAATTATACCATCAGGTGGTAAGTATCATATTGATGCAATTTCATCTGCACCCTGGGGTTCTGCATTAGTTTGTTTAATTTCTTACGGCTACATTAGAATGCTGGGAAAACTAGGTGTAAAAAACTCAACAGAAATTGCCATTCTTAATGCTAACTATATGAAAACAAAGCTTGAAAAAAACTTTAAAATTCTATATAGTGGAGAAAATGGAAGATCTGCTCATGAATTTATAATTGATTGTAGAGAATTTAAGAAATATAATATTGAAGTAGTAGATATTGCCAAGAGATTAATAGACTATGGATTTCATGCACCAACTGTTTCATTCCCTGTCCCCGGTACTATGATGATTGAGCCAACTGAAAGCGAAAATTTAAATGAAATAAACAGATTTTGTGAAGCACTTAATTCAATTTATTCTGAGATTACCTCAAATGATGAATCAGACAGAGAGATGTTAAGGAATTCCCCTCACACATTAAAAATGCTTACCTCAAGTGAATGGAATTATGTATATTCTAGAGAAGAAGCATCCTTCCCAAAAAATTACTTGAAAACTAATAAATTTTGGCCCTCAGTGAGAAGGGTTGACGAAGCATACGGTGATAGAAATTTAATTTGTAGCTGCCCACCTATTGAGACTTATCAATAATTTAAGTAATTTTATAAAATGAACTACAGAATAACTGGTACAGGAAGCTGTATACCAGATATCACAAAAACTAACTCAGATTTTCTTAAAAATAAATTTCTTGATTTAGATGGGAATAATATTCAAAGTTCAAATGCTGAAATCATAGAGAAATTTAAATCAATCACAGGTATTGTTGAACGAAGATATGCCCCCGATGAAATAAATTCCTCTGATTTAGCTGCTGTAGCTGCTAGTTTAGCAATCAAGGATTCTAAGTTAGATAAGGAGACACTTGATTATATAATTGTTGCTCATAATACAGGAGATATATCGTGCAAAAGTGGGCAAGTAGATACATTACCATCAATTGCCTCAAAAGTTAAGGCAAAGCTCAAAATTAAAAATCCTAATTGTGTAGCATATGATATTATTTGTGGCTGTCCAGGATGGGTTGAAGGAGTTATTCAGGCTAAATCATTTATTAAATCAGGTATGGCAAAAAAATGTTTAGTTATAGGTTGTGATACTCTTTCAAGAATAATAGATGAAAATGATAGAGACTCAATGATATATGCAGATGGAGCAGGTGCAATAATTTTAGAAAGTGATATTTCTTATGATGGTGGAATATTGTCTCATAAGTCTGCTACATTTACTTATGATGGTGAAAATGATTTTATATTTTATGGGACTTCATATGATACTAAAGCAAGAGCAAAAAGTGATCAGAAGTTTATTAAGATGCAAGGAAGAAAAGTATATGAATTTGCTCTTACAAATGTTCCAGTAGCAATGAAATCTTGTTTTGATGATACTAACTGTAAAATTGAAAACCTAAAAAAGATATTTATCCATCAGGCAAATAAAAAAATGGATGAAGCTATCATCAAACGATTCTTCAGACTATATAAAACATCTGTGCCCAAAGATATTCTTCCAATGAATATTGAGGAGTTTGGAAATAGTTCAGTTGCAACTATTCCTACTCTTTTTGACCTAGTTAAAAAGACTAATTATCAAGGTCATATGGTTTCCAAAGGTGATATTATTATGTTTGCTAGTGTAGGTGCTGGAATGAATATTAATGCAATAACATATAAATTATAGAAACCTTATGAGAATTTTTTTTCATATCGGTAGATACTTCTTGATGATAAAGTATACTTTCTCAAAATTTACCAAGTGGAGTGTACTCAAAAAATTGATTTTTCAAGAAATTGAGGATTTAATATTAGGATCAATCGGTATTGTTGCTTTTATGTCCTTTCTAATTGGTGGGGTTGTAGCGATTCAAACAGCTTTAGCTATTGAAAATCCGTTACTTCCTGGAAACCTTATAGGATTTGCAACAAGGCAATCCGTGATTTTGGAGTTCGCACCAACCCTTATTTCGATAATAATGGCTGGTAAAGTTGGCTCATTTATTACATCGAGTATCGGAACAATGAGAGTAACTGAACAGATTGATGCTTTAGAGGTAATGGGTATTAACTCATTTAATTATCTTATTTTTCCAAAAATTATATCATTACTACTATATCCCTTTTTAATTACTTTAGCAATGTTCCTAGGTATACTTGGCGGATATATTGCAAGTGTCTATGCTGGTTTCTCAACAAGCTTTGACTTCATTCAAGGGATCCAACTTGACTTTAAAGTATTTCATATTATCTATACTTACATTAAAACAATTTTATTTGCATTTGTTCTAGCAACTATTCCCTCATATCATGGATTTTTCATGAAGGGTGGAGCACTTGAAGTAGGAAAAGCCAGTAATATTTCATTTGTTTGGACAAGTAGTGTTATTATCATTATTAACTTTATTGTAACTCAACTTCTTTTGGCATAATGATAGAGGTAAATAAAATATCGAAATCTTTTGATAGTCATAAAATTATTGCAGATATATCAGCAACTTTTGATAAAGGAAAAACTAATCTAATCATTGGTCAAAGTGGATCAGGTAAAACTGTTCTAATGAAATGTCTTCTTGGCCTTCATGAAGTTGATAATGGGGATATTCTTTACGATGGAAAAAAGTTTAATAAAGATGAGATTTCAGAGGTTTCAGATTTAAGAAAACAGATGGGGATGGTTTTTCAGGGTAGTGCATTATTTGATTCTATGTCAGTTATTGATAATATTATATTTCCTTTAAGGATGTTTTCAAATATGTCTCAATCAAAAATGATTGAAAGAGCCAGAGAAGTAATTCATCGCGTAGATCTAAAGGATGTTGATAGTAAGTTTCCCTCAGAGATATCAGGTGGTATGAAGAAAAGAGTTGCAATTGCTAGAGCTATTGTACTTAATCCAAAGTATCTTTTTTGTGATGAACCAAATTCAGGTTTAGATCCCAAAACTGCAATTATAATTGATAAGTTGATTCAAGAGATTACTGTTGAGTATAATATTACTACTATTATTAATACTCATGATATGAATTCAGTAATGGAAATTGGGGATAAAATTATCTTCTTAGTTGAAGGGGAAAAAATATGGGAAGGTAATAATGAAGAAATATTAAATACGGATGATAAATTGATAAACGATTTTGTTTACTCTTCAGAATTATTTAAAAAAGTTAAACTTTCTCAGAAAAAATAAATCTTAAGGATTAGAATTTGATACAGAAATTAATTTACCATTAAATAATTTATTACCATTAATGGCAAAATCAAGTATATACTTAGCCATTTCTTCTGGCTTTGTATCTGCATTGTAATCTGGAAATGCCTCTTTTAACATTTTTGTTTGAACAGAACCTAAAGCTAGAACATTAAATGATGGTCCATTTTGATGTTCTTCAGCTAACACTTCAGTTAATGCTATTACTGCTGCTTTGCTACTAGAGTATGCTGACAAGCCAGGAAACTTCTTAGATCCATTAACACCTCCAATACTACTTATGTTAATAACATGGCCATCTGAACTAATTATTGGAATTAGGGATCGAGTAATTTCTGCAAGCCCAAACACATTTACATCAAATGTTTTTTTAAAAGAATCATACGTAGTATCACCAAATAACTCACTCACTAGATACCCAGCATTATTAATCAAAATATCGATTTTAATTTTTCTACTTTTCAAATTTGCAATAAACTCATCAATAGAATCTTTATTTGTAATGTCTACTGCAAATGATTCAATACCACCTATATCTTTCAGTGGTTCAATATTTCTTGAAACCGATATTACATGATAATTTATTTTTGCAGCTTGAATACATATTTGATGTCCAATGCCAGAGCTTGTACCAGTTACTACAATAGTCTTCATTAGATTAAAATTGAGACTGGGTTTTCAATATACTCTTTTAGAGTTTTTAAGAATAGTGAACCTGTAGCACCATCAACAGTTCTATGATCACATGCTAAAGTTAATTTCATTGTATTTCCAATTACTATATCACCATTTTTTACAATAGGTTTCTCAATGATTGCGCCTATAGAAAGTATAGCAGAGTTAGGTTGATTTATTATGGAAGTAAAACTTTCAATTCCAAACATACCTAGATTTGAAATTGTAAAAGTGCTTCCCTCAATCTCAGCAGGAGTTAATTTTTTATTTTTTGCACGCACAGCAAAATCTTTGATTTCTATATTAATTTCAGGCAAGTCTTTAGAATTTGCATATTTAACAACTGGGACGATTAGACCATCATCAACTGCAACAGCTACTCCCAGATGAACATGATCATAAAAAACAATTTTATCATCATACCATCTAGAATTTACCTTTGGATGTCTTGCTAGTGAAAGTGATACAGCTTTAGCAATAATATCATTAAATGAGATTTTTATATTTTGAGTATTAATAAATTGATTTCTGAAAGAGATCATATTATCCATTACACACTCTATATTTAGATAATAATGAGGTGCAGAAAACTTAGAGTCTGATAATCTCTTTGCTATAGCTTTTCTCATCGTAGAGTTTTGAGACTCATTAGATGATTCTGTAATACTTGGTCTTGGTTGAATAAATTGAGAATAACCTGAAGACTTATATGAATCAACATCTCTCTTTATAATTCTACCATTATCACCTGAACCTTTAATTGATTTAATATCAATTCCTTTTTCATTTGCCAACTTTCTAGCAAGTGGAGATATTAAGATTCTTTCAGCTGATTCATTTGATAATAAAGCTGATTTAACCTCCTCCTTTGCATCTGGTTTTGGCTCTTCCTTTACCTCTGGTTTTGGCTCTTCCTTTACCTCTGGTTTTGGCTCTTCCTTTACCTCTGGTTTTGGCTCTTCGTTGGCTGTATTACTACCTTTAATAATTGATGAAATATCTTCATCCTTTGATCCAATAACAGCTATTATACTATCAACAGGTGCAGTTGAGCCTTCATCAATTCCAATATGAAGTAGAACACCATCATAAAAAGATTCAAACTCCATAGTAGCTTTATCTGTTTCAATTTCAGCTAGAATTTCACCCTCTTTTACTGAATCTCCTACTTTTTTAAACCACTTAGCAAGAGTTCCCTCTTCCATGGTATCGCTCAGTCTTGGCATGTTTATAACTTCAGCCATATTAATCTATTTTATGTTTAATAAAAGGATAATCTTTTTGCTCATAAACAACATCATACATAATTGATTTATCAGGGAAAGGTGATGACTCTGAGAATTCTTCACATTTTGTAATAATATTCTTTACTTTTTTATCTATTTTTTCAATATCAGATTTTGTTCCATACTTCTTTGAAAGAATAATTTTTTCAACTTGAGTAATAGGATCTATTTTTCTATACTCTTCAACTTCTTCTTTAGTTCTATATTGTTGAGCATCAGACATTGAGTGACCTCGATATCTATAAGTCTTTACATCTAGTAGAGAAGGACCTTCTCCAGAACGGGCATGTTTAGCACACTTGTCTATAGCTTCTGCTACTTTAACAGGATCCATTCCATCAACAGGCATTGATGGCATTTCATATGGCTCACCCAATTTCCATAAATCTTCTTGACTTGTTGTTCTTGCTACAGATGTTCCCATTGCATATCCATTATTTTCAACAATATAAATAACAGGTAGTTTCCATAAAGCAGCAAGATTAATAGATTCATGAAATGCACCTTGACGTATTGCACCATCACCTAGAAAACATAGTGTAACACTGTCTCTTTTAAAGTACTTATCTCCAAAAGCTATTCCTGTACCTAAAGGTATTTGTCCTCCAACAATTCCGTGTCCTCCAAAGAAGTTATATTTTTTGGAAAAAATATGCATTGAACCACCAAGTCCACCTGAAGTTCCAGTTGCTTTTCCAAATAATTCTGCCATTACAAATTTAGGATCTTCACCTAGTCCAATAGCATGCACATGGCTCCTGTAAGAACTAATCATACGATCTTTTTTTGGGTCAATTGAATGGAGACATCCAGCTAAAACAGCTTCTTGTCCATTATATAAATGAAGAAACCCTCTAATTTTTTGTTGAATATATTTTGCGGCAAGCTTATCTTCAAACTTTCTCCACAAAAGCATGTTCTCATACCAATCTAAATAGGTCTTTCCAGTTATTTTTTTCATATAATTGAGTTGAAGTCCATTAATATCAGACGAAGCAAAAATACTCATTTCTTTAGTATATTGCAATAAAATTAGATTGGACACCAAAAATTTATATTCATTATTTACTTCATCAAACGGAGTTTCAATTGACACAAGAAATCTTATCAGGGGTCAAATTTTTTTTTCACTAAAAGGTGAAAATTTCAATGGGAATCATTTTGCTATAGAAGCATTAGATAAGGGAGCAAGTTATAGTGTAGTTGATGATAAAAGTATTTTAAATCAAAATCAAAATCTTATATATGTTGATGACTCTCTAAAATCTCTTCAGGAATTAAGTTCTTATCATCGGTCTCAATATGACACAAAAATAATTGGAGTTACAGGAAGTAATGGGAAAACGACCACCAAGAATCTAATTCATTCAATACTGTCTCAAAAATACAATGTAATAAAAACAAAAGGCAATCTGAATAATCATATCGGGGTTCCTCTATCTCTTTTTGATATAAGCGAAGATATTGATATTGCAATTATTGAGATGGGAGCAAATCATATAGGAGAGATAGAAAGTCTATGTGAAATTGCAATGCCAGATATTGGATTAATTACAAACTACGGTAAGGCCCATCTAGAAGGTTTTGGTGGATTTGAAGGAGTAATTAAAGGAAAAACTGAAATGTTTGACTACTTAACTCAAAATTATGGTCATATAATTTTGAATAATGATGATAAACTACAGATTGAAAATTGTAATGGAGATTTAGCAGTGACCTTTGGTGAAAATCAAGATTCAGAATATACATTTAACTATATTAAAATGGACAATCGATTAATTCTAAAAAGTGAAGATTATGAATTTAGATCAAGTATTTATGGAGACTATAATTTCTCTAATATAGCGTCAAGCATATCAATTGGTAAATTTCTTGATTTGACAAATGATGAAATTCAAAAAGGTCTTGATATATTTAAAAATGATTCTAATAGATCTGAAATAATTCAATTTGGTTCAAATAAAATCTATCTAGATGCATATAATGCTAACCCAACTAGTATAAAAGCCGCAATATCTAATTTTGATAAAGAAGTAATATCAAATAAAGTATTAGTTCTTGGTGATATGTTTGAACTAGGAGAACACTCTGAAAAAGAGCATCAAGATGTTGTTGACTTAATTGATAATAAAAATTATAAAAAAGTTTATCTCGTTGGTAATATTTTTTTCAATTGTGAAAGTAAAGAAGCACATATTGAAAAATTCAAATCTTTAGATGAAATGTCTAAAGCAATAAATTTAAATGATCTTCATTCAATGAATATATTGATTAAAGGGTCAAGAGGAATTGGCTTAGAAAAGTTACTTAATTACTAGAACCTTTAATAATTTCATCAACAACATCAGGGTTAAGTAAGGTTGAAGTATCACCTAAATTATCAAAATCATTACTTGCGACTTTCCTTAGTATCCTTCTCATAATTTTACCCGATCTTGTCTTTGGTAAACCACTTACAATTTGAATTCTATCTGGTTTTGCAATAGGCCCAATAACTCTTCTTACAACATCTGTAATTTCTTTTTTAATTAAATCATCTGATGATTTAGAATTAACTATAACATATGCATATATTCCTTCACCCTTAATCTCATGAGGATAACCAACAACAGCAGATTCAATTACTTCCTCATGTTCATTTATAGCATTTTCAACCTCTGCAGTTCCCATTCTGTGCCCTGAGACATTTATTACATCGTCAACTCTTCCAAGGATTCTTAAATACCCATCGTGATCTCTTTTTACTCCATCTCCTGTAAAATACATACCCTTGTAATTTGAGAAGTAAGTATTTATACATCTCTGGTGATCTCCATAAGTAGTTCTTATTATTGATGGCCATGGAAATTTAACGCATAGATTACCTTGAACATTATTACCAATTAATTCATTCCCATCCGAATCAACAATTACAGGTTGAATTCCAGGCAGAGGAAGAGATGCATGAGCAGGTTTATTTGGAGTAATTCCAGCAAGTGCAGAAATCATTATACCACCTGTTTCAGTCTGCCACCATGTATCAACTAAAGGACAATTTCCTTTTCCAATATTATCATGATACCAATGCCAAGCTTCCTCATTAATTGGTTCACCTACAGATCCTATTACCTTTAAAGAATCTAAAGAATT
>CABYCA010000003.1 GCA_902517365.1 uncultured Bacteroidota bacterium | reverse complement strand
TATTAATTCGTTGACTCCATAAATCTACAATTTGATTTGAGTTGTTTTTCATAATGGGTCTAAAAGATCTGTCTTTAACCCAAAGTTTTTTTAAGCTTGGAATATCATTAAAAAATCCTGTGGCAAGTCCTGCCATAAAGGCAACGCCTAAGGCTGTTGTTTCAGTTGTTTTAGGTCTAATAACAATTGCATCCAATACATCTGATTGAATTTGCATTAAAAGATTATTATTACTTGCACCTCCATCAACTTTTAAACTTGAGAACTTAATATTGGCATCTTTTTCCATCTCAATAATTATATCTCTTGTTCTTAGAGCAATAGATTCAAGAGCAGCTCTTGCAATATGTCCATTTTCAGTTCCTCTTGTTATTCCAAAGATTGTACCTTGAGCATAAGGATTCCAATAAGGAGCAGCTAAGCCAGAAAGTGCTGGAATAAAGGTAATACCACCATTGTCATCAACAGTTTTAGCAAGGCTTTCTACCTCTGAAGCATTTTTAATTATCCCTAACTTATCTCTTAACCATTGAATTAGTGCTCCTGCCACAAAAATACTTCCTTCAAGAGCGTATGTTAGCTTCCCATCTATTCTCCATGCAATTGTAGATAACATTTTATTTTTTGATTTAACGAATGTGTTCCCAGTATTCATTACACAAAAACAACCTGTTCCATATGTGTTTTTTATATCTCCTTTATTTATACACAACTGTCCAAATAATGCGGCTTGTTGATCACCAGCTATTCCAGCAATTGGAATTTTACTGCCTATAATTTCATCATCTAGAAATGCTGATATTGCAGATGAATCCACAACTTCTGGTAATATATTTCTTGGAACATCAAAAATACCCAATAATTCATCATCCCATTTGTCATCCTTTATGTTATAAAGAAGAGTTCTACTAGCATTAGAAGGGTCTGTTATATGATATTTTCCTTTACTTAAATTCCATATTAACCAAGTGTCTATTGTGCCAAATATAAGTTGTCCATTATCAGCTTGTTCACGAATTTCGCTGTTGCTATCAAGAATCCATTTTATTTTTGTTCCAGAGAAGTAGGCATCAATAACCAATCCGGTTTTATTTTGAATAAGTTGACTTTTGTTGTCTTCTTTTAGCTTATCACAAAAGCTTGCAGTCCTTCTATCTTGCCATACAATTGCATTATAAACTGGTTGTCCATTATCTTTATTCCAAATAACCGTTGTCTCTCTTTGATTTGTAATTCCTATTGAGTCAATTTCATCAGGTCTAACATTTGAATTTTTAATCACATTTTTAATAGCTTTCAACTGTGTGTCCCATATTTCCAATGCATCATGTTCAACCCAACCCTCTTTAGGAAAAATTTGTGTAAACTCATACTGTGCAATTCGAATTAATTTGGCATTTTTATCGAAAAGAATTGCTCTTGAACTAGTTGTTCCTGCATCTATCGAAAGAATATATTTTTTGTTCATTATAGTTTACAATTTAAAAAAAAACCCCCTGAAAAAGGGGGTTTTTTAATTTATTTAGAATTTAAGTTTAATCTTAGTTTTATGATTCAATTAATTCCATGTTTGAACATTTATAACACTGTAAGTACCCTTAAAATCAGAAATTGCATCTGTATTTTTGATGAATTCTTCAAATGCTTTTTGTTCTTTAGCAGTTTTAGGGCCAGAACTTAACATTTCCTCGTAAGTGTTATATGTTGTATATATATAATGTGATTCACCTTCGATGCTTTGACCTCCAAAAATTCCACCTAGTGACAAATAGCCTTCAGGCTTCCAGACCTTTACCATTTTGTTAAATTCTTCAACAAAAGCTGCTTGATCTTCTACTCTCCACTCCCAAACTTGAGCAAAATTAGCTTCGTCATCTTCAGAACCTGGAATTCTAATAAAGGTTTTACCATGAGAATTTGAAATAGTCTCACCGTATTTACTAAACTCTGACGTATATTCACTATAATCTGCACCAGATCTCAATTCTCTCAATTTTACAAGTCCTTCTATAGTACCCGAAAAGTTTAAGTAATGAGTAGCCTTATGATTTTCATCACTATGATAAACTGCAGTTATAGAAACTGAAACACCCTCTGGCATCTCAATATTTCCATAGAAATTATCCATTGTTTGGACAATATTGTTTGCGTATCCATCTTTAGCCACAACTCCAACCTCATTCCAAGTTATTTGATCCTGTCCAAAAGCTATTGTTAAAGCAAAAAGTGTTATTGCAATAGTTAGATATTTTTTCATTTTAAATTGATTTATAATTAAAGTTAAATATAGTTAAATGAGAATTAAATAAAAATAAGTACTAAGTTATCTTAAAAAACTTCCACCGTTAACATCAATTGTTGAACCAGTTGAGTGATCCATTTTACCAGAAACTATTAATGATACTAATGGAGATATATCTTTGGGTTCTGTAAGCCTGTCTAATGTAATCCCTTGTCTTACAACATCCTCACCATGCTTATCAATAAAACTTTGAGCCATATCTGTTCTTACAAATCCTGGTGCAATGCTAATTGCTACAATGTTATCTGTTTCACCAAAAGATCTAGACATAGTTTTTGTTAGTGAAATAATTCCCCCTTTAGAACATGCATATGAGATATAGTCTTGTTGCTCTCCCCTAAATGCAGCCCTAGATGCAATATTTATAATTCTTAATCTTGAATTAATTTTTTTCTCTCTTTTATATTTAAGAAATTCTTTAAAAATTATTGAAGGAGCTTTAAGATTTACATCAATTGTTTTATCAAACACCTTACTCCAGTCATTAATATCTAAAGAAATATCAGCTGATTCAGCAATACCAGCATTATTAATTATACAGTCAGGAAAAGATAGTTTACCAATAGTATTTTCTACCATTTTTTTTATCTCCTCTTGCTTAGAGAGGTCAGCTTGAATAGAAAATGAACCTGTTTTATCTTTTTTCAAAACTACCTTTAAAGGAGATTCATTTTTATTATAATGAAGTGCGAGCTCATGTCCCTCAGCTAAGAGATCTTGAGCTATTTTATATCCAATGCCTTTTGATGATCCTGTTAATAGTACTTTCATTTTTTATAATTTTCAAACCAAGCTATAATTGCATTAACCTTTGCAATTAAATTACTTGGCTTAGAGGCTATCCCATGATTAGCATTTGGAATTCTTACAAGCATTGTTTCAACCTTATTTAACTTTAAACCGGCATAAAATTGTTCACTCTCAGCCATTGGAGTTCGATAATCTTTTTCCCCAGTAAGAACCATAGTAGGAGTTCTTACATTTCCAACATAACTTATAGGTGACCTTTTCAAATAACTCTCAGGATCATCCCATGGAAAATCTTTAAACCAGTATTTATAAAAGTATCCAATATTATCTGCGTATAAGACAAAGCTATACCAATTAATTACTGGTTTTGCGACAACAGCAGCAGCAAACCTATCAGTTTTTCCAACTATCCAAGCTGTTAACACTCCTCCTCCACTTCCACCAGTTACAAAAAGATTAGATTCATCTATGTATCCTTTTTCAATAACAGAGTCGACTCCTGATATTAAATCGTCATAATCTTGACTTGGATAATTATGATGAATCAAATTTGCAAATTCTTTTCCATAGCTTGTACTTCCCCTAGGATTTGTATATAAGACCACATATCCTTTAGAGGCAAAGAGTTGAACCTCTGATGAAAAATGAAATCCATAATTTGAATGTGGACCACCATGAATTTCTAAAATTAAAGGATACTTTTTTGAACTATCAAAGTTTGGAGGTTTTACAATCCATCCATGGATCATTTTACCATCATAAGATGACTTGTACCATATCTCTTCAACGTTTCCCAACTTTTTATAATCAAATAAATCCTTATTTAAATTTGTCAATCGCTTTTTTGATCCTCTAAAGCCAACAGCCAGGTCAGCGGGATTATAGGCTGTCCCATAAGTAAATGAATATCTATTATTCTTAGATAAACTAAAAAATCCTCCGCTGTAGGGTCTTGAAAATGATAATCCTCCAACTTGATCTACTTCAGCTTGAAGTTTTCCATCTAGTGAGGTTGAGGCAATTTTAGTTATTCCCTTATCATCAAACTGAAAAAAAATTTTCTTATTATCACCCGACCAGTAAATATTTGAAATATTTCTATCAATATCTAGTTGAATTTTATATTTATCTGATCCATCTGAATTCATTATGTATATTGAGTTTTGTTGGTAACCTAAATATTCATCATCATAACCTAAATATGCAATCATTGAGTTGTCATGAGAAACTTTTGGACTGTAATCAGGACCATTTCGTGAAGTAAGTGCTTTATGCTCACCTGAATCTAAATTAAGGACATATATTTCAGAATTATTGGTATTATAATCAGAGTCTTCATTAAGATTTGCAGAAAAAATAATATTATCATTTCCAAGCCAAACACCATGTCCAGCTCTTTTTTCAGGTTTTATATTACTAATCTGTCTAGGTGTTCCCCCATTAATTGGGATTGTAAAGAATTGAACCTCACCAGGCTTTCTAAATCCCGAACTGTCATACCTATAGTTTAAGTCTGATATTTCAACTGGAGGGTCGTTCCATTTTGCACCCTTAGGCTTATCTGGCATCACTATTAAAGTATCCCTTTCACTATCAATAAATGATGAGAATAAAATATAATTATCATCTGGTGACCATTGTGTTGATTCTATTGAATATTGAAAGTTTGTTAATTTTTGAATTGAATTATTATCTAAATCAAACAGAAAAATTTGAGATTTTCCTACTCTATTTGATTTGAATATAAATTTGTCTCCTTTATTGGACCATTTTGGAGAATTATCTTTAAAATTTCCTGTTGTTATTGGTCTATTATTTGTTCCATCATAATCTATTAACCAAATATTTGAAAAACTTTCATCTGTCATTATATCATTAAAGTTTCTTTGATATAATACTTTATCTCCATTTGAAGATATTTGAGTATTAGAAACATATTCTAAGTCAAAGACATCAATAGGTTCAAAAATATTTGAGGTTTGAGAAAATGCATTAACAGATACAAGAGATATTAATAAAAATTTTTTCATAAATTAAGTTAATTAGTAATATTTGATTTTAAAGTTATTAAAATTAGTATGTTAAAAAGAATTAAATACTTAATAATATTATTAGTTATTTTTTCATGTGAAAAGAATAATAATAGTCCAAACATTGTCTTCATTTTAGCTGATGATCTTGGCTATGGTGACTTATCTTCTTATGGATCAGAAACAATTGAGACAATCAATATTGATAAACTTGCTGAAGATGGAGTTAAACTAACATCATATTATGCAGCTCAACCAGTATGTTCAGCATCAAGAGCAGCTATCCTATCAGGTGCATACCCAAATAGGATAGGAATTTATAATGCCTTTGGTCCCAAATCAGATTCAGGTATAAGTCATAGAGAATATACCCTAGCTGAGATGTTAAAAGATAATGGTTATAAAACAGGAATTTTTGGTAAATGGCATCTTGGAAGCAAAAAAGAATTCTTTCCTTCCGATCATGGTTTTGATGAATTCTACGGAATATTGTATTCAAATGATATGTGGAGATGGCATCCAGAATATCCAGAGGCATATCCACAAGATTTACTTTTATACAGAAATGAGAATGCCCTAAAAGAGATAATAGATCAGTCTAACTTAACAAAAGATATCACATCTGAAAGCATAGACTTTATTGAAAAAAATAAGGACAATCCTTTCTTTCTCTATATTGCGCATCCACAGCCCCATGTTCCACTTTTTGTATCTAAAGATTTTGAGGATATAACTGGAAATGGACTCTATGCAGATGTTATCACAGAGATAGATTATTCGGTGGGAAGGGTTTTAGATAAAATAGAACAGAGTGGTCTAACCGAAAATACAATTATTGTTTTTACATCTGATAATGGACCATGGCTTTCTTATGGAAATCATTCAGGTTCATCTGGAATATACAGAGAGGGGAAAGGGACAACTTGGGAGGGTGGAGTTAGAGTTCCTAGCATAATTAAATTTCCAAATGGATTGAAACCTAATGAAATTGATGAGCCCGTAATGGCTATTGATTGGATGCCAACTTTTGCAAATATTACTAGGTCAAAATTATCGCAAAATAAAATTGATGGAAAGGATATTTGGCCTTTATTATCAGGTAAAGTAGATCAATCTCCTCATGAAAAGTTATACTTCTACTACAGGGTTAATGAGCTGCATTCAATTAGAATGAAGAATTGGAAAATTCAATTTTCAAGGACTTACAGGTCACTAAATGGAAAGGCTGGAGGAAAAGATGGTATCCCTGTAAAGTATGAAATGAATCTTATAGACAAAAATGAATTATATAATTTAAAGGATGACCCTCAAGAGAGAATTAATGTCTATGATAAATTTCCTGAGATTGCTAAAAAAATGGAAAAATTAGGCGATGAAGCAAGGAATGAGCTAGGTGATAATCTACTTGGTATTGAAGGAGAAGGAAATAGAGGGAAATGAATGTGGGCGCTGAGGGATTCGAACCCCCGACCCCCTCGGTGTAAACGAGGTGCTCTAAACCAACTGAGCTAAGCGCCCTATAAATAGGATGTAAATATAGTTTATTTTAAATTTTCTATCACAGACTTTCTTATTTTAGTCATATGAAAAAAAATATCAAGCTTTTAGATGGTAGTATGTCATATCCATTAGAGTTGGATGGTTATAATTTAAATAATAGACTTTGGACTGGAGATGCATTGATTAATAATCCTGAACTGATCAAAAAAATTCATATTGGTTATATTAAATCAGGTGCTGATTTCATTTTGACTTCTACATACCAAATTAGTTATGATATACTAAAAGAAAAAAAAAATGATTTGCAAGAGATTAAAAAGATATTTCAAAAATCATTAGATATAGCTAAAGAGGCCATTAAGGAATCTAATACAAATAGGGATATTAAAATTGTAGCTAGTTTAGGCCCATTTGCGTCATACAAGAAAAATGCATCAGAATATGTTGGTGTTTATGATTCTACTGATGATGAAATATTAAATTTTCATATTAATAATCTTAATGTTATTAAAGAGATTGAATATGAAATTATTTTATACGAGACCATACCCTGTTTGAGAGAAATCAAAATACTATCAAAGATTTTTGAAAAGCTGGATAAAGAAATATGGGTATCTATGACATGTAATGATGATATAAATTTTAGGGATGGTTCATCAATTTCTGAAGCCTGCAATATCCTATCCAATTTTGATCAAATAACTACTATTGGCCTTAATTGCTTTTCACCACTATATGTTAAAGAGGCTTATGAAACTTTAAAAAATAATACTGAAAAGAAGATTATAATTTATCCAAACTCAGGAGAAGTTTATAATCCAAAAGAAAAAGTTTGGAATGGAAAAAAGTTGTATGAAGATAAAATGATAAAAAAATGGTTAAGTTTATCTCCTGATATTATAGGAGGATGTTGTCGGGTTGGTTATGATGAAATTAAAAAAATGAGAGAAGAAATTGATAATCATGAATAATATTCTAACTAATTATATAATATCATTTGTTGCTGTTTTGATATCAGTATCACTAGGACTGCTTACTGGAATCGATGAGGTAAGAAATGCTATTATATTGTCTTTTATTTTTCATTGGTTATTATTTATACCTGCGTTTATCTATAAAACAGAGAAATTTTATGACCTAACTGGAAGTATTTCATACATAACTATTATATTATATGCATTAACATCATCATACAATGATATTATCAACTATGGAAATATCATACTTTCCTCATTAATAATAATATGGACTTCAAGATTAGGTGCTTTTTTATTTTTAAGAATAAAAAAAGCAGGTGAGGATAAAAGATTTAGGGAAATTAAAAAATCATTTAGTTGGTTTTTTATGGCATTTACTGTTTCGGGTATGTGGGTGTCAATATGTGCTCTTTGTGCATTAACTGGAATATCAAACGGTATAGAATTAAATGTAGTTACTTACATAGGTATATTATTATTTGTGATTGGGTTTACATTAGAAATAGTTGCTGATGCTCAAAAGACAAATTTTAGAAAAATCAAGAATAATAAGGATAAGTTTATAACAACAGGATTATGGAAATACTCAAGGCATCCGAATTATCTAGGTGAAATTATTTTATGGATTGGAGTAGCAATAATTAGTTATTCTTCACTACAGATAAATCAACTATTTACTCTTATATCCCCAATATTTACATATTTACTTCTTGTACATGTAAGTGGAATAAATTTATTAGAAAAAAGCGGCAAAAAAAAATGGGGAAATCTTAGTGAATACAAAAAGTACAAAAGAGAAACTCCAAGACTATTTTGGTTTATATAACACTATATTTATTTTAAATAAAATCTGGTAGTATAGGGTTGCTAATAAATTTTAATACTAAAACCCAATTTAAGAAAAAATAAATCATTATTTAATCCTTTACCTATTGATAGATCTAATTGTTTGTCGTTGTCAATAAGATAAGTTAAGCCTGAATCAAAATTAAAATTTGAGGTGTCTGAATTTGAATTACCAAATAATTCAAAAAAAATAGAAAAAGAACCAAGGGTTTTACCGTATAATAATGAATAAACATATAAACCATCATAATTTGTAAATTTATTATAACCAATATTATATCCAACTTGAGAGTCAGAAGTTAAATTATGGGACACTAATAATTTATTTAAAAATCCGTATTCATTGTTCGAAAAAACCTCTGGAGCAGTCGGAATAGAAAGGTATGTTAAAAAGCTAATATTAGTATTAATTTGATCCATTTCTAATATTGTAAACTTTGAACCTAATTCAAAATCACCAAAAGAAGATTTTTTTTGGAAAGATATTTCATCATTAATTATGTAATTAC
Organism: uncultured Bacteroidota bacterium; assembly: GCA_902517365.1. Next base: position 27,327 of record CABYCA010000003.1, on the reverse strand, counting down.
TATTTATCCTTACTTCAACTCCATTTAAAATTCCAATTCTTACCAGCGAGTTGATCTTTGACTGTATTTCTTCAGTTGAAATCCCTGTCTCAATTTGAACATAGCCTGTTTTTATTATAAGTGGAGAAACAGTTTGACTAGGTCTATCTGTTATTATCTGAGAATAAATATTTGAAGATTGAAATATTAAAAAAAGAAAAATTAAAAAATTATTTTTCATAAAATACTCTTTGCAATAAAGTTGCTACCTGTTATTAATATTAAGTCTTGATCTGAACATCCCATTTTCACTGTATCAAGTAATCTTCTAGGATTGTTATCAAAGATAATACTTCTTCCTACATTTTGAATAATTTCGTTAAAGTCCATTCCTCTTTCCATATTAATAGAAGTGAAATAAATATTTGAATTTGAAGGTAGTTTACTAATAAGCTCATTTATTTTTTTCCCTTTTATAAATGCAAGAATAATGTGTAATTGATTGTATTTGGTTTTTTTTAATTGAGAAGAAAGACTTTCAAATCCAGACAGATTATGAGCTGCATCAAATATAATTTTCGGATCATTACTTATAGTTGTCCACCGGCCTATTAATTGACTATTCTCATTAATATTGGATATGCCAGCTAATATTGTATTATTATTTACACTCTTTAAATTAAGTGATTTACATGTTTGAATAGCAGTTTTTATATTAGTATTCAAATAATTCACGCTTGAGTAGCTCCTCTCGTTATTAAGATCTGGAACAAAAGTTATTGAAGAAGAAACCTCTTTAGCCTTTTCTACAAAAATTTCATCAACAATTTTATTTCTTTCTCCTATAATAATTTTAGAGTTCTTCTTAAAAATACCAGCCTTTTCATAAGCAATCTTCTCTAATGTATCTCCAAGAATATCAGTATGGTCATATGAAATATTAGTTATAACAGATATTAATGGATTTATAATATTTGTAGCATCTAATCTTCCTCCTAAACCAACTTCAATTATTGAATAATCAACTTTAGATTTTATAAAATAAGATAATGAAATACAGAATGAAAGCTCAAAAAAACTTAATTCTAATTTTTCTATATGTTTCTTATTTTTATTAATAAAATCGACAACAAAAGACTTCTTTATCTTCTTATTATTAATTTTTATTCTTTCCCTAAAATCATAAAAGTGTGGTGAAGTGAAAATTCCAACTTTATATTTAGATTCTTGAAGAATAGATGAAATATAAGCTGATGTACTCCCCTTTCCATTTGTTCCACCTACATGTATAAAATTTAATCTATCTAAAGATAATTCTATGGCTGAAGTAAATTTAATGACATTATTAAGGCCAGGGTTATATGCTTTTTTACCTATAGCTTGATATGAAGGCAGTCTGCTTAAAATCCAATCCTCTATGTTTTTATAGTCCAATATTTTATACTAAGACATATGCCTCTAAAAGAACAAAAGTTATAAACCCAGAAATAAAACCAATAAAGGCTAACCAGCCAATCTTTTTTAAATACCAGAAAAATTCAATTTTCTCCATCCCCATTGCAACAACTCCTGCAGCTGAACCAATAACTAATACACTTCCTCCTGTTCCAGCGGAATATGCAATTAAATGCCATAGAGAATCATCAATTGGCTGAGAAAACATACCTATTGATGCAGCTACTAGGGGAACATTGTCTATTACAGCAGATCCTAAACCTAAAAGTCCTGCGACAATTCTAATATCAGGTATTACTGTCTCTAAATACTGGGCAAATTCAAATAAATATCCTATTGACTCCAAAGCAGCAACTGCCATCAATATTCCTAAAAAGAAAAGAATACTTGGCAATTCAATTTTAGTTAAAGCACTATGAACAGGACTTTTACTATGCATAATACTATCATCGTTAGGTGTGGTAATATTAAATTTTGTTCCACTAAATATTTCTGCAAAAGTCGCAACAATTGCTAATGATAACATCATCCCAACATATGGAGGTAGTCCAGTTATAACTTTAAATACAGGAACAAATATTATCCCTCCTAACCCTAACCATAACATCGTAGTACCTATACTTGTAATATTACTTTCATCATTATCCACTTTACCAACATTTCCTTTAAACGGTTTTAAAAATGAAGCAACATATACCGGGACAACCATACATACTATGGATGGAATAAAAACATAATATAATAACATAGGCACTGTAACTTTATCTGCAATCCAAAGCATCGTTGTTGTTACATCTCCAATTGGAGACCATGCTCCACCTGCATTAGCAGCAATTACAATTAGACCTGCAAACCATAATCTTAAATTCTTATCTCTAATAATCTTTTGCAAGATTGTTATCAATACTATTGTAGCGGTAAGATTATCAATGATTGCTGATAGAATAAAAGCAAGTATAGCAAATATCCATAATAGACGTTTTTTAGATTTAGTCCTTATAAAGGATTTAATCTTTTCAAAACCATTGTAATAATCTATTATTTCTACTATTGTCATTGCACCTAAAAGAAATATTAAAATTTCAGATGTATGAGAGAGATGATAAGCCATTATTTTTTTGACTTTTGTAGGTATTAATTCCCGTAATTGTGTATCAACTTCAAATACAGGTATATTAAAAACTGCAATTATAGCCCATAAAAAAGCCATCATTCCAAGCGCTGGTATTAGCTTATCAATTCTAAGGCTATGCTCAAGTGTAATTAATAAGTAACCTGCAATAAATATTCCTAATAATATTGTTTCCATTTAATTAAATTTTATTCCCAAGATTTGAGCATAACTCTAGTTATACTTCTTGTATATTCTTCGTCTTTTGTAGCATCCAACCACTCATTAACTGCATTAGATTCTTCTTGACTTGCTAAATTTCCAAAATCAAGCGCAGCAACTAAATCAGGAAATGTTGCATAAATGTAATGTGTCTCACCGTGTTCAACTCCATGAGTTGTTTGCCCAATAGAAACATATCCTGATGAGTCTCCAAACACAGACATTAAATTGGCAAAGGCAGTTATGAATTTTAAAGGTTTTTTTACCTTCCACTGATGAGATTGAGCAATCGTTTCTTGCCATTTGTCAAGGTTATATCTTACTAAAGTTACTCCAGCAGTTATTGCAAATCCATCCCTATCTGTTAAAGAATTTAATCTTGATAAATAAGCGTCCCATTCAGGACTGAATTTTCTTGACTCAAATTTTGCTAAGTTTTCTTTTGATCCTGCAAAATTTAAAACATGAGTTGCTTTTTCGCTTGAACCTTTATACTCAATACTCCAGAGTGAGACTCTTAAACCTTCAGGGATTTCAATATTGGAATAGAACCCATCAATAAGATTAAAAACAGCCTGGGTATTTTCAAATGGTACATTTAGGTTTACATTTTGCCATGTAATATTTTGTGCACCTAGAGAAAGCGTATATACGTAAGTTAAAATTATAAACAGTTTATTCATCAATATGATTTAAGGTGATGTCTAATTTAATAAAAAAATAAATATCAAGGTTTATATATTTTACCTGAGCAATGATCTTTCTTAGCTCCAGTTACTGAAGAATAACAATTGTTGATTCCTAGAACCCTAAGTAACCCTATGAAAGAGAAAATTAAAGCTTCTTTATATTCAATTATTTTTTGACTTGGAATATTTATTTTTGAATTAGTTAAGTTTTTAATTCTTTCAATAAGATAATCGTTATATGCACCACCTCCTGTTAACAATATTTTATCTTGATGTGTAATATTTTCCGCAATTTGATATGCAAAGTGGTTTGAAAATGTATTCATTAAGTCTCTAATTGTTTCACCTTGAAAGCTTTCTAAAATTGAATGAATCTTATCATCGACCCATTCAACACCCAATGATTTTGGAGGATCTTGTTTATAATAAGTTAATTTTTGTAAATGATTATATAAATCTTCATTAATTTTTCCTGTAGAAGCAATATATCCAGCCTTATCGTATTTTAATTCTATTATTCTTGACAAATAATTAAATACAATATTTATTGGGCAAATATCATAGGCAATTATATTATTTTTAATTCTTTTGGTAATATTTGCAAATCCACCAAGATTAATAAATGTATCATATTCAGGAAAAAGATACTCTTCTCCAACTGGCACTAAAGGTGCACCTTGGCCACCCAATTTTACATCTTGTACTCTAAAGTCACAAACAACCTTTTGATTAATATATTTTGCAAGAATTGGTAGATTTCCGATTTGATAAGTGAGTGATCTAGATGGTTGATGTAAAGCTGTATGACCATGTGAACTAATGAAATCTATCTCTTTTATTGAAAATTCATTTATAAAGTTGATGATGTATTTAGACAAAAGCTTAGTGTAGTCTGAATCAATTTTAATAATAGAATTAATTTTTTCTTTGCTTATGTTCTGTAAAAGACTGTTCCATTTTTTTTCATACTTATAAGTCTTTGAATTTATTATTTCATATCTCCAATGTTTATTTAGTTTAAAATTTACATATACTATATCCAATCCATCTAAAGATGTCCCAGACATTATCCCAATTATTTTAAATTCTTTCATTCTAACTAAAAAAGTTCCACACCAAGCCAAGCCTTACTGACATGTCTCTATATGGGCTAAAAGGATCTGAGTAATAGTCGTAGCCAGTAAATGAGCTATTTAAATGTTCAACTTTTATAAAAACTCTTGTTTGTTGAATCTTTGCATTAAAAAAGAAATCAAATCTTGGAAAGTCTCCAATCTCACGATATTCTTGAGTTACAAATTCTGAAATTAAAGGATTATAATAATCCGCAAAAAATTTAGTAAAGTAATTAAAGGTAATTCCAGTTTGAATAAATAATGATTTATTAAATACCTCGGAAGAATACATAATTGTATTTCTAGTTACCCATTCAGGCACATTGAGTGCTGATATATTTCCAGAAGAAACCTCTTGTTCTTTTTGTTGATATCTTGCTGTATTAACTAAACTAAATTTACCAAAATCAACTTTGCTAAATAGTTTTAAATCATAGTAATTTATTTTACTATCAGCCTGATTAACTACAGCAAGTCTTTTATTATCAGTTTCACCTTGTAACGAATTTGTAGATTCTCTAAAAAAAGTATAATTATCAATCTCATTATAATTAGCGGTAAGAACAATCAACTCCTTGTATGACAATTTCAAATTTATATTTGAAACTTTTTCATCATAGAGGGTATCATTGAACCAATTATAACTTTCGTATGCACTTCTAAAAAATTTAAAATTGAAATTTGGAGACTTTTCAATAATTGAAGAACCAAGCTCAAAATTTATATTTTTAATTGGACTTCCTTTAATGTTAAATGAGATATAATTAGATTTAAATTCATCTTTAATAGACTTATTATAATTGAATTCGAAACTATATTTTTTAAGCATCTTTTTCCAATCAAAACCTAAATTAGATTGGTCTGAATTTAGCTGGAAGGGAAGGTCATCCATCTCTTGACCATTATATCTTTTAAAATTGTTTTTCCAATTAGTTATGGAATATGAAAATTTAAAATTTCCAAATTTATTGAGGTTAGATGATAGAATTAATTTATTTTCCTGTTCAATAAATCTAGATTGATCTGAAACTTCTTCAACTTCAATTAGCTCCCCAAAAGTTGTACTTTTAAAATCGTCATTATATTGATTCTTTTTATACTCATGAGTAAATTGATAGTTTAAAGCTAAAGATTTGATTCCTTTGGTTTTATTCTTTATAAAAGCATAGTGAAAATCTGAAAAAAATCTTTTAGAATATAATGACCCTTCAGAAAAAATCAGAGGACCAAGTCTTGATCTATCTAAATAACCATCATATTCAATCATTTTTAATGATCCATCCTCTTCAATAATTTGATTACCAGATTCATCAAGCACAAAATAGTCAGTTGCTTGTTCAAAAAAATAAATACTATCTGAATCTAGTCCACCATTTTCTTGATTAAAAATATTCTGAGATACAAAATGAAATCTCCAATGAGATGTTTGATTTTTAGATTTAAAATTTGAAGAAAATCTAAACTGATTTCCTCTTGATCTTGTATTTATGTATTTTCCAAGGGATTTATAGCCTTTGTGTGCAATTGTAAAATTATACTGGGGATTTAAATTTATTGAGACAAGCATATCTAAAAGTTGACCCTGTTCAAATGTTGATTTTGCAAAAATTTCTGTGAAAGGAGTAGGAACATTATAATACCCGATATCCTCTTTCTCAAAATAATGAAAATGCTTTCCTCTCGCTCCAATGCCAGGTTTTGAGAAATCCTTAAAGTTATATGCAAGTTTGTTGTATGTATGAGCTGAATTAGCAAATGAGATTAAATCAAATGAGTCCTCTCGTAAAAAATTAAATTTATAATCCTTGTATATATTAAGTGTTGTGTCAACAGTATCAATTCTACCATCTAAATAATATATTTTATAGTAGTCAGTATTTAATGTATCCTTTTCTTCTAATTTACTTTTATTTTTTATCGCCTCCTTTTTAGCTTTTGTCTTTACCTCTATATCATTTGATTGAGAAAATATGCAATTATGTATCAAAAAAAAAGAGAAAACCAGAAAAAACTTCTGCATGTATTTTGTAATTTAATACTAAGTTAGTGTTTCTTTATAAATTTTGATTTTCTAAGATGTTAATGAATAATTTTTCTAATTCGAGTTTTGAAGCTGGTGTTGATGAAGCAGGAAGAGGAAGTCTAGCTGGACCCGTTACTGCTGCTGCTGTAATCTTGCCTAGAAATTACAAAAACAAGTACCTAAATGATTCAAAGAGGCTATCAGAAAAAAAAAGAATTGAATTAAAATATATAATAGAAAATGACTCTGTTGACTTTGCAGTTTGCTCAATCGCCCCTGCTGTAATTGATAAAATTAATATTCTTAATTCCACATTTAGAGCTATGCACGGTGCATTAAATAATTTGAAAATTATTCCAAATTTTATAATAGTTGATGGTAACAAATTTAAAAAGTTTAAAAAAGTTAATCATAAGTGTATTGTAAAAGGTGATAGCAAATATCAAAATATTGCTGCTGCATCTATTCTTGCCAAAACATATAGAGATTTATACATGATTGAGCAACATGATCGTTTTCCATATTTTGGATGGGATAAAAATAAAGGTTACGGAACAGAATACCATATAAACAGTATCTTTAAACATGGACTTACAAGACTTCACAGAAAAAGTTTCACAATAAAAAAATCACAGATAAAATTAGAATTATAATTATGAAATTTAAAATACTTTTTTTGTCTTTATTATTGATTTATTCTTGTACTAATTACAAAGAAGAAACAATTTCGCTCTTTAACTTTTTACCTTCTGATTCTAAAGTAATAGTAAATGTTAATGATTTAAATAATACAAAAGATATTTTGAGTAATAATGCCGTATTGCCAATTTTATTATCAACATCAAAAGAAATTTCTGATCAGCTAAACTTACTTTCCAACAAAAACTCTGAGAGAGAAGGACTTTTTTCATTATCTACTTATGGTAAGAATGAAGTTGCTTTCACCTACATTAGAAAGTCAAACTCATTTGACACAATTTCAGAAAATGATACTTTAAAAAATAAATATCAAAAAAGTGATCTATTTTTTCAAAAAATTAATGATAAAGAGTTATTTAAGGTTATAATTGATGAATATATAGTAAGCTCTAACAAGGATATAATTCTTGAAAATATAATTAGGGATTTTAATTTATCTAAAAATAACGTTGACTCTGAATTTAAAAAAATTATAAAAACGAGTGACTCTGACGATCCATTTAACATTTACAGTAAATCTGAAAATCTAGGTAAGTTTAATAATAAATTAGTTGATATATCTTTTTTTCCGAAATCTAAAACTTCATGGGTTGGTTATGATTTTAATTATTCAATTAAGGATATATACTTATCCGGGATAACTGAAATAACAGACTCAATAAATGGGAAAATCAATATTCTAATGAATATAGCTCCCTCTAAAATTAAAACTGATAAAATTATTCCAAACTCGTTTTTAACTTTTTTAACTTTTTCTATAAGTGACTCAGAAAGATTCATATTTAATTTCAAGGATTATTTAAAGTATAATGATTTATCTACTCTAAATTTGAATTTTAACTCTTTGAATATTGTAGATGAAATTAGTTTTGTTGAAGATCAAGAAAAATTTATAGTTCTTAGTCTAATAAATAATGAACAAATAGATAGATACTTTAGTTTAGAAAAATATGATGATAACTATAATATTAATAAAATTGTTCTAGACGAAGATTTAAAAATTCTTTTTAAAAGTGTTGATAACGAAATTTCTGGAGAATATGCTGTTTTATTAGGAAATCTACTAATAATAACGAAATCAGTTTCACAATTAAAAAAAGTAATTAATTCAAATAACATCAATGACAATCTTGGCTCAAACAATGAGTACTTAAGTTTTAATAAGCAAAAATCAGATAGCTACTCTTTTTTATGGGTTGGAAATAATAAAACAATTAACTCAAATATTATAGATGATAAAATCTATCCATTTAGGTCATTTAGCGGAAGGGTAAATAACGATGTTGTCCTTCTAGAGTTTGACTTATCAGAAGCTGTTTCAGAAACCAAAGATGAAAATGTATATACAGAATTTTTTCTCACATTCGACCAAGAGATTATATCAGACCCTGTATGGCTAAAAAATCATTTAAATAATGGGTTTGACATTGCATTTCAGGACAGCGAAGACTATCTAAACTATATATCAAATAAGGGGATTCTTAATTGGAAAAAAAAGTTATCAGGAAAGATTGTGGGTGATATAAAGCAAGTTGATATATTTAAAAATGGAAGACAACAAATGGTTTTTAGAACTGCGAAAAGACTTTATTTACTTGACAGAAATGGAAATGAAGTTAAACAACTAAGTTTTCCAATTAATTCAAGCTTGATAAATAATCCTATTTCAATTTTTGATTATGAGAAAAATCGTAATTACAGAGTCTTAATTACTGAGGATAATCGAATCAAAATGTATGATTCTAAAGGAAGGATAGTTCGTGGCTTCAAACCTCCACTTTTTGATTCAAATATTATCAATAGTCCAGTTCATATTAGAATTGACGGTAAGGATTATATAGTTGTTCAGTTAGAAAATGGTAGTCTAAAAATTTTAGATAGAAGGGGCAGAGATAGAATAATTGTTGATAATAAAATTCAATATAGCGGTAACCCTATTTTTAATTATTTAGAAAACTTCACCACAACTGACATAAAAGGTAACCTCATTAAAATCGATACAAATGGAAATTTAATTGAGGAGAACCTGAACTTATCAAGTGAAAATTTAATCGATGTAGTTGATAATAACTTGATTTATCTAGACGAAAACATTTTAACAATTAAAGGTATTACTATTGACTTACCTTTCAGTAAATTTTCAAAACCAAAAATATTTATCGATTCAAAAATTATTTTAGTAGGTATCACAGATTTAAACGAGGATAAAATTTATTTATTTAAAGATAATGGTGAGTTAGTAAAAGGGTTTCCAATCAAAGGGAACTCTCTAATTGATATTAAAGATTCTGATAATGATGGTAAGATTGAGATAATATCTAGGCTTGATAAATTCTCTATTGTATCTTATGAAGTTAATTTGACTCAAAATTAATTTCTGCATTAAAAACTAACTTAAAGTTTTCTATCAATCTTAATTTAACCTCATTAATATCAATATTTTCTTTTTTAATCTCTTTTAAGGATGTTACTCCTTTATTTTTAATTCCACATGGTATAATGTGATTGAAATAACTTAGGTCTGGATCAATATTAAAGCAAAATCCATGCATTGTTACCCATCTACTTGCTCTAATTCCAAATGCACATATTTTTTTTGATAATCCATCTTTATCTTTGACCCATACTCCTGTCTCACCCTTTATTGTGAATCCAGTTAAATTATATGTCTCTAAAGTATTAATTATTACCGACTCTAACTTTCTTAAATAAAGGTTTATATCAGTAAAAAAATTATCTAAATCAAAAATTGGATAACCCATAATTTGTCCAGGACCATGATATGTAATATCTCCACCCCTATTAATTTTAAAAAACTCTATTTCCCTTTTGATTAATTCGTCTTTATCAATTAACAAGTTTGATATTTGCCCACTCTTTCCAATTGTATATACATGATTATGTTCAGTTAAAATGAGAAAATTTTTTGTAGTAATCTTTTCATTTAATCTCCTATTTTGAACTTTTTGATCAATAATTGTTTTAAAAATTTTTTCTTGATATTGCCACGCATCTGAAAAAGATAGTTTTCCAATATCTCTTACTTGAATTTTTTTATTTTTCATTTTCATTCAAATATAGAAATTTGTAGTTCAATGATTACTTTAGAAAACTTATCTTTGTTTAAATAATTCCGATGACAGAACAAGAAAAAATTCGTAGAGAAAAGCTTGAAGATTTAAAAAAACTTGGAATTAACCCTTACCCTGCAGAATTATTTCCAGTTGACAGCTTATCTATTAACTTAATTGAAAATTATAAGAAAAATAGTAAAGTTGTTATTGCTGGAAGAATTATGTCAAGAAGGATTCAGGGAAATGCTTCTTTTGCTGAGATTCAAGATAGCAAGGGTAGAATTCAAGTTTATTTTAACCGAGATGAAATATGCACTGGAGATGATAAAACAAAATATAATACCATTTATAAAAAATTATTGGACATAGGTGATATAATTGGTATTAAAGGAACAATGTTTAAAACAAAGGTTGGTGAAGTTACTGTTTTAGTTAATGACTTTACAATATTGAATAAGTCTCTTAGACCTCTCCCACTTCCCAAAGTAGACTCTGATGGAAGAGAATATGATAGTTTTACTGATTTAGAACAAAGGTATAGACAAAGATATATTGACCTGATTGTAAATACTCATGTTAAGGACACTTTTATAAAGAGGACAAAGATCATAAATACTATAAGAAAATTTCTTAATGAAAAATCATATCTTGAAGTTGAGACCCCAATTTTACAACCTATTCCAGGGGGTGCAACAGCTAGACCTTTTATTACTCATCATAATGCATTAGACATCCCCTTATATCTCAGGATTTCAGATGAATTATTTTTAAAAAAATTAATTGTTGGTGGATTCGAGGCTGTTTATGAATTTTCGAGGGATTTTAGAAATGAAGGAATGGATAAAAATCATAATCCTGAATTTACTATTCTTGAACTTTATGTTGCATACAAGGATTACTTTTGGATGATGGAGCTAACTGAGTCATTAATTGAAAAAGTATGTTTAACGATAAATGGAAAAACTAAAATTCAATATGATTCAAAAGTGATTGACTTTAAAGCTCCTTTTGATAGAATATCAATATTTGAAGCCATTAAGAAATTTACTGGATTTGATATTTCTAGAATGGATGAAAATGAGTTAAGATCAATTTGTAAAGATTTGTCAATAGAAATTGATGATAGTATGGGTGAAGGGAAATTGATTGATGCAATCTTTGGAAGTAAGTGTGAAAAGAACTTCATAAATCCAACTTTTATTATTGATTATCCAAAGTCTATGAGTCCTTTAACAAAGGAACACAGATCTGATCCAAATCTAACAGAGAGGTTTGAGCTTATCATTAATGGTATGGAAATTGCTAATGCTTATTCTGAGCTGAATGACCCGGTAGATCAACTAAAAAGATTTGAAGATCAGCTTGAGTTAACTAAGAAAGGTGATGATGAAGCAATGTTTATTGACATGGATTTTATAAAATCATTAGAATATGGAATGCCTCCAACATCAGGTATTGGGATTGGATTAGATAGATTGGTAATGTTAATGACTGACCAAACGTCAATCCAAGAAGTTTTATTTTTTCCTCAAATGAAACCATTAAAAGTAGAACTCTCAATAACTGATTCTGCTAAAGTTGTTCTCGACAAGCTTTTAGAAAAAGGTGAATGTGATTTAAATATCTTCAAGAGCGAATTTGATTTTTCAAATAAAAAATGGGATAAATTGGTTAAAGAGTTGAGAAATAAAGATTTGGTTAAGATCTATAAAAATGATGATGAGTTACTCATCAAACCGATTTAAATTAAACCTCTCAATTAAGCTTATTAATTTGTCTGCGTATTTTGGATCAGTTGCGTAACCTGCAGACTTTAATCCAGTAGCCCATCCTCTATAATCTTTTCTTTTTAATTTAAATAAGCCACTATATCTATCCCTATCAACTAAAAACAGAGAATGATCACGGTATGATTTTAAGGGATTTCTATATGATCTAAAACATTCATCTTTTTCATCATCATCATGTTTAATTGATTTACCTTTCCAGTCCTTATGACATTTAATTCCAAAATGATTATTAGCCTTTTTTGCTAATGTACTCTCACCATATCCTGATTCTAGAACTCCTTGAGCTAGTGTAATACTAGCAGGAATTTTATAAAACCGCATATTTTTAATAGCTGCAGGAGCAAATTTTTTAATATACATTTTAATTTTTTCATCAACTGAACTATCACTTACTGATAATGTTTTAAATGTTGAGCAGGATGAAAATGAAATTATTATAAATAAGAGAATAAATTTTTTCATAACTTTAATATCAATGAAAAGTATAAAAAAAAATATCTCGTTAAAAATAATATTATTCACATTTATAATTTTAATTCAATCTTGTGGTATATATGTTTATTATGACTATGATTCTGATGTCAATTTTGATAATTATAGTTCCTACTCTTTCTATCAAACTGATATAGATAAATTGGAAATTTCAGATCTTGATAAAAAACGGATATTAAAATCATTAGACCTTGGATTAAAATCTAAAGGTCTTGAAAGATCAAACTCTCCTGATTTACTGGTGACTTTTCAGACTAAATCTAGAGAAAAGATTTATGTAAATAATTATTTACCCTACAGTTGGTACCCTTTTGCATATCATTATCCATACTCTTCGAGCTACTCTAGTATCCAGGGAACTCTTTATGTTAGCTTAATTGACAGTAAGAATCAACAGCTTGTATGGCAGGGTAAAGGTGTTGGGGTCCTCAATGAGTATTCAAAAGATAGAGACAAAATGATTAATGATTTTGTTGTAAAAATACTTGAAAAGTATCCGCCTATATCTGATTAACTATCTCTACGGACCTAGATATTACTGAGTTTATACCATTTAAATTACTTCCTCCTCCAGTTGCATAAAAAGCCTGTCCACCTCCACTACCACTTATTAATGGTGATAGGTCTTTTATAATCTCAGATGCATTAATTCCTTTAGTCACGACTAAGTTTTTAGAAATATAGCAGGAGATAAAAACCTTTCCATTATTATTAGATAAAAGAACTATGAAAAGATTTTCTATTTGATCTGCTAGGATAAAGCATAACTCTTTTATAAATCTTGGGTCTAAATCAACCTCACCTGCAAAAAAGTTTATATCACCCAAATTTTTAATTTTTTCTGATATTTCTTTTTTAACTTCTTGAACCTTAACTTTATTTTGGATTTCTATTTCCTTTTTTAATTCTTTATTTGCTTTTTCATTGGCAGCTTTTTCTTTAGAATCTTTCTTCTTTTGTATCTCTGCCATAATAATTTTTTCATTACATGTTGCTGTAATTCTTCTAATTCCAAAAGCTTGTGAAGCCTCTGATATAATACTAAATGTCTCTAATTTACTTGTGTTTTCAACATGAGTTCCTCCACATAATTCATACGATTCATTAAATTTTACTGTCCTCACCTTATCCTCATATTTTTCTGTAAATAAACCAATTGCTCCATTTTTTATTGCTGTTTTATAATCCTCCTCTCTATTCTCGATAAGAGGAATTGAATCTTTTATCCTATCATTTACAAAACCATTTATAGAATCTATATCTTTATCAGTGAGCTTAGATGGATGTGAGAAATCAAATCTAAACATATCTTCTGATATCATTGAACCTCTTTGTTCCACATGACTTCCTAGTATTTTTCTAAGTGCTTGATGTAATAAATGTGTACTAGTATGATTTGATTCAATCAATGATCTTCTTTTATTATTAACTTTCAGTTTTAATTTAGACTTTAAATCTCTAGGTAACTTGGTGGTTAAGTGTATTATATCAACAGTATCTTTAAATGTATCAATAACCTGGGTTCCATCACCTAAAGATATAATTTCACCAGTGTCACCAATTTGGCCTCCACCCTCTGGATAGAATGTTGTCATATCTGTTACAATATGATAATTTATTTTACCCTCCTCTGATTTGGCTTCTCTGTATTTACAGATATTAGCTTCAACTTCAAGCAGATCATAACCCATAAAAACACTACTAGTAATATTATTATTGATTATTACCCATTCTGATAACTCATCATTCTTTTTTGATTTTGATCTTTTCTTTTGGATCTTCATATTCTCATTGAATCCTTCAATATCAACTTTGAAAGATTTTTCACTGGCTATTAAAGATGTTAAATCAATTGGGAATCCAAAAGTATCATATAGCTTAAATGCATCATCTCCATTTATAAGTTTATCATTAGATTCAGAATCTATTAACTCATTAATTAGATTAAGGCCTTGATTTAATGTCTTGAGAAAACCTTCTTCCTCATCTTTTATGATCGATTTGATAAAATCTTTCTGAGTAATAATATTTGGATAAAGACTAGAATATTTATCCTCTATAGTGTCAACTAATTCATGTATGAATGGTCTTTGGATATTAAGGTTTGTATAGCCATATCTAATTGCTCTTCTAAGAATTCTTCGTATCACATAACCAGGACCTGTATTACTTGGAATTTGTCCATCTAATATTGTGAATACAATAGCTCTAAGATGATCAGATATTACTCTTATACCTATATCAACTTTTTCATCTCCTGCTAAATACTTCTCATTAGAAAAATTTTCTATTTCTTTAATGATATCAGAAAATAGGTCAGTTTCGTATGTAGAATTCTTCTTTTGAAGTGCCATACACAATCTCTCGAGCCCCATACCAGTATCAACATATTGTTTATCAAGTTTTTGAAGAGATCCATCTTTCTTTTTATTAAATTGAATAAAAACTAAATTCCATATCTCCACAACTTGAGGGTGATCTTTGTTTACAAGTTCTGACCCATTAATTTTCTTTTTTTCGGAGGGTGATCTGAGATCAATATGAATCTCTGAACAAGGACCACAAGGGCCTATATCACCCATTTCCCAGAAATTATCTTTCTTGTTGCCATTTATAATTTTGTCTTCAGGAAAATACTTTTTCCATTCATTGAATGTGTCTTTATCATATTCCAGTTTATCTTCTTTCGAACCCTCAAAAACTGATACATAAAGATCTTCACTACTTAATCCATAGACATTTGTAATAAGATCATATGACCATCCAATAATTTCTTTTTTAAAATAATCTCCAAAACTCCAATTACCTAGCATTTCAAAAAAAGTATGATGATAAGTATCGATTCCTACTTCTTCAAGATCATTATGCTTACCTGACACTCTCAAACATTTTTGAGAATTTGCTACTCTAGAAAATTTTGGATCTTGATCTCCTATAAAAATATTTCTAAACTGATTCATCCCTGCATTAGTAAACATCAAATGTTTATCTGTTTCGTTGATTACAGAGGCTGACGGGATTATCTGATGCTGTTTATCTTTAAAGAATTGGAAAAACTTTTCTCTAACAACAGATGAATTCATTTTTTTTATATTTGTACTAGTTACAAGCTATTAAAGCTTTGAAATTACAACAAATTGATCTATGTCCAAAACTAAATATTATTTTGATTCTGAGAATTTAGAGTTTGTTCCAATCAAAAGAACTTTTCCTCAACGTTTTTATAGACTATCATTGTTTTTAATTAGTTCAGTAATTATTGGATCTTTTATAACAATAATTCTTCTAAATACCGATTTCATTGATACTCCTAAAGAAATTGTCCAAGCAAGGGAAATAGATAATTATGAATTACAACTTAGAGTTTTGAATAAAAAACTAGATCAAGTTGAATCAACTCTAGCCAACATAGAAGACAGAGATAACAGTCTATACAGAGTTTATTTTGAGGCTAGTCCAATTCCTAAGGAACAAAGAAGAGCTGGATTTGGAGGAGTAAATAGGTATAATTATTTAGAAGGTTATGATAATTCCGATCTAATTGTAAACACTACTGAAAGAGTTGATATTTTGACAAAGGAACTAGTGATTCAATCAAAATCTTTAGATGAGATTGAACTTCTCGCAAAAAACAAAGAATCGCTACTTACATCTATTCCTAGTATTCAACCCGTTAATATGTCTGATTTAAAGAGGATGGCTTCAGGATATGGATATAGAATAGACCCATTTACAAAAATGAGAACTATGCATTTTGGAATGGATTTTTCAGCTAAAACAGGTACTCCTATTTACGCAACAGGTGATGGTAAAGTTATAAGGGCTGATAATAGAGCTGCTGGTTTCGGAAACCATGTTAGAATTAATCATGGATTTGGTTATGAAAGCATTTATGCTCACATGAGTAGAATTACTGTTAAAAGAGGCTATAAGGTTAAAAGAGGAGATCTAATTGGATATGTTGGAAACACTGGTAGATCTGTAGCTCCTCATCTTCACTATGAGATAATTAAAGATGGTAAAAAAATAAATCCAATTAATTTCTACTCCGGTAGTTTGTCTCCAGATAAATTTGAAGAATTAGTAAATCTTGCATCCCAAGAGAATCAATCTCTTGACTAGATCATGTACCGAAACCTTCCAGAAAAAAAATATTATGGTATAAGCGAAGTTGCTTCATACTTTGATGTTAATACATCACTTCTAAGATTTTGGGAAAAAGAGTTCAAGCAAATAAAACCATTGATAAAACCATCCGGCATAAGAAAATATACGCAAGAAAATATTGATACCATCTCCATTATTTATACTATGCTAAAAAAAGATGGGCTCACAATTCAAGGTGCAAAAAAAAAGCTCAATTCTAAAGATATTTCAGAATCTGAAAATCTGTTAATTTTAAAAAAGCTCAATAAAATCAAAGATGATTTAAAGGAGATTAAAAAAAATCTTTAATTATTTTTTTCTCAAGAATATATCAATTGGTACTCCAGAAAAATCATAGTTTTTTCGAATTTGATTTTCGAGAAACCTCTTATATGGTTCCTTTATGTATTGAGGTAAGTTACAGTAAAAAGCAAACTGCGGATATTTTGTAGGTAATTGTCTACAAAATTTAATTTTAACATATTTTCCTTTAGTACTTGGAGGAGGTTTTTGCTCAATAATTGGCAATATTAAATCATTGAATTTCTTTGTTGGTATTTTATAATTTCTTCTTTCATTAACTTCCATTGCAATTTTGATTGCATCAAAGATTCTTTGTTTTGTAAGAGCAGAAATAAATACAATTGGAACATCAATGAAGGGAGATATTTTTGAGGTTATTTCTTCTTCAATTTGTTTGGAAGTTAAATTATCTTTAATTACCGTATCCCATTTATTTACAAGGATTACAACTCCTTTTTTATTTTTAGCTGCAAGCCAAAATATATTTTGAACTTGAGAGTCAAATCCTCTCTCTACATCAAAAATAATTAAACAAGTATCTGAATTCTCAATTGCTCTTATGGATCTCAAGATTGAATAAAATTCAATATCCTCTGAAACTTTAGTTTTTCTCCTTATTCCTGCAGTATCGATTAATTCAAATTCAAAGCCAAATTGATTATATCTAGTATATAAGCTATCTCGAGTTGTTCCTGCCACATCAGTTACAATAAATCTATCTTTACCAATAAGAGAATTAATAAATGATGACTTTCCAGCGTTAGGCCTTCCAACAACAGCAAACTTTGGCACATCAGAGACAATTATGTCCTCTTTGGGAAGTTTTTGTGCTAGTAAATCCAGAAATTCACCTGTTCCGGATCCATTAATAGATGATAAACAGAATAAATTTTCAAAACCCAATGAATAAAATTCATTAGAGTCATCAATCAATTTAGAATTATCGACTTTGTTTACTAAAAGCAAAGTTTCTTTTGAAGATTTGTGAAGCAGATCAGCTATGGATTGGTCAACGCCAGTGAGGCCATCTTTAACATCAACTAAGAATAGGATTACATCAGCCTCATCAATTGCTAAAATTACTTGCTTATCAATTTCTTTTTGAAAAACATCATCACTAGCGGGAAGATATCCTCCTGTATCAATTACACTAAACTCAACACCATTCCAGTCAGACTTTCCATAATGTCTATCTCTAGTTACACCACTAACCTCATCAACAATTGCTTCTTTCCTTTCAATTAGCCTATTGAAAAGAGTTGATTTTCCGACATTAGGTCTCCCAACTATTGCTACAATTCCACTCATTTAACTATACCCAAATTTTTTTAAAGAAGAGGGATCATTTCTCCAGTTCTTTTTTACTTTGATAAATACTTCTAAAAATATTTTCTTTCCAAAAAATTTCTCAAGATTATTTCTTGCCTTTGTTGCAACTCTCTTTAATGCAGATCCTTTATGACCTATCAAAATTCCTTTTTGTGACTCTCTCTCTACTAGAATTAAAGATCTGATTTTGATAATTTTTGGTGATTCCTTAAAGTCTTCAGTAATTACCTCAACAGAGTATGGAACCTCTTTATCATAATGAATTAGAATTTGTTCTCTTATAGACTCGTTTACAAAGAATCTCTCAGGTCTGTCTGTAAATTGATCTTTAGGAAAAAATGGAGGGGACAGAGGGAGTTTCTCTTTAAAAATCTCAATTAATTCATTAACAAAGAATCCCTCAATTGCAGATACAGGATAAATATCTATATCTGAAAAAATTGCTTTCCAATGAGATATTGAATCCTCTAACTCTTGTTGACTGGAAAGATCAATTTTATTAATTAATAAAATTATTGGAATTTTAAAGGAGTTTAATTTTTTAACTAAAGACTCATCAAATGATTCTTTATTACCAACTTCTTCAACAATTACCAAAAAATCAGAATCTATCAAAGTTTCTTTAATAAAATTCATCATTGCCTCTTGGAGCTTATAACTTGGGTCTAATATTCCTGGAGTGTCAGACAAAACAATTTGATAATCATCTTCATTTATTATCCCCCTGATTCTGTGTCGAGTAGTTTGAGCCTTTGATGTTATTATAGATAGTTTCTCTTTCATTAAAGAGTTTATCAAAGTTGATTTACCAACATTTGGCCTACCAATTATTGAAACAAATCCAGCTTTATGTTTATTATCAGACATTTCGGCAAAGATAACTACTTAAATTCAATGCTTTAAAACTAAGTAATGAAAGTTTACTATATTTGCACTTCAAATCGCGAGGTAGAGCAGTAGGTAGCTCGTTGGGCTCATAACCCAAAGGTCGCAGGTTCGAGTCCTGCCCTCGCTACTATGATAATAAAACGGTTATACTTTTATAAAATGTAGCCGTTTTTTTTATTTTTATATAATGATAAATTTATTTATTAAAAAACCACTTACATTTTGTCTAATATTCGCTTTTTTAACTAGTTGCAATAACCCAAGTATAAGAGAAAATAATATTGATGAAAAAGAAATTATCGCATACTATCCCGGAGGAAAAGATTTAATTGATCAGTACGATTTAAACGGGGTAACTCAGTTAATTTATAGTTTCCTTCATTTAAAAGGTAGTAAGTTAGCAGTTGATAACGAGGAGGATAGCTTAACAATAGTTCATTTAGTTAACTTAAAGAATAAATATCCAAAATTAAAAGTTCTTGTTGCTTTAGGTGGCTGGGGTGGATGTAAAACATGTTCAGATGTTTTCTCAACACCTGATGGTAGAGAAGAATTTGCTTCTTCAACAGCAAAAATTTTAGAAGATTATAATTTAGATGGTATAGACTTAGACTGGGAATACCCTGTTATTCCTGGTGTCCCTGGTCATAAGTATCAAGATGAAGACAAAGATAATTTTACTGACCTTATTATAAGATTAAATAATTATTTAGCTTCTGAACATATAATAAGTTTTGCTGCAGGTGGTTTTGATTCATTTCTTGAAAAGTCAATTGACTGGAATAAAGTCATACCTCTAGTTGATCATGTTAATATAATGAGTTATGATCTATATAATCAAACAAAAACAGGTCATCATACACCCTTATACTCAGTTAACACAGATTCATATTCAGTTGACAGTGCAGTAAGATATCTAACTAAAATTGGGATACCTAAAAGTAAAATAATAGTTGGAGCTGCATTTTATGGTAGAATATGGGAAAATGTCCCAGATATTAATAATGGCCTGTTTCAAAATGCTAAATTTAGAAGAGCCATTTCTTTTAGTAAGCTTGATAATCTTGATGATGGATTTGAATATTATTGGGACGAAACTGCAAAAGCTCCATATGCTTTTAATAAAACTAAAAATGAATTTTTATCATTTGATAATAAAGAATCTGTTTCACTTAAAGCCAAATATGTTATTGATCAAGATTTGAAAGGCATTATGTTTTGGCAACTAGGAGAAGATTTGTCTAATGATGGTCTTTTAGATGCAATCAAAAGAAAAATTTACATTAAAGATTAATTAATTTGGACTTAAATTTTAATCCGATTTATAAATTATCCATATTTAGAATTTCTGATGGTTCATACTCTTTAAAAAATTACTTCATCAGAAATTTGTTGAAGAAAGGTTATAACTTCATCTTCTACAATACTATAATATATATCTACACCTTTACTATCAATCCCTTTATATCTTTTAGATAGGTTTAAGGAAGATTGTGAACTTAGGTGGGAAAAAATTATACAACTTGCAAGGTATGATCCGTTTGGGTTTGGATGCTTATCATCTTCCATAAGTAAATTAAACTGCGGATATTTATCTTGAAATAGTTTAAATGCTCTGCCTACTGGAATAATGTTAACAGTAGTTCCATTAATTATTTGTTTAATACTCTCCTCAATTGGATATTCCTCATTATTAGTATTAAACTGCTCCATCGACGGGTACATCCATGTTGAGAAGAAATGAATTTGAGTGGAATCAGGGATTAATGAAGAAATTTGACCAAAGTAAAATTCAGAGTTACCATTAGCATTTGTTAGGATATTAGTGCTATGCTCTTGAATAATCACATGATCGAATTTCTCGCTCTCTAAAATAGATTTTAGATCTGGATTATTCCAAAGTATTTTTAATGTGGCTGAAGGTAACGTAAAATGGCTAATATTCCAATTTAAACCTCTTTCAATAGACATTCTCTCAACTTGAGAGGGAAGATTCCAGTAAAATGTAAAACTATTTCCAATAAATAATATTCTTTCATTAACTGTTAAAAATGGAAAGGTTTCTGATCCACCAGTGTTTAATTCTGAAGCACTTGATAAACATGAGTTTAGAATTATCAATACTATAAATCCGTAAAATTTTCTCATTTAATTTATTTGTATTAAGTTAATTCAAATTAATAGTCTTTACAATAACATTTATTAAATTTAATAATGAATCATTATCTATTAGTTACATTCTTAATTATAAACACTCAAGTAATAATTGGCCAAGAAAAAAACATCTATGAATATTTACCAAAGAATAATGAGCATCTTATTTATCATGACGATTGGGGTAAGAATAACTACAATAAATTGTTAAGCCAATTTAATTCATCACCATTAAATAATCGTGATATAATTTTTTTAGGTAATAGCATAACTGCTGAGGGTAAAGACTGGAGCTCTAGATTAGACAACTCAATTATAAGGAATAGAGGAATTGGGGGGGATACAACAGATGGGGTTATTGCTAGGTTGGGAGAAATTATAGATTCTAATCCAACTGCTGTCTTTCTATTAATAGGTATAAATGATTTATATAATAACACAATTGAAAAACCATCAGTGAGCTATATAGCAGATAATATTATAAACATTGCCAAAAAAATTAAATCTAATTCTAGTAACACTAAGGTTTATATTCAGACATTATTGCCAATATCCAAAAAGAAATCATATAAATATTATGATTTGTATAATCAAAGTATAAAGAGAATCAATAAAATTATAATTGAAAATCAACAAAAAGGATTATACTCTATTATTGATTTACATTCATTATTTGTGGATAATAAAGGACAGCTTAGAAGTGATTTAACCTATGATGGTTTACATCTTAATGAAGAGGGATATTTAATATGGTCAAACTTTGTTAAACCAATAACAGACTTACTTTAAATTATAAAAAAACCTGTAGATTTCTCCACAGGTTTTTTGTAACAATGTTTCTTAAGCAAATAATATTAATAACTAAACAAAAATCAACATATTAGAGCTAAGCATTATTACTTTAATATTAATTTGCCCACCAAAGCTTTGTTGCTTGAAGATCTGGCCCTTGAACCGAGTTAGCTTGTTCAACATTAGCACCATTTGTGTTATATGGTCCCGTACCGTATCTATGTCTTTGTGGATAATCACCATTTAGATCACCTAAAACAAAAATATCATCATCACTAACACCAGCACTTAATTCAGTAGGATATCCAGTATCTCTTACTACAGCCCAAGCTTCATATCCATTTGTAAATAATGCCATCCACCTTTGTGTTGCAATTTTTTCTAAATTTTGATCAGTGCTTCCATTAAGAAGAGCCATATCTGATGATGCAATAAAACTCTCTGCCTGGTCAGACGGAACATCCCACATTGCCATAGCGTGTCTAAGACCAGTTTGATAATGTGTTTGTGCACTTCCGCTTGCAAGACCTTTAGTTATTGCTTCAGCTATCATAAAATGGCTTTCTGCAGCAGTCATAACAACAAATGGATAAATTGGATTTCCAGAATTATGTGCATTTGTTACAATATCTGCTGGCTCTGACCATAACTTTCTGTCTAGCATTGGCTTAATTTGACCATTTAATCTACTAGGTTGACCAATAAAGTTAGTATTCTCTGGCATAGTGATCGTATATCCACCAGCACCATCAGAGGTTTTCGTATATGTAGCACCTGCACTATCCAGAATACCTGTTAAGTAAGCTACATGCTTGTCAAATAAAGCTACTCTTTCTCCCTCAGTTGGTTTTGTCCACTCAATAGTACCACCCTTGCTAGGTTTAGCATATTTAGTAAGTCTTGGGTCGTTGTTATCTCTTAGAGCGTCAACCAATGTTTTAGCAAGATGCCAGTTACCTCCTCCATAAAAAGGATACCAGACATCACCATATACAGCACTTACCCATGTACTAATTTCTAAGTCTCTTTCAAGCAGAGCATTTCTGTCTGCAAGAACACCAGATGAAATTGCACTAGAAACAGCAGAAGCAGTAAAGTTTTCACCAGGAGCTCCGTATGCCCTTAAAGCAAGTCTCAACTTGAGACTGTTTGCAAGTTGTTTCCATGCTTGCAGATCTCCATTAAAGAAAAGATCATTATCAGTTAATTGATCAACACCTGAACCTGTAGTAGGAGAACTGCCTATTAATGAAATAGCTTCATCTAAATCAGAAATTAAAGTACTGTAAATTTCTAGTTGAGTATCATATTTTGGAGTAGTAATATCAGGGTTAGATGCTTCTGACATTGGAACCATTCCAAATGTATCTGAATAGTATTGATAATAGAGTCCCTTCATTATCAATGCAATTGCATAATACTTTTCATTCTCAAGAGTACCACCTTCTTTTACAAAATTTGTAAAAGCAGTTAATGTGCTATTATAATTAGCGAACCAGGCGTCATGTACTGCACTTGTAAACCCTGAGCTGTAATTATAACCTAAGCCATCATTCCACCAGTTAGATTTATAGCCAAAGGTTGTGTGACCAGCATATCTATCTGAGTGAATAATTGGACCTCTCCAAAAAGGATATCGATTGGGTGCAAATAGACCTGTTTGCGCATTAGTTACAAAATACTTTGCACTAACATCAGAAGGAGCTAAAGCATCTGGCTTTTCATTTATCTCGTTAAAGTCTTCTGTACAAGATACCATCAAAGCCATTAGAGCGATTGTTGTTAAAAAATAATTGTTTTTCATAATTTTCAGTAGTTATTTTAAAAGTTTAATGTAAGATTCAAACCTAAGCTTCTTAATGAAGGTAGGTTGTTTAAGCTAATACCTTGCCCACCAATTTGTGTTGCCAGAGTCATCTCTGGGTCTACATCAGGAGCATCCTTAGAGAAGAAGAAAAGATTTCTACCTATAAGTTGAATTGTTGCGCTTTGGATACCTAATGATTGTGTATCAGGAATTTGATATCCAATTGACAACTCCCTTAGTCTTATATTGTCCTGGTCGTAAATATAGTTTTCAGCAATTCCAGACATTGAACCCCAATACTCTTGTCCAGTAATCTCAGTTGTATTAGCTGAATTAGATCCAGAGTTAATACCATTAAGTGTTACTCCACTCCTGTATTGAAGTGATCTTTCACTTACACCGGAGCTATCTAAATTAGCTGAAGTATTTGAGTAGAACTGACCACCAAATCTTCCATCAATTTGGAATCTCAGGCTGTAGTTACCATATCTAATGGTATTAGTCCATCCTGCTAAAAAGTCAGGTTGAGCAGTACCTAAATACTGATCAGGTGTAGATCCAGTTGGCCTTCCATCTTCTCTTAATTTCATTTGACCATTTTCCATTTCCACTACATTTCCGTAGATATCACCAATAGTACCACCAACTTGTGCTCTTAAAGATAAATTTCCACTATTTGTAGACATGTAAGTAAATGTCTCTAAATCGTCAATTAATTCTAATAGCTCATTTTCATTTTTTGAATAAAAGAAAGATGAATCCCAAACCATTTTACTGTTTTGAACGATTCTTCCTCCTAATGTAATTTCAACACCTTTGTTGGAAACCTTACCTACATTTTGTTTGAAGAACTGGAAACCAGTTGCAGCAGGAACAGGTACATTGAATATCATGTCAGTTGTTTCTTTTTCATAAATCGAGATATCAAAATTTAATCTATTGTTAAGCATGGAACCTTCAAGTCCAAACTCAACAGATGTTACCTGTTCAGGTTTCAAATCTGCGTTTAATTTTATGCTAGGAGCACTTAACGTAGTTAACCCTAGATATCCTTGACCAGGTACATCAAATGTTTGATAAAGTTGGTATGGATCTGTGTCGTTACCAACTTGTGCAACTCCAGCTCTTAGCTTCAATAGATTGAATAATTGCTGTTCAGGATCAACAATGCTGTTTAAAATTGCTGAAACTGAAGCTGAATTATAAGTGTAGGACCTATTCTCTTCTCCTAATGTAGAAGACCAATCAGTTCTTGTAGTTAAGTCTACATATAAGAAATCTTGATATGCAAAGTTAGCACTACCAAAAACCGAATTTACCTTCTTTATTGTTAATGGAGTTTCTCTAGGTGCTAAAAGATTAGCTGCATTGTTTAAGAAAAATTTGGTTGGAATTTTAAAGTTTTCACCAAATTGATTAAAAGCTTCATATGTTCTTTTTGATAAACTTCCACCTGCATTTATTACAACATTTAAATCACTAGTAAGATCTTGTTTTGCCGTAAAAACTATATCTGTGTTTAGTTCACCTGAAGTCATCATGTCTAAATCCATTCTACCGCCTCTGTAAAAGTGATGTCCTGGTTTAGTGATTTCCTTTTCGGTAGTATTTGTAATATCTGTACCAACTCTTACAAATGCACTTAACCAATCTGTGAATTCATAATTTATTTTTGCAAAACCAAAGAATCTATTTCTTCTTTCGTTGTACTCATCATGATTTGCCATCCAGTATGGATTTGATGTTTGAGAGTTTGGACCAGAATAATTTATAACTTTAAATTCATCTGGAGTACCTGGGTTATCAACTTGATACTTTTCAAGATCTTTAATATCAACAGTTCTAGGCATTTGGTAAACAGTACCTAAAATACCTTCTCCACCCATTTGTTGACGACCATTAACTTCCTGAGTATAATAAGTAGCTTTTGCATCAATCGATAATTTGTCAGAAAGATTTAATATTCCTCTTAAATTAAAGTTATGACTAATCATCGAAGCACCAGGAATTACACCTTGGGTATCATTGTTTGTATATGAGAATCTAAGAGATCCATTCTCTGAACCATTTTGAATTGAAATTGAATTATTGGCTGTAATACCAGTTTCGAAAAAGTCTCTTACGTTATTTTCAAATGCTTGAGTTCTTCTAGGAAGTCCATCAAAATACATTTGCTCCGTACCATCAATTATTCTACCCCATGATGATGAACCAAAATCAGTTGCAATATCCGTGTATGGAGCTCCTAATGTTCCTTGAGCATACTCATTTTGAAAATCTGGAAGAAACATAACAGAATTAACTGTTAAATTAGAGTTTAAAGTAATTCCAAGACCTTCAGTTTGAGCACCAGTTTTAGTGGTAATAAGAATAACACCGTTACCTGCTCTTGAACCATATAATGCAGATGCATTAGGGCCTTTCAAAACAGATATCGATTCTACATCATTTGCATTTATATCTGTTATACCACCACCCACAACTTTAGAACTGTAGTCAGCATTTTGGCCAGACTCAATTCCGTCAGCGTTTATTGGAATACCATCAACTACAATTAGTGCTTGATTCATACCATTTACTGAATTGTTACCTCTTAAGGTAATTCTAGATGCTGAACCAATCATACCTGAGTTTGTAATATTTAAACCAGCAACTTTTCCTATAAGCGAGCTTGCAATATTATTATCCTTTATAACATTAACTTCATCTCCTGAAACTTCTGTCACTGAATATCCAAGTGATTTTTTTTCTCTTGAAATACCTAAAGCTGTTACAACAACCTCATCAAGAGTATTATCAGAGATTAATTGAACATTTATGGATGTCGATCCAACAACAATCTGCTGTGTTTCATATCCAACATAACTAAATACCAACGTGGCTCCTTGAGAAGTTTCAATTGAGAAATTACCATCAAAATCGGTAGTAGTACCTTGAGATGTTCCTAGTACAAAAATTGAAGCACCAGGAAGAGGTATTCCACTATCATCACTAACTGATCCTGTGATCTGCTGTGCAACTGCTGAAAGACTAAAAGTCAAAGAAAGCAAAGCACATAGAAATATATTTTTTTTCATAATTATCTATTAATTAGTTTTTATAATCACTAAATATAATGTCTTTTATTATATAAAACTTAAAAATTAACTACTGCAAATATACTGCAGTAGATTTATTAAATTTTCGTAATAAAGCTATTTAGATCTTCCCCATTAGATAATTTAAGTTTTTTTGATAATCTATATCTTTGACTTTCAAC
>CABYCA010000002.1 GCA_902517365.1 uncultured Bacteroidota bacterium | reverse complement strand
GGAAAGCCTTTACTCTCAAATCTCTTTAGAGCATTTTTTCTATCGGTGTGTATCGGATTTTCAAGGTCTATGACTTGTTCAAAGGCAATAAAAGAATCCAGTAATTTATCTTGAAAGCTCATAATTATTAATTGCTTTTTTTCAGCCAGTCATATCCAACAACTTCAATTTTTTTTGCAAGATCTTTATTTCCTGATTTGACTACTTTACCATCCATGATGACATGCACTTTATCAGGCACAATGTAATCTAATAACCTTTGATAATGAGTGATAACAAGCACAGAGTTATCATCATTACTACACTTAACAACACCATTTGCAACTATTTTTAAGGCGTCAATATCTAATCCAGAATCAGTTTCATCAAGAACTGCCAATTTTGGTTCCATCATAGCCATTTGAAAAATTTCATTTCTCTTTTTTTCACCACCAGAAAAGCCTTCATTTAAAGATCTTGATAAAAAATTTGAATCCATGTCAAGCAGATTTGCTTTCTCTCTAATTTTTTTTAACATCTCACTTGATGACATATCGTCAAGCCCTTTAGATTTTCTGGTTTCGTTAATCGCAGTCTTGATAAAATTTGTTACTGTTACACCAGGAATTTCAACAGGGTATTGAAATGACATAAATATGCCTTCATGAGCTCTTTCATCAACAGAAAGTTCATTTATTTCTTTGTCATCAAAATAAATTGTCCCTTTATTAACCTCGTAATCTTCATGTCCAGAAATCACATTTGCAAGAGTACTTTTACCAGAAGATCCTGTTCAGATATTACATTTTTCATCAGGAAAAAATAAACCTCTATGGCTTCAACCGAGGAACATAATTATAGTTGAAGAAAATGCTAGAGTTGAAATTATAGAAAGACACCAATGTTTGAGAGCTCATGATGGAGTTACTAACTCATTGACTGAGATATATGCTGAAAATAACTCATTTGTTGATTATTATAAAATTCAGAATGATTTAGAAACCTCAAATTTAATTGATAATACATTTATTGATCAGCAAAGGGACAGTAATGTTAGAGTTCATACTTTCTCCTTTGGTGGAAAATTAACCAGAAATAATTTAAATTTCTACCATAAAGGTGAGAATATTCAGTCTACATTAAAAGGTCTTACAATACTTGAAAGCGATCAACATGTAGATCATAATACACTTGTGAACCATGCTCAACCTAATTGTGAAAGCCATCAGGACTACAAGGGAATTTTTTCTGAAAGATCTGTTGGTGTTTTTAATGGAAAAATATTAGTTGATCAAATTGCACAAAAAACAAATGCATTTCAGCAAAACAATAATATACTAATTGACAATAAAGCTAAGGTTAACTCAAAACCTCAATTAGAAATATTTGCTGATGATGTTAAGTGTTCTCATGGATGTACAATTGGGCAGCTTGACAAAGAAGCACTTTTTTATCTGAAATCTAGAGGTATTCCAGACAAAGAAGCAGTTGCTCTATTAACATATGGGTTTGCAAATAGTATTCTAAAAAGTGTTAATATCCCTAGTCTAAAGAAAAGAATTAACTCATTAATCTCAAAAAAACTAGGTGTTGACTTAGGATTCGATTTATAAATGCTGGATGTATACAAAATAAGAGAAGACTTTCCAATACTTGGTAAGAAGATTAATAACACTGACTTAATTTACTTTGATAATGCTGCTACATCTCAAACACCAAATCAAGTAATTGATGTAATATCAGACTACTATAAACAATATAATTCTAATATTCATAGAGGTTTACACTCACTTAGTGCAGATGCTACTAATAAATATGAAAATTCACGAAAAATTATTAAAAATCATTTTGGAGTTTCTCATGAACATGAAATAATTTTTACATCTGGAACGACACATGGAATAAATATTATTTCCTCTGGTCTTGAAAAACTAATCTCTTCAAAGGATGAATTAATCGTATCAGAGATGGAGCATCATTCCAATATTGTTCCATGGCAAATGCTGTGTGAAAAAACTGGATCAAAACTCAAAGTGATACCAATTAATGATGATGGCTCGCTTAATATGGATGAATATAAATCTTTGCTGACTCCTGCAGTAAAATTTGTTTTCATAAATCACGTATCAAATACTTTAGGTGTAGTGAATCCAGTTAAAGAAATTATAGATCTTGCTCATAAGAATAATAGTAAAGTTCTAATTGATGGTGCTCAAGGTGCTGCCCATTTCAAGATTAACTTAAAGGAGTTAGACGTAGACTATTATGTTGCTTCAGCACATAAACTATGTGGTCCAACTGGAGTTGGATTTTTGTATGGAAAGTCAGAGTTACTAGATTCACTTCCACCATATCAAGGTGGAGGTGAGATGATATCTACTGTAACTTTTAAAAAGACTGAGTATGCTGACCTCCCACATAAATTTGAAGCGGGAACTCCAAACATTGCAGGTGTTATAGGGTTTGGGGCTGCTATAGAATATATGAACTCAATTGGTTTTGATAATATAGAAGTTTATGAAAAAGAACTTTTAGATTATGCTACAGATAATCTTAAAAAAATTGAGAATATTAAAATATATGGAGATGTAGTCAATAAAATATCTGTTATTTCTTTTAATATAGGTAATCACCACCCATCTGATATAGGTTCTATTCTAGATCAGTATGGAGTTGCAGTTAGAACAGGACAACACTGTACTCAACCTATAATGGATCATTTTAATATTCCAGGAACAGTTAGAGCTTCCTTCTCTTTCTACAATACAAAAAGTGAAATTGATTTATTTATTGATGCTCTAAAAAAGGCATCAAAAATGTTGGGATAATTGCTTAATTTTGACCGTGCAAAGCATTCAACAAATACAGGAACAAATTATTGATGAGTTTGATTTTTTTCAAGATTGGTCAGAAAAATATCAATATTTAATTGATCTTGGTAAGAATCTTCCTGAATTTGATGATATTAATAAAATTGATTCTAATCTCATAAAAGGCTGTCAAAGTAAAGTATGGCTAAACTCATCTTTTGACAATAACATTGTTATATTTGAAGCTGATAGTGATGCAATCATCTCTAAGGGGATCATATCACTTTTAATTAGAGTTTTTTCTGGTCATACACCAGATGAAATCATAGCAGCTAATATCGATTTTATTGAGAAGATAGGCTTAAACAGTCATCTTTCACAGACTAGGGCAAACGGATTACTTTCAATGATAAAACAGATCAAAATATATGCTATAGCATATCAAGCAAAAAACTAAAATGACAAAAATGAATACACAAGATTTAGGTGAAAAAATTGTAAAAGAGTTAAAATCAATATTTGATCCTGAAATACCTGTAGATATTTATGAGCTTGGATTAATCTATGATGTTTTTGTCAATGAAGATAATGAAGTAAAAATTCTAATGACACTTACTTCACCTAACTGCCCAGTCGCTGAATCATTGCCCCAAGAAGTTGAAGAAAAAATAAGATCAATTGACGAGGTTAAAACAGCAGAGGTTGAAATCACGTTTGATCCTCCTTGGACAAAAGATTTAATGAGTGAAGAAGCAAAACTCGAATTAGGATTTCTGTAATCATTTCATGAAACAATACTTTCTTTTATTTTTTTTGATATTTTCTACATATACTTTTTCTCAAGAAGAATCTAAAAAAGATTCTCTTTGGTCAACTAGAGGAAATGTTGCCATTCTTTTAAACCAGACAGGATTCAGTGATTGGGTGGGAGGGGGAACAAATAATTTTTCAGGCACATTAAAATTTGACTATGAGTGGGAGTATAAAGATAAGGGTTGGGACTGGCTTACTAACTTTGAGTCTGCTTATGGATTAGCTAAATATAAAAACGCTCCATTTGCTAGAAAAATTGATGATAGAATTTTAATTCAATCAATAGTCGGTAAAGAATTCACAAAAAATTTATCTTTCTCGGCTTTTTTTAACTTCACCTCTCAAATTGGAAACGGATATAAATACAAAAAGGATTCAAATAATAATGAGATACGTGAATTAACAACTAGTATTTTTTCTCCTGCTTATTTTCAGTTAGGTTCAGGATTTCTTTGGAAAAAAGATGAAAAATTATGGGTTAACTACTCTCCTATTGCTACAAGATTAATCTTAGTTAGTAAAAAATTTACTCAAGACTTAACTGGAAATGACACTTATTTTGGTGTTCTACCAAATAAATCGTCTAGATATGAACTAGGAGCTAATTTAACTTTCCATTCTGAGGGAGACCTACTTGAAAATATTAAGTATAAACAAGATTTAAAGCTTTTCTCAAACTATTTGGAGGACGCCTCTAACATAGATCTAGATTATCTTTTACAAATTGAAGTTGATATAAATCCTCTTCTCTCAACTCAACTAATTTTTCAATTAATTTATGATGATAATGCTATTTCAAGACTTCAAGTAAGAGAAGTATTTGGTGTTGGGGTTCAACTTAAATTAGATTAGCTTGGATAATTTAAATATTTTAATAATAACATATTATTGGCCACCATCTGGAGGTTCAGGTGTACAAAGATGGATGTTCTTTGCAAAATATCTTAAGCAACTTGGTCATAATCCTTTAGTTTTAACTGTTGATCCAAAATATGCCTCTTATAATTTAAAAGATAATTCATTAATAGATCAGGTTAAAGATATTCAAACTCATAGAACATATAGTCTTGAGATTTTAAAGTTATATTCATTTTTTAAGTCTGGGAATAGAAATGAATCAATACCTCAGTCTTACATTCCAGATCAATCTTTTTTTGACAAAGTATCATCATTTATTAGATTAAATTTTTTTATTCCTGATTCAAGAATTGGGTGGAACTATTTTGCATTTAAGAAAGCAAAAAAACTTATAGAAAAAAATAATATTCACTGTGTAATTACAACAGGTCCTCCTCATTCAACTCATTTAATTGGTAAAAAAATTTCTGAAAAATTTAAGTTAAAATGGATAGTTGATCTTAGAGATCCATGGGCTGAAATTTTTTATTTAAAAGATAAATTTAGATTTAAATATGCTAAAAAATTAAATCTAAAATTTGAGTCTGATGTTCTTAATTGTGCTGATTCAATTATAACAACTGTTGGCAACAGATATAAAGATATTATAATGGGAAAATTATCAAATTCTAAAAAAATTCATAAAATCTATAATGGATATGATAAATCAGTTTATGACAAAATTAAAGAGATTAAACCAGCTAGTTATAATATTGTATTTACAGGGATTCTTACTAAAAATCATAATTATCAAGCTTTTTACAAAGTATTAAGCTACTTAAAACAGGAGTATAAAGATTTAGATATGATTTTCACTTTTGCGGGTAAAATAGATCAAGAGATTAAAAAACTTTATTCTGAGAAAATTAATTTTATTGATAGAGGCTATGTAATACATGAAACAGCAATTGAGATTATAAAGTCATCCCATTTATTAATAAACTTTAATTACTTAAAGACTGAGGAAACTGATATGGTGTCAGGCAAACTTATAGAGTATCTTGCTTCAGGTTCTCCAATTATAAACTTTTCAAACTCTGCTGAAGAATCAAATTCTCTATTGAAAAACTCTATAAAATCTTTTAATGCAGAAAGTAATGAGGTAATTAAGGTTGTAAACTTTATAAAGAAAGAATATGACAGTTGGTTAGATGGAAATTATGAAAAAGATATTCCAAAAAACATAGAGTCACTTTCAAGAGAAAAATTAACCAATAAACTAGTCAAATTGATAAAAAATTTACTCGATTAAATCAAAGAATTTCAAAACTTCTTGTGGGACCAGTGTGTCAATCTTTTTTTTCGATTTGATTAATTCCCGAATATGGCTACTAGAGATTTTAATTTTAGGGGCATCTACCAACTTTATGTTTGAATTAGATAAAATTTCTTCAGGAATTTTTTGATCTGTATCTCTTGGGTAGACGTATACTTCAGCAATTTCAATAATTTTTTTATAATCTTTCCATTTATTGAAACCCACTAAATTATCTTCTCCAATTAATAGAATTAACTTATTGTATCTATGTCTTTTTTTAAATTCCTTTAAAGTATCAATTGTAAAATTAGGTTTAGACATTTTAAACTCGATATCTGATACTCTTACATTATCAAATTTTTTAAATACAGTTTCAGCCATCTTCAGCCTATCTATATCACTAATTAATTCATCCCCCTTCTTAAATGGACTTTGAGGGCTAATAACAACAAGGACCTCATCTAATTCAGATAGATTTGAAAAATATTCAGTTAACGTAACGTGACCATTATGTATAGGATTAAATGTTCCTAGGTAGAGACCTACATTACTCATCTATAAATTCTTTTATTAAAGTATGGGCAATTTTTTTTGATTCTTCAAGATCGTTATTAATGATAATATTATCAAATTTTGATGCATAATCTAATTCACTTTCAGCTTTTCTAATTCTTACATTAATTTCTTCTTTGGAGACATCACCCCTCTCAAGTAGTCTTCTTTGTAGGATTTCAATACTTGGTGGCATAACAAATATGGATAGAGTCTTATCTGGGAACATACTTTTTATGTTTGCACCTCCAACAACGTCTAGGTCAAAAATTGCTATTTTTTTGTCCTTCCAAATCCTGTTTAATTCAGATTTAAGTGTGCCATAATAGTTCCCCCCATAAACTTCTTCATACTCAATAAATTCATTTTTTCTAACTCGAGTTTTAAATTCTTCGTTACTTAAAAAATAATAATCTTTTCCATCCTTTTCATTACCTCTTGCTTTTCTTGATGTCGCAGAAATTGAAAATTGAATTATACTGAAAGTTTCAAGGATATACTTTACTAAAGTGGTTTTACCTGCGCCTGAAGGGGCTGAAAAAACAATAAGCTTATTAATCATTATGCTATGTTAAAAATATTTTGCTTTATTTTTTCATTTTCTTCTTTCATATTGACCACCATACTTTGAATCTTAAAATTGTTAGCTTTTGAACCAATTGTATTTATCTCTCTACCTATTTCTTGTGAAATGAACGAGAGTTTCTTTCCTTGTGCATATTCTGAATTAATTTCCGAAATGAAAAATTTTAAATGATTTTTCAATCTAATTATTTCTTCATTTATATCAAATTTTTCAATATAATATATAATTTCTTGTTCTAGTCTGGATTTATCGAACTTATTTTCAAGCTCTTCTAGATAGGTTTTAATTTTATTTTTCTTGTCCTTAATTCTTGATGGATCAATTGAGGTGATTTTTTTAATATAATTATCTATTTTTGAAATACTCCTTTTAAGGTCTTTGCTTATTGCTTTTCCCTCCTTAATTCTGTACTTATTTAATTCTTCAATAGACTTATCTATCATTAACTTAATCCTTTTTTTATCATTTTTATTAAATTTTATTTCAGTCTCTATAACCTTGTCACTGCTCACTAAATATGAGATAATTTGGGATTCATTAATATCAAAATCCTTTTTTAATTCCTTGATGTATTTTTTAACTTTTCGTGTGTTAAATGGAATGACAAATCCTTTATTAGAGTTATTAATAGTGACGGATGCGTCAATTTTCCCCCTAATAATTTTTTGATTAATTGACTTTCTTAAATATTCATCAATGAATAAAAGATGATCATCAATTTTTAAATTTAAATCGATTGTTTTTGAATTTAGTGAACGAATTTCAATGACTATATTATGACTATTTATAAGCTTCTCCTCTTTCCCAAAGCCAGTCATTGAATAGATCATATTTATAAGCTATAGTTCTCGAATTTTTATATTCCTGAATTTAACATCTGTACTATGATCTTGTAATGCTATTTTTCCAGTTTTAAATTTACCAAAATCAGGAGCATATGTTGCATCTGAGCGATCACTTCCAAGAGCAAACTTTGATTTCGATACTAATTTATCCCATTCAGTTCCTGATAGAGGATATGTGAAGGCAAGCTCACCATTAAACTTTACTGTTCCTAAATTATTATCATGATCAATTTTGATAATAACATGATTCCAATTTCCATAACTGTTAACTTTTAAATTTGGATTATTTGATTTAACAAGGTCAAAAAGGGATGGAGCATATTCAAGATCAGAACCAGCGTAGCCATTATCATTATCTAAAATCTGTATTTCAGGACCTGTAGAAAATGCAGAGAATTCAGGAATCTGTTTTACACCATAAAAAATACCACTATTGCCCCCTTTTGATACACTCCATTCAAGAGAAAGCTCAAAGCTTGTATATTCCTTATCAGTTAGAATATCATGTCCTGATTCATCATCATTATTTGTAAAGATTAATTCTCCATTATTTATTGACCATTGACTTCCAACTTGATCACCATCATATGAATGCCAACCATTAAAAGTTTCACCATCAAAAATATAAGTCCATTCCTCATTATTTTTATTAGAACAACTAATGAATAAAATAAATAGAGTTAATGTAGATAGTCTAAATATTAAATTTTTTATTACTACCAATGATATTTTTTTACTTTTTTTCATAAATTTTTTTCTTAATTTATTGATAAATCGGATTAATATAAAAAACTGTATTACTGCATTATTACTGCTTAAAATTATAATTTTTTGATTTTTATATTTCTAAATTTGACATCACTACCATGGTCTTGTAGACCAATTTTACCAGATTTAAATGATCCAAATGCTAGAAACTCATTATCAGTACCTCTATTTACATAGTAATCTTTATATCTAAATTTAGATTTTGAAACAAGCTTATCCCACTCTGACCCATATAATGGATAAGAAAAAGCAAACTCTCCATTCATTACTACAGTACCTAAATTCTTTTTGTGATCAATTCTAAGTAATAAATGATTCCACTCTCCATGAGGATTAACCTTAACATTATTTTTATCAGACCCTACAAGATCATATAATGATGGGCTTTTGTGGAGTTTAGTTGTAGTAAAAAAATTTTCGTTATCCAATACTTGAATTTCTGGCCCTGATTTATAGGCTTCATCTAGTTCAGGGAACTCTTTTACTCCATAAAAAATCCCACTGTTTCCTCCCTTTGAAATATTCCATTCTATCGAAAGTTCAAAGTTTTTAAATTCTTCTTCTGTAACAAGGTCCTGTTTACTATCCTTATTATTTCTAAAGATTAATTCTCCGTTATTTATTGACCATTGACTCCCGATTACATCACTGTTATATTGATGCCATCCATCAAAACTTTTTCCATCAAATATATATATCCAGTCAGATTTATCATTTTCAAAATAAAATGGTAAATACAATACAATAATCATTATAAGAAAATACCTCATTTATAATTCTTTAATTTTTATATTTCTAAATCTAACATTCCACCCATGATCTTGTAACCCTATCTTACCCGATTGGAATTTTCCAAAATATGGAGCATAAAGTGAAAAAATATGATTAGGACTTAATCCAGAAAAATAACTATCAGAATTAAATTTAGATCGAGAAATTAATTTATTCCACTCCTCACCATAAAGTGGAAAAGAATATACATATTGACCATTAAAAGTAATTGATCCTTCATTGTTCTTATTATCTACTTTCAAAACCAAATAGTTCCACTCACCGTGAGGATTATATTTGACCTCTCCAATAGGCTTAAGACCATACAGAGCAGGAGCTTTGTGATAATTGCTCAGCTTTTCATTTTTACCATCAAATTTTTTTAAATAATCTAATAAATTTTTTTGATCTGTGTCAAAGAAATAATCATTATCTAGAATTTGAATTTCTGGACCAATTTTCCATGGCTCGTCTACTTCCTCAATTTCAACTAAATTGAAAAATACACCGCTATTTCCACCCCTAGGTATCTTCCATTCTAATGATAGTTCAAAATCGTAAAATTCTTTTTCATATAATATATCATTACCTCTGCTAATATTGTCATTATTTGAATTTAAAACTAGCTCACCATCTTCTATGTACCAAGCTTCACTCATTTTATCGCTATTATATTGATGCCATCCCTCCAGTGAGCTACCATCAAAAAGATATTTCCATTCTGACTCCTGAGATATTAAGGAACTAGAAATAAAAAGAAAAATAATAAGCTTATTCATATTCAAATATTTAAAATGTTTCTTAAATCCTCATCATTAGTTTTACCGCCAGCAAAGTCATCAAATTTTTTATCGGTACAATTAATAATTAAATCTTGAATTATTTTTGCACCTTCAGATGCTCCCTGTTTAGGGCTTTTAATACAACATTCCCATTCCAAAACTGCCCATACATCACAACCATATTGAGTTAATTTGGAGAAGATAGTTTTAAAATCAATTTGACCATCTCCCAGTGATCTGTATCTACCAGCCCTATCAGCCCAATCTAAATATCCTCCGAAAGCTCCCTTTTTACCAGTAGGGTTAAATTCAGCATCTTTTACATGAAAAGACTTTATAAACTCATGATAATGATCAATGTATGTTATATAGTCAAGTTGTTGCAAAATAAAATGACTTGGATCGTATAATATATTCACTCTTTTATGGTTATCTGTTGCTTTAAGAAATCTTTCAAAAGTTACACCATCATGAAGATCTTCTCCTGGATGTATTTCATAGCATAAATCAACACCATTCTCATCAAATACATTTAAAATTGGAAGCCATCTTTTTGCCAATTCTTCAAATCCCATTTCAACCAATCCTTTTGGAGCTTGAGGCCATGGATGCCATGTATGCCATAGCAATGCTCCAGAAAAAGTTGCATGAGCCTTTAAACCAAGTCTATTACTTGCAACTGCAGCTTTTTTAACTGTCTCAACTGCCCACTTAGTTCTTTCTTTAGGATTCTTTTTTAAATTATCAGGTGCAAAATTATCAAACATTAAATCATATGCAGGATGGACTGCAACAAGTTGCCCTTGAAGATGAGTAGATAGTTCAGTTATCTCAAGACCATACGATTTAACTTTTCCAATTAATTCATCACAGTAATCTTGGCTATCAGATGCTTTATCTAAATCAATTAGTGAGCTTTCCCATGTTGGTATCTGAATTCCCTTATATCCTAGTTGAGATGCCCATTTACACATTCCATCAAGAGAGTTAAATGGTTCAGACTTATCTACAAATTGAGCAAGAAAAACTGCTGGTCCTTTAATTGTATTCATTTTAAATTAATTTTACCCAAGTGTTACCATTATTATGAGATTCAACAGCTTTTTCTATAAATAACATTCCTCTAAGACCATCATTTAGACTTGGGTACTCCCCATCAAATTCTTTTTCTCCCCTGATCTCTCTTGCTACACCGTAATAAATATTTGCCATAGAGTCAAACATACCCTCTGGATGTCCAGGTGGTAATTTGGCAGAAATTTTTGAAAAATTTGAATTATAATCATGACCTGGTTTAAGAACTTGAAGGGGTTTTGAATCACTTAAATGATTGAGATAGTTTGGATTTTCTTGTTGCCATTTCAGACCACCTTTTCTTCCATATATTGCAACTGTAAAGGAATTCTCTTCACCAGTAGCTATCTGACTGGCTCTAATCACACCTTTTATTTTATCTGAAAATCGAATTAAAATTGTACCATCGACATCCATTGTATTATCATCATAAACATAATTTAAATCAGACAACAGTTCTTGGACTTCCATTCCGGTTACATATTCTAACATGTCAAAAGCATGTGTACCAATATCACCAACACAACAGCTTATTCCAGACTTATCAGGCTGAAGTCTCCAAGTTTCAGACCTTTTATTACTATCGTGAATTATTGGATTAATCCATCCTTGATAGTATTGAAGATCAACTCTTTGAATATCTCCAATTATACCCTCTCTTATCATCTCTTTCATTTGCCTTATCATAGGGTATCCAGTGTATGTATATGTAACAGCAAAAGTTAATTTTTTAGATTTATAAATTCGTTCTAGATCTCGAGCCTCTTTATAAGTAGTTGTCATAGGTTTCTCACAAATAACACTAAAATTATTTTCAAGAAGCTTTTTAGCCATAGGATAGTGAAGAAAGTTTGGGGTTAATATTGAGACAACTTGCATTCTTTCACTCTGATCCAATTTTAACTCTTGTTCAATCATTTTGTCATAGTCTTCATAGACTCTAGTTTCATCTAAACCTATTTCCTTTGCAAATTTTAAGTTCTCTAAATAGTCTGGGTTAAAAACACCACCAATTATAGAATAGCTATCATGCATAGATGAAGCAATCCTGTGAACAATTCCAATTAGAGAATCTCCTCCTCCTCCAAGAATACCTAACCTAATTTTACTTTTCAATTTCTATTTTTTCGTTTTTATAAATAATTATGAATAATAAAAATACTACAAATGCAAAAATTGCTGGTATTGTCCAAATTTCAGACCAATTGTGCCCACCATCTATTGCATAAATATCTGTAACTCTACCTGCTAGTCTAAATCCAATTAACATACCTATTCCATAAACTGCAAGAGTAATTAGGCCTTGCGCAGCACTTTTATATTTTTCTCCTGCTTTGAAGTCAGTATATATTTGACCTGACACAAAGAAAAAGTCATAACATACACCATGTAAGATTATCCCAAAAATAAGCATCCAAATATTTGATCCAGTATCTCCAAAAGCAAAAAGCACATATCTTAATGCCCAAGCAAACATACCAACAGCAAGAGTAGTTTTAATACCGTACTTTTTTAAGAAAACAGGAAGTAATAATATGAAAAGAGCCTCAGAAATCTGACCTAAAGTCATAACACCTGCAGCATTTGCCATACCAAGTTCATTCAAAAATAAGTTAGCGTCTGCGTAATAAAAAGATAAAGGAATCGAAATTAATATTGATGATATAAAAAATATCAAATATTTCGAGTCATTAAGTAATTTTAAAGCATCAAGGCCTAAAATTTCTTTAAAGCTTGGACTAGAAGAATTTTTACCTTTAGGGGGAGTTTTAGGTAATGTAAAGCTGAAAATACCAAGAATTACTGAAACAATAGCAGCTAAGTAAAAAGTATATTCTAGTGTTTGACTTGCTTCCCAGCCAACGCCATAACTTATTACAAGACCTGCTACAACCCAACCAATTGTTCCCCAAACTCTAATTTTTGGAAACTCTTTTGATGGATCAGACATTTGCCTAAAAGAAATTGAATTTACTAGAGCTAAAGTTGGCATATAAAGTATCATATATATTAATATGTAAGGAAAAAAACTTTCAAATCCAACTGCTATAGAACACATAAATAAAAGACCACCACCTAAAATATGAATCAATGCAAGAATCTTTTCGGCATCAAAGTACCTGTCAGCTATTAGTCCTATTATAAACGGAGCAATAATTGCACCCCAGGATTGAGTCTCATATGCAAGTCCAATCTCAGCTCCAGATGAATCGAAAGATTGGGAAAGAAATGTCCCCATTGTAACAAACCAACATCCCCAGATAAAAAACTCTAAAAACATCATTATACTTAACCTTATATTTATTGTCTTATTCATATTCTATCATATTGATTGACCAACTTTAATTAATAAATCTCTTGTTGCTTTGATCCCATCAATTTCCGATAATCTTTCACCTTCATACTCAACTCCTATGTAACTATTATACCCAAAGCTTTTTACAATCTTTAACATTCTAGTATAATCAATTAATTTCTCATCCCCATTTTCATCAAAGTCGTTTGATTTTGCACTAACAGCAAAAGCTTTTGGCATCATTTCTTCAATTCCTTTATAAAAGTCATATGTAGTCTCACATGTTCCATCAAAAACTGATCCGTAACCCTCATCAGCCATGCAGAAATTTCCAAAATCGGGTAGTGTTCCGACGTTCTCTAAATTAACTCCATTTATAACATCCATAAGCTCAGGGATATTAGAAGTTATTCTTCCATGGTTTTCAACAATAACATTTATATTTAAAGACTTTGCATGATTTCCTAACTCAGTTAGACTTTCCATTGATAAAGCTTTCCAAGTATCTACATCTTTAGATCCATATAAATTTAGTCTTGCATGTGAACAACCAATCTCTGCCGAAGCGTTTATCCAGTTTTTATGCATTTCTATAGACTCATTCCTTTTAATTTCATTTTCGTCTGCTAAATGACCATTTTCATCATCGATCATAACTAAAACGTTTTCTACATTATTTTCATTTGATAATCTTTTATTCATTGTAACAAAATCTTCATAAGCAGATTGGTCTGTCGAGACATTGGGATAGAATTGTGATACAAACTCAATACCTTGAAATCCTAATTCCTTTGATATTTTAGCAAATTCATATGGTGATCTTTGACCACTTTGAAATGCATTATGAAGCGACCACTGCGCTAAGGATAGTTTAAAAAATATTTCCTTTTTATAATCACAGGATAAATACCCTAAAGATGATATTCCAAAAGCTCCTGTTGAAGCTAGTTTGATAAATTTTTTCCTTTTCATGTTGGTTAGTTTTTTATATTACTATAAATATAAATTTAAATAATTAATTACCATAAAATGTAATTATTGTTTAAATTGAATTTGATTTCTAATTTATTATGATACAAGAATATGATGCTATTGTTGTTGGAACTGGAATAAGTGGTGGTTGGGCAGCAAAAGAATTAACTGAAAAAGGATTAAAAACCCTTGTGCTTGAACGTGGACGAATGATCAAGCATATTGAGGATTATCATACTGCTAATATGGATCCATGGGATTTTGAAGGTGGTGACACAATTACTCAAGATGCATTAAAGAGACAACCAAAACAAAGTAGAACAGGATATGTAAATAGCGAATCATCAAGACATTTCTTCGTTGATGATTTAGATCACCCCTATAATGATGATGAGAAAAAATTTAATTGGATTAGGGGATACCATGTTGGAGGAAGGTCACTTACATGGGGAAGACATACGTACAGACTAAGTGAATTTGATTTCGAAGCTAATTTAAAAGATGGAATTGCTGTTGACTGGCCAATCAGATATAAAGACATAGCACCTTGGTATAATTATGTAGAACAATATATTGGGGTTCAGGGTAGATTAGAAGGACTTCCTCAATTTCCAGATGGAAAATTTTTAAAGCCATTTGAGTTAAATGTTTTAGAGCAACATATGCGTGAGAGTATTTCAAAGAACTTTAATGATGGAAGAATATTATCAAATGCAAGAACTGCGCATATTACTGAAGGAACAAAACCAGGACTTGGAAGAGTATCATGTCAATACAGGAATAGATGTATGCGAGGATGTCCTTACGGAGCATACTTCAGCAGTAACTCCTCAACCCTACCAGCAGCGGAAGCTACCGGTAACATGACATTAATGCCTAACTCAATTGTTCATGAAATAATTTATGATGAGAATAAAAAAAGAGCTAAAGGTGTTAGGGTTATTGACTCTGAAAACAATAAATCTTATGAGTATTATGCTAAAGTGATTTTTCTATGTTCATCTGCTGTTGCCTCTACATCTATTTTAATGCAGTCTAAATCAAATAGGTTCCCAAATGGAATGGGGAATGATTCAGGTGAGCTAGGACATAATCTTATGGACCATCATTTCCAAGTTGGAGCCGGTGGTACTTTTGAAGGTTTTAAAAATAAAAAGACATATGGTCGCAAGCCTGCTGGATTCTTTATTCCTAGATTCAGAAATATTGGAGGGGTTACTGATAGAAAGGATTTTATTAGAGGATATGGATATCAAGGAGGAGCAAATAGAGGCTTTATGAGTATAGCAGACAGTAAAGAAGAACTCGTTTCTTATGGGCCAAGGTTTAAAGAAAACATTGTAAAACGAGGTGATTGGACAGCAAGTATGGGAGCATTTGGTGAAATTTTGCCTTACCATGACAATAAAATGACTTTAGATTATAATAAGAAAGATAAATGGGGACTTCCAACAGTAACATTTGATGCAACAATTAGGGAGAATGAAATTGCTATGAGGAAAGATATGAAACAACAGGCTGAGGAAATGCTTAAAAGATCTGGGTTTAAAGATGTTTATGGCTATGAAAGTAAATACGTTTTTGGTAATGGGATTCATGAAATGGGAACTGCAAGAATGGGACGAGACTCAAAGACTTCAGTTCTGAATAAATTTAACCAAATACACAGTGTGAAAAATGTTTTTGTTACAGATGGTGCATGCATGACATCCGCTGGCAATCAAAATCCATCAATTACATATATGGCTTTAACTGCTAGAGCTGCAGATCATGCCATTAATGAATTAAATAAACAAAATATATAATAATGGAAAGAAGACAGGCTATAAAAAATATAGGATTTTCATTTGGGACTATAACTATGTCATCAGGGATAATATCAATTATTCAATCATGTCAATCAAATGATTCATTTACAGATTTAAAATTTTTTGATATGAAACAAATTACCTTCTTAAATAGGATTCTAGAATTAATTATACCTGAGACTGATACACCTGGAGCAATGTCTCTAAATATTTCAAAGTTTATTGATGTATACATACACAGAAACATTAGATCTGCAGATCAAAAATATTTGTTAGCGATGATGGATGAGTTTATTAATATGATATTGAAATCTGAAAATATTAGCTCTATTGATCAAGTTGATAACAATGTAATTGAGAAGTATTTCTCAAATCATATTGATAATGGAAGTATGATTGCTACAGATGGAAAAAATTATTCCCAGATATGCAGTCTATTCAGAGATATGGCAGTTAGATCATATATGATTACAGAGCATGTTCTTGTTAATGAACTAGAGTTTGTGCCCATTCCTGGCTACTATGATGGTAATGTAGATGTTTAAATTACAATAA
The DNA here is from genome assembly GCA_902517365.1 of uncultured Bacteroidota bacterium. Next base: position 24,690 of record CABYCA010000002.1, on the reverse strand, counting down.
ATTCACCCATCATAAGTTGATAATGACCGGGAAATGAGCAAATAAAAACGTATTTACCAGGTTTAGGTGCATCGAAAGTAATTGTATCACTTTCACCTCCACCAAGCATTTTGGTGTAAGCTATCTCATTGTTACCTTCTGGAATATATTCTGAATTTCTTGCACCTGCAGCTCTTAATGCATACTCGTTGACATCTACATCTTTTTTAATTAACACAAAATTATGACCCATTGAAATTGCAGGAAATCTTCCATTATGGTTTAGTGTAAGTGTTACTTTTTGATTAGAATTTACCCTAATTATTTTTTTATCAAACTTCATTTGATCATTTGAGTTAAGAGTAACATTATTAGACATTGTATTACTTTGAACAGTATTAGGTTTTTCCTTTACTCTTTCATACTGAAACTCTTTCTTTGTACTATTTGAATTATTACATGATAAAATAAGTAATGACAAAAATAAAATTGATTTGATTTTCATTGAATTATGATTTTTTTCAAATTTATTACAGAAAATTTAAAATCACTATTAAATTTTATTATAATTTATTATTAATGATTAGTCATTCTTATTCTTTAGGGAGACTAAGTATACTCCAACAAAGACAAGAATACACGATAGAATTTTGGTTTTATCAAGTGTGTCATTACCAGTAATTAATGCAAAAATTATTGTAATTATGGGTTGAAGATAAATAAATGAACCAACTGTAGTTGGTGATAAAGTCTTTAATGCATAAATATTAAATAAATATGTCAAAAAAGTTGTACCAATTACTACGTACATCATTCTCCATATAGCAAACCAAGGGAGATTAGACCAATTAACCTCTAAAAATTGATTATAGGTAATGGGTGCTGAAAGAACAAATCCAATTAAAAAAAGCCACTTCATCAAAGTAAAAATATTATACCTCTTTGTTAAAGGTTTGATAACAATTAGATATCCAGCATATGCTGATGCATTCAAAAGGAAAAAAGAGTTTCCCAACGGAATATTTGGAGCATTTATTCCTGTTTTACTACTATTTAGAATTAAAAAAACTGCGCCAGAAAATCCAATTAAAATTCCAATTATTTTCTTTAGAGTAACTCTTTCTCTTAAAAAAAAATAAGATAGTATCAATACTAAAACTGGAGATAGTGTAATTATTACTCCACTATTTATAGGAGTAGATAATTCTAGACCTCTAAAAAAAGCCAACATATTAGTACACATACCTAATATTGAAGCAAAAATAATTTTTAAAAAATCCTTCGACTCAACTTTTTCTTTTGGTGTAAAGAGACTTATCAGCCAAAAAATTGATGTAGCCCCTAATAGTCTTAACATTATAAATCCAGATGATCCAATATATATGGGCATTACTTCCTTTGCGACAGTATGATTAATTCCATATATGCTTGTTGCTAAGAATGCCGCAATGAGTGCTAAATATCTTTTATCCATTTGAAAATTATCCAACAAAGAAAATGATTTTAAAAGAATCATAAAGCTAATTACGAATATCTTTATCTTTGCACTAATGAAGAAAAAAATGAAATTTAACACTAGGGCCATACATGGTGGCCAAATTCTTGATCCTGCATATGGATCTGTGATGACTCCAATATATCAAACTTCCACATATGCACAGTCATCTCCTGGTAAGCACAAAGGTTATGAATATAGTAGAACTCATAATCCAACTAGATCAAATTTTGAAAGAGCTATAGCATCTTTAGAGAATGCAGAATATGGTTTAGCATTTGCATCAGGTTTAGCTGCTATTGATGCTATTCTAAAAACTTTGAGTCCTGGAGATGAGATAGTTTCCACTAATGATTTATATGGTGGGAGCTATAGGCTTTTTAAGCAAATCTTTGAGAAGTATGAGTTAAAATTTCATTTTGTAAATATGGAAAATATAAACTCTGTAGAAGAAAAGATAAATTCAAATACTAAGCTTATATGGGTTGAAACACCAACCAATCCAATGATGAATGTAGTTGATATTAAATCAATGTCAGTTTTAGCCAAAAAAAATAATATTTTACTTTGTGTTGATAATACTTTTGCTACTCCATACATACAGAGACCCTTAGATTTTGGAGCTGATATTGTAATGCATTCTGCAACTAAATATATTGCAGGTCACAGTGATGTTGTGATTGGAGCATTGGCATTAAACGATGAAAACCTTCATAAAAAATTATCCTTTATTCAAAATGCATCTGGAGCTACTCCAGGTCCAATGGACTGTTTCCTTACTTTAAGAGGTATAAAGACTCTTCATTTAAGGATGCAGAGACATTCTGAAAATGCTGAAAAAATAGCAATTTTTTTGAAAGAACATGATAAAATTGCTAGTGTATACTGGGCAGGCTTTAAAGATCATAAAAATTATAATATTGCAAAAAATCAGATGAATGGCTTTGGGGGGATGGTCTCTTTTATTCCAACAGAAAATACCTTTCAAAAATCAAAAAAAATAGCTGAAAATCTTCAATTATTTACGTTGGCAGAATCTCTTGGTGGAGTTGAAAGCTTATGTTGTCATCCAGCAAGTATGACACATGCGTCTATACCTCCAGAGGAAAGAAAAAAATCAGGATTAGTAGAGTCGCTTCTTAGACTTAGTGTTGGCATAGAGGATGTAGATGACTTGATTGATGATTTAAATGTTGCTATAGGATAATATTTATGGAGATCCCAAAAGACAAAAAAGTTTATTTTAGTTCAGATAATCATCTAGGATTACCTTCATTACATAAAAGTCATGATAGAGAAAAGATTTTTGTTAAATGGTTAGATACAATTAAGCATGACGCTGAGATTATTTTTTTGTTGGGAGACTTATTTGACTTTTGGTTTGAGTATAAAGAAGCTGTACCTAGAGGTTTTACTCGTTCTTTGGGAAAACTAGCTGAATTATCTGACATGGGTATAAAAATTTATTTTTTTCTAGGTAATCATGATTATTGGATGACTGACTATTTTCAAAAGGAACTTAATATAAAAGTTTTCAAATCACCTGAGCTTTTTATTTTTAACTCAAAATCTTTTTTTATTGGTCATGGTGATGGACTTGGACCTGGAGACTATGGATATAAAAGAATGAAACTTATTCTATCAAATCCATTTTTTATTTGGTTGTATAAATTAATTCATCCTGATATTGGAATTAGCCTTGGTAGGTATCTCTCACAAAAGAATAAACTTATTTCAGGGTCTGAGGATCTTACTTTTAAAGGGGAAGATAAAGAATGGTTGATACAATATTGTATAAAAAAATTATCAAAAGAACACATAGATTATTTCATTTTTGGTCATCGCCATTTGCCAATTGTGCATCAACTTAAAGCAAAGTCAAAATATATAAATTTAGGTGATTGGATCACTCACTTTACATATGGTGTTTTTGACGGTAAAACCTTTACTTTAAGAAATTTTTTAAAAAAATGATTGAATCACAGAAATCAAATTTTGAAAGAACAGTTCTTGTAGGAGTGATTAATGACTCTCAAAGTGAGGAAAAACTTAATGAGTTTCTGGAGGAATTAGAGTTTTTATCTGTTACAGCAGGGGGTAAAGTGTTAAGAAAGTTTAAGCAGCGAATTAAAACACCTAACCCAAAGACATTTATTGGAAAAGGAAAAATTGATGAAATTCAAAAATTTATTAAAGAAAATGATGTCTCTATCGTTGTTTTTGATGATGAGCTTTCACCAACACAACAATCGAATATTGAGAGACTCTTAAAATGTAAAATATTAGACAGGACAGCACTTATTCTTGATATTTTTGCTCAAAGAGCAAAGACTAGTTACGCTAAAACTCAAGTTGAGTTAGCTCAATATGAGTATCTTCTGCCCAGACTTAAGGGGCTTTGGACTCACCTTGAAAGACAAAAAGGAGGTATTGGAATGAGAGGTCCTGGTGAAACTGAGATTGAGACCGATAGAAGGATAGTAAGAGATAAAATTTCTTTATTAAAAAAGAAAATCTCTACTATTGATAAGCAAATGAAAGTTCAAAGAGGGAATCGTGGTTCACTTGTAAGAGTAGCCTTAGTTGGATATACTAATGTTGGAAAATCAACAATTATGAATATGCTTTCCAAAAGTAAAGTCTTCGCAGAGGATAAGCTATTTGCAACTTTAGATACTACAGTTAGGAAGGTTGTTATTAACACATTACCTTTTCTTCTTACTGATACTGTGGGATTCATTAGAAAGCTCCCAACTCAACTTATTGAATCATTTAAAAGTACTTTGGAGGAAGTAAAAGATGCAAATATACTTTTACATATAGTAGACATCTCTCATCCAAGCTTTGAAGATCATATATTATCTGTAAATAAAATTTTAAGTGAAATTAATTGTCACAACAAGTATAACTTGATGATATTTAACAAAATTGATAATTATAACAAAATTGATTTTAATGATTCCTCTTTAAATAACGGTCACTTCTCCTTAATGCAATGGAGAAATACCTGGATGAATAAAACAAATGGGAAGGCATTATTCATTTCTGCAAAAAATAAAACTAACTTTGATACCCTTAGGAAGGAAATATATGAAATTGTAAAAAATGTTGATATGAGTCATTATCCTAAAAATGACTATTTGTACCCCGAATATTTTTCTAAGTGAAATTTTGACTTACCCCCAATTTAACCAATTATTAACAGGGTTTTTATTAATAAATTTTGAAATTTGAAATATAAAATTCAGTACATATGAGTGATGTAAAAAGTAATATAGATTTAAACAAAAAAGATGAATTAATTAAACAAGAAAGTGCTTTTGTTGATCTTCTATCAATGGAGATAAACAAAAAAATCATTGGTCAGAAAAAAATGATTGAAAGATTGCTTATTGGACTTCTGGGAAAAGGACATATTTTACTTGAAGGTGTTCCTGGTTTAGCAAAAACTTTAGCCATAAATAGTCTAAGTAGTGCGGTAAAAGGCTCTTTTAATAGAATCCAGTTCACACCTGATCTTCTTCCAGCTGACGTTATAGGGACTATGATATATAATATGAAAGAAGGGAATTTTTCAATTAAACAGGGTCCAGTTTTTGCAAATTTTGTCTTAGCTGATGAGATTAACCGTGCTCCTGCTAAAGTACAATCTGCATTGCTCGAGGCTATGCAAGAGAAACAGGTTACTATTGGTGACAAAACATTTAAACTTACTGACCCATTTTTAGTAATGGCAACACAGAACCCCGTAGAGCAAGAAGGTACATACCCTCTTCCAGAAGCTCAAATAGATAGATTTATGTTAAAAGTAGTTGTTGATTATCCTAAGCTAGAGGAGGAGCAAAAAATTATAAGTATGAACTTGTCATCCTCACAGGATAAAATTAAACCTGTTGTTACTACTGCTCAAATCAAAAAAGCACAAGGTATAGTTAATGATGTTTATATGGATGAAAAAATTGAAAAGTATATCTTGGATTTAATCTTCTGCACTAGATATCCTGAAAAATATGATTTGAAAAACCTATCCCCACTTATTTCTTTTGGAGCATCTCCTCGTGGAAGTATAAATTTAGCCCTTGCTTCAAAATGCTTCGCTTTTATTAAACACAGAGGTTTTGTAATCCCTGAAGATGTTAGGGAAGTTATTACTGATGTATTAAGACATAGAATCGGTTTAACATATGAGGCTGAAGCTGAAAGTGTAACTACTGAGGACATAATAAAACAAATTGTAAACACTGTTGAAGTACCATAATTTATGGATTCTAAAGAATTACTAAAAAAAGTAAGACAAGTTGAAATAAAGAGTAGAAAGTTAAGTGACAATGTTTTTGGTGGAGAATACTTAAGTACCTTTAAGGGAAGGGGTATGACCTTTAGTGAGGTGCGTAAGTATGAGTTTGGTGATGATATAAGGTCAATTGATTGGAATGTTACAGCAAGGTATAATGAACCATTTATAAAGATTTTTGAAGAAGAAAGAGAATTAACTTTAATGTTGTTAATAGATGTTAGTGGCTCAAAAAACTTTGCTACTAGAAATAAACTCAAAAAGGAAATTGTTACAGAAATTGCCGCAACCCTATCGTTCTCTGCATTAAAAAATAATGATAAGGTAGGCGCAATACTATTTACTGATAGTATAGAATTATTTATCCCCCCTAACAAAGGCAAGAAACATATTTTGAGAATTATTAGAGAACTACTTGAATTTAAACCTAAAAGTGCAAAAACAAGCATAGACTCGTCACTCAAATTCTTATTAAGTGTTATTCAAAAAAAAGCAATAGTTTTTATTTTATCTGATTTTATTGATGATAATTATGATAAGTCGTTAAAACTTGCAGCAAAAAAATATGACTTAACAGGCATAAGAATTTTTGATCAAATGGAGACTAAAATTCCTAGGCTTGGTTTTGTACCAATGATTGATGCTGAATCAAATGAGTTAGTTTGGGTTGATACTTTTTCAAAAAAAATTAGAGATAGCTATTCTTACAATTACAGTTCATCCATAAAAAAATTTGAAATTTTATTCAACAAGAATGGAGCAGGTATAATAAATTGTAAAGTTGATGAAAGTTATGTTAAGAAACTTTTAGGATACTTTAAACACAGAGCATAATGAGATCTATATTCATATTCATATGGCTTTATTCTTTATCATTCATAAATGCACAGTCTGCAGACTTTGACCCTGATATTATTATCAAAAGTTCACTGGATACTACAAATGTTCAAATTGGAGAGAAGATTATCTATACAATTGACATAGCATCAAAAAATAAATACAATATTCGTTTTGATGAAAAACCAAATTTTACTCCTTTCGAAATACTGGACTCCTTCTCTAATGATTCAATTATTGAATCCTCAAATATTTCAAAAAAATATTCATTAATAAACTTTGAACCAGGAGAATTCTGGATTCCTCCTCAAAAAGTATATTTTAATCAATCTATAAAATTTACAGACTCACTTTTAGTAGTAGTTAATGATGTTGAAGTAGACACTCTTAAGCAGAATCTGTTTGATATAAAACCTATTATTCCAGTTAAAAGAAATTATCAAAAACTAATTATAAGATTGATCTCAATTCTTACAATATTGGCTCTTGCTTTCTTAGTTTACAAATATTATATAAAAAACAGCAAAGAAAATACAAAAGTTATTTCAAAATCTCTTTATGAAATAGCATTTGAGAAATTAGAAAAGCTTGATAATATTAATCCAAATTCCCAAATTGAGTTCAAAGAATACTATACAATTTTAATTGACATATTTAGAGAGTATTTGGAATTTCAAGTAAAAATCCCAGCGATGGAGAGCACTTCCAGAGAGCTAATAATTAGAATAAATATGTTAAAGGACAGTGATAGTTACAATTTTGAAAAAAAAACAGATAGATAAACTTGAAGAATTATTCACTAAATCAGATTTAATAAAATTTGCTAAATCACTTCCAACTAAAGGTGATTTTAACATTGATCTAATTACGATTAAAGAATTTATTTCTTCAACTGAGAAAATTTATAATGAAAAGTTTGAAAAGATTGATCTGCCTGAGATAAATGATGATAATAGTACCTTTACTGATAATTTAAAAAACTTTTTTAAATACTCTCTAGTCATATCTTCAGCTGCTTTAGTTCTTTGTATTTTAATTTTTGGTTATTATCCAGTTAGAGATACTATACTCTTTAACCCTACAAAAAAGCTGCTTGATAAAGAGTGGTTTACCAGTCAATATGGTTCCCCACCAGTAGAGGTAAGCTCACCATTGATACTTGAAAGAGTTATAGACAGTGCTGATTTAAACAAATTTCAAATGGGTAGTATTTCTGATAAATTCTTTTTATCCATAGATTTTAAGGATGTTATTCAAACTGAAAATCTAGCTAATTTAAATTTAATAAAAAATGAACTTATTAATGAATTCCAAGAATCAGGATCTAAAAATATTTTAGTTAAAGACGACCAGTTTACTGTAAAATCTGGAGATACTGGATTAAGACTCTACGGAAGCTTAGATGTTGAGATTAACAACGATCTTTACAGATCAAATTTTACATCAGTTATTTTGCCATATGAAAAAAAAACCATAAGACTTATAGTTATCTACAGAGATAATGACAGATATGCTGGTGATATCGAGCAAAGAATCTTAGAAAGTTTTGATATAATAAAAGAATTGTAATGTTTAAAGAATTATATTTCGCAGATCCTGAATATTTTATACTTGCTATTATAATACCTTTAGCATTAATATTTTGGTATAGATTTGGCAAGTTAACACAAGCAACTTTAAAGCAATCTTCTTTATCATTACTAAAATTTAATAGATCTATTATTGCAAGGCTTAGACCATTTCTATATGTAATGAGAATTATTGTGATACTGCTTCTAATTATAGCTATATCTAGACCTCAATCTAAGTCAACATCAAAAAGAATAAAATCATCAAGGGGTATAGATATTGTTATGGTTATAGATATTTCTTCAAGTATGTTATCAAAAGATCTAAAACCTGATAGACTCTCAGCTTTAAAGAACGTTGCTTCTAACTTTATTGATGATAGACCAAATGATAGAATTGGTTTAGTTGTTTATGCCGCTGAAAGTTATACAAAAACACCTGTTACTACTGATAAATTAATTTTAAAACAATCATTATCAGATATTAATTATGAATCTCTTCTAGAGGATGGGACAGCTATTGGAATGGGATTATCAACTGCAGTAAACAGACTAAAAGAGAGTACAGCTAAAAGTAAAGTAATCATTCTTCTGACGGATGGAGTTAATAATTCAGGTTTTATAGATCCAAGAATTGCAGCAGAGCTTGCGGCAGAATATGAAATCAAGACATACACAATTGGTCTTGGAACAAATGGAAGAGCTTTAGCCCCAGTCTCAATTCTTCCAAATGGAGATTTTCAATTTAGCTTAACAAAAGTTGAAATTGATGAAGACCTTCTAAGATATATATCTGACAAAACATCAGGTATATATTTTAGAGCAACAGATAATTTAGAACTTCAAAAAATTTATGATGAAATAAATAAATTGGAGAAAACAGAAATTACAGAGACTATTTTTACAAATATTTCAGAGAAATATAGGCCTTTTGTTTTGTTAGCTTTTATACTTTACGTAATAGAAATAATTTCAAGAAAATCAATATTTAAGAGTTTTATATAATGTATCAATTTGACAATCCATATTTCCTATATCTAGCATTAATAATCCCTTTTATAGTGATTATTAACTGGATTTATATGTCTTGGAGAAAAAAGATTCAAGACTCTTACTCAGATTCAGAATTACTTAATGTTATCAGCCCTAATCGATCAAATTTTAAGCTTAATTTAAAATTGATTCTAGAATGTCTTGCAGTATTATTTTTATCAATAGGTTTGGCAAATCCAAAAATAGGAACAGAATTAAAGTCTGAAAATAGAGAAGGGGTTGATATAGTTTTTGCTGTAGATGTTTCTAAAAGTATGCTTGCCGAAGATGTTGCTCCAAACAGACTCTTAAGATCAAAAAGAATAATTTCTGAGATTATAAATTCATTAAGTAGTGATCGAGTAGGGATAGTTGCTTATGCTGCTCAAGCAATTCCTCAAGTTCCTTTAACTACTGACTTTGCATCTGTAAAAAATTTCTTACAAATTATCGATACTGACATGCTATCATCGCAAGGTACATCAATTGACTCTGCCCTAAATCTTTCTGCAAACTTTTTTGATCAAAATTCAGAAACCAATAGGGTCCTTATCTTGCTTTCTGATGGAGAAGATCATGATGATATCCCAGAAAGCTTAATAAATTTAATAATTGAGAATAATATTAATCTTATTTCAATTGGTGTTGGGCAAGATAGCGGTTCAACAATTCCAATAAAAATTAATGGTACAGTAGATTCTTACAAAAAGGATAACAATGGTGAAGTTGTTATCACTAAAAGAAATAGTGAAATTTTAAATAAAATAGCTAGTTCTTCTGGTGGAGAGTATATTGACGGAAACATAACAGAAGAAACACTAGAATCTGTCAAGGCTAAGCTTGATAAAATTGATAAATCTGAATTTGAGACTTCACAATTTGTTGAGTATAAGCAGCAATTTCAAATTTTTATACTAATAGCCCTTTTGTTTATAATTGCGGATATTTTTATATTTCAAACTAAAACAAAATGGATCCAGAATCTAAACTTATTTAATGAAAATGAGAAATAGTCATATTATACATTTACTCTTTTTGACTTTTACAGTCTCTCTTAACTGTCAGAGCGATCCGAATAATCGAGTATTTAATGGTAATAAAGAATCAATTAAACAAAATTTTACAGGTGCAGAAGTTGAGTATAGAAAAGCTATATCTAAAAATGAAAATCAAACTACTGCTTCTCATAACCTCGGAAACCTTCTTTTTGAAAATAGCAATTATGATGAAGCAATTCAAGAGTATTTTAAAACTCAAAAAAATTCTCAAGTAGATATTGAGAAGCATTCTGCATTCCATAATCTGGGAAATTCATATATGAAAAAGAAAGATTATGCTCAGGCTGTTGAAGCTTATAAAAATGCTTTAAGAAATAATTCAGAAGATGACGAAACCCGATACAATTATGCCTTAGCAAAAAAATTCCTAGAGGGAGATAAACGACAAAATAACCAGAATAGTGAAGATTCAGAAGAAGAGAAGAATGATAAATCTGAGGATCAAAAAGAGAATAAAGATCAAGATCAAAACAGTGATCAGGATTCGGATTCACAAAAGGAAAAACCAAAGGACCCAGAGAAAGATAAAAACCAAGATGAAGGAGGAGGTTTATCTAAACAACAAATGGAGAATCTGCTAGATGCAGTCAATAATATTGAGAAAGATTTAAATCAGAAGATAAAATCCGGTAAAAAGAAAGTTCAAACATCAAAAAAAGCTGAAAAAGATTGGTAAGAAAATTATTTACAATACTATTAATATTTAATTCATTTATTCTTTTTTCCCAGATTAAGTTTGATGCATCTGTAAGTAAATCAAAACTTGGGCTTAATGAAAGACTTAGGATTGACTTTGTAATGAATCAAAATGGAGATAATTTTTCACCTCCAAATTTTGAAAACTTTCAAATAATTGGAGGTCCAAATCAGTCTATTAAAACTTCGTATGTAAATGGCGAAAGAAGTTTCTCAAAAACATACTCTTATTTTCTTAAACCCTTAAAGAAAGGAAATCTAAAAATAAGTCAAGCGTCAATTGAGATAGATGGGGAAATATATAAGTCTCTTCCAATTGAAGTATTAATTACAGACTCCGTAAGTCAACCATCTGATTCAGTAACTCAATACTACAGTGATGATGATATTGAGTTAAGGGCATTAATCTCAAAAGGCTCTCCATACTTAAATGAACCAATAACAGTCATTTATAAACTTTACTATAAGGCTCCGATTAATATATCTGATGCAAGAGAAACTGAAACACCCAATTATAAAGATTTTTGGAGTCAGACAATAAAAATTCCTCAATTAAAGGTACAGAGGGAAGTTTACAGGGGTCAAAATTATAATGTTGTAGAATGGAGAAAAGTTGTACTCTATCCTCAGAAACCTGGAGAATTGGAAATATCACCTTTATCCTTAAATTTAGTTCTAGATGTTCCTACTGATAAAAGAGACTTCTTTGGTAATGTTATCTTCGATCAGACCTCTCAATTCATCTCAACTGGCATGAGGAAAATTAATGTAAGAGATCTTCCTGAGAATGGCAAACCAAATAGTTTTACTGGAGCAGTTGGACAATTTGAATTTGATGTTATTTTAAATAAAAAATCTTTAAGAGCTACCGAATCATTTCAAGCAGAACTAAAAGTAAAAGGTAGTGGAAATCTCAAGCTATTTGATTTACCCAATATGCTGGTTCCAAATTCAATGGAGCTTTTTGAGCCAGAGAGAGAAGAATCAATAAACACTAATTTATCAGGTATGAGCGGTTCAGTATCAAAATATTTTACTGTCATTCCTAGATTCCAAGGAAATTTCCCTATTGAAGAAGTTGAATTTTCATATTTTGACCCAAGCACTGAAAGATATAAAATCTTGAAGTCTCCAAGACTTACAGTTGATGTCTTTGATGGCCCTAACTATAACAACCCTTCTATAACAAATGACACAAATGTTATTACATCGGGTGATTCATTTAGATTTATCAAATTAAAAGGTAATTTAAATGAGTTTGATGATTATAAATTTTTTGAGTCAGAACTTTTTTATATTCTATCATCCACTCCATTTGTGCTTTCTCTTGCATTGATTGCTTTTACAGCCTTTAAAAGAAATAGAAAAAAATCATATTCGGAGACAATTAAGAATGAAGAAAAAAGAATATATAATATGATTAATTCTGCAAAAAAATTAACAAATGAAAAAAATCAATTCTATGATATAATTGAAAAATCGATCATTAAAAGCCTAATAGTGAAGTTCTCAATAAGAATGGAAAGCTTAAATAAGGAAAAGATTCAAGAGATAACAGAAAATAAGGGCTTATCAAATGAACATATTTCACAAATTATTAATCTGATTGAAAATTGTGAAAAAGCTAAATACTCAAGATCTTCTGACTCAGTCATGAATAAAGATTTAGAGAATGCAAGAAAAGTTGTTGGTATAATAATGAAGACTAAATCATGAAAATATTTTTAATAATCTTATCAATACTTCTAGCTAATAATAAACAAGTAGATGAAATTTTCATACAATCAAATGATTATTATACTAATGGAAATTATGAGGCAGCTCTTAATGGATATCTTGAAATTATAAACTCTGGTTTCAAGAGTGCTGAATTATACTTTAATGTTGGTAATTCTTTTTATAAGTTAAATAATATTCCAGAGAGCAATTTTTACTTTGAAAAAGCTTTAGCCCTTTCTCCAAATGACATAGATATAATAACCAATCTATCATTTGCTCAAAATTTAAGAATTGATAAAATAGAGAACCTTCCGATAACTCAAATTCAAAATATTAAGATTTCTACTCTTGACTTATTCTCAGAGAAAGGCTGGGCATATTCCTTTGTAATTTTAGTTTGGCTTTTTTGTATTTCATTTATACTATATATGCTCCTGAAAGATTCTAGGTTTAAGAGAACCTTTTTTACTCTGTCAATATTCATTGCATTACTTTCATTAACATCACTATATCTTAATTATGAAAAGAAAGAACTGGACAATATTAAATTTGCAATTATTTTTGACAAGGAAGTAGAAGTGTGGTCAGAACCAAATAAAATTTCTGAGTTAAAATTTCTTCTTCATGAGGGAACAAAAGTTAAACAAGTAGATTTAATTGAAGATTGGATAAACATTCAACTTGATAATGGAACTTTGGGTTGGATTAAAGCCTCAAGCTTAAAATTTTTAAATTAATTTTTCTGGATAAATTTCTTGGCTTATTTCAAATGAATTAAATAGAATTTCAGAGAGAATATGTAATTGAATAATTATTGAAGACTCAGAAATTAAGTTATTTGACAATAGATTTAAAGAGAATATAATCTTAACAATAATTAATAGTATCAAAAGTAACTTCAATCCTCCGAAAACCCCTCCTAATAAACTGTTTAGGAGACCTAAATAAACAACTTTTGCTAGTTTTGTAAATCCTTTTGCAATATATATAATGAGCACATAGCTTAAAATAAAAATTAAAATAAAACAGATAGTATTTATTAAATCAGAATTTGCATTAGTAAAAGAAGACACTTTATCTGATAAGACATTATCAACATTACCAGCAATAAAAAAAGCAATAAATATTCCAAAAAAACTAGATAACTCTATAATTAACCCTTTTGAATATCCCCTAATAATCCCAAATCCAATTATTGCAATTATTATTAAATCAATTAAATTCATAAAACTTAATTTATATTTGCAATATACAGAAGGTTAATCACAGACTTTTAATTTTTTTTAAAAAAAAATAATGATAAAAAAACTAGAGGATCATATTTCATATATAAAAAACTTTGATTCAAAAGACAAAGATGAGATTGAATCTATGAAAATAAAGTTTCTGGGTAGAAAGGGACTAATCAATGAATTATTCTCAGAGTTTAAAAATGTTCCTGCTGATCAAAAAAAAGAATATGGTCAAAAAATCAATGATTTAAAAAATCTAGTATCAGAAAAATATGAAAAACTGAAATTAGGGATAAGAAAATCTAGTAAATCAATAACTGAAGATTATACTAAACCAGGCTTTCCAATTTCGTCAGGTTCACTACATCCTATAACATTAATCAAAAATAGAATTATTGATATTTTTTCTAAAGTTGGTTTTGAATTATCTGAGGGACCTGAGATAGAAGATGATTGGCATAATTTTACAGCTCTTAATCTCCCAAAAGATCATCCTGCAAGAGATATGCAAGATACTTTTTTTATACAACAGGATCCAGATATTTTGTTAAGAACTCATACTTCATCTGTGCAGGTAAGATACTTAGAAGATAATCCTCCTCCATTAAAGATTATATCTCCCGGAAGAGTATATCGTAACGAGGCAATATCTTCAAGATCACACTGTATATTCCATCAAATTGAAGGAATATATGTTGATGAAAAGGTTTCTTTTGCAGATTTAAAACAAATGATACTCTATTTCACAAAATCTATGTTTGGTAAATCAAAATTAAGATTTAGGCCTTCATTCTTTCCCTTCACTGAACCTAGTGCTGAAGTAGATATATATTGGGGGTTAGAGTCTGAAACTGATTACAGGATTACAAAAGGAACAGGATGGTTAGAAATTATGGGCTGTGGAATGGTTGACCCTAATGTTCTAAAAAATTGTAATATTGACTCAGAAAAATACACTGGATATGCTTTTGGCTTAGGTATTGAAAGAATAGCAATGTTAATTTATCAAATACCAGATATAAGGCTATTTTTCGAAAATGACATTAGATTTCTTAATCAGTTTAAATAGAACTACTAGTTAATATCAAATTTTATTCCCTGAGCCAATGGTAATTCAGATGAAAAATTAATTGTATTGGTTTGCCTTCTCATATATACCTTCCAAGCATCAGAGCCACTTTCTCTTCCACCACCAGTATCTTTTTCACCCCCAAATGCACCTCCAATTTCAGCACCAGATGTACCAATATTAACATTGGCAATTCCGCAATCACTTCCCCAATGAGAGAGAAATATTTCAGATTCTTTTAAATTATTAGTCATGATTGCAGATGATAGTCCTTGATCAACTTCATTTTGAATATCTATTGCATTTTGAACATCTCCTTTATACCTTATTAGATATAATATTGGTGCAAATGTTTCTTGATGAACAATTTCCAAAGAATGGTCAACTTCTGCAATTGCTGGTTTTACATAACAACCACTTGAATATTCTTCTCCATTAAGAATTCCACCTTTGACCAACCAACTACCTCCTTGATTGTCTATTTTTGAAATTGCACTTTTGTATGCTTTAACAGCATTAGTATCTATGAGTGGTCCTACATGATTATTTGAATCAAGAGGATCTCCAATTTTAATTTGATTGTATGCTTTTACCAATGAATCTTTTACATTATCATAGATTTCCTCGTGAACAATTAGACGTCTAGTTGAAGTACATCTCTGTCCACACGTTCCAACTGCACCAAATACTGTACCCATAATTGTCATTTTTAAATCAGCATCTGGAGTAACAATTATTGCATTATTCCCTCCTAATTCTAGTAATGTTTTTCCTAATCTTGCACCAACTTTTTTAGCAACAATTTTTCCCATTCTTGTTGACCCAGTTGCTGATACAAGTGAAACATCTTTACTCTGAGATAACATTTCACCTATTCTATAATCACCATTTATAAGACATGAAACTCCTTCAGGAATATTATTCTCTTTGAAAACCTCTCCAATAATTTTTTGACAAACTAGACTACAAAGAGGAGTTTTTTCACTAGGTTTCCATATTGTTACGTTACCACAAACCCAAGCAAGAGCTACATTCCAGCTCCAAACTGCAACTGGAAAATTAAATGCTGAGATTATCCCTACTATTCCTAAAGGATGATACTGATCATACATCCTATGTGTTGGTCTTTCAGAATGCATTGTGAATCCATTTAATTGCCTTGATAGACCTACAGCAAAATCACAGATATCAATCATTTCTTGAACTTCTCCAAGTCCTTCTTGATATGATTTCCCCATTTCATAAGATACAAGTGTTCCTAAAAGTTGTTTCTCCTCTCTTAATTTATTCCCAAATTGACGAACCAACTCACCTCTCATAGGAGCAGGTATCTGCCTAAATTCTTTAAATGCTTTCTTTGAATTTTTAATTAACTGATCAAAATCACTTTTTGAACCAGATTTAATTGTTCCAATTAATTTTCCATCGACTGGAGAAAGACTTTCAATTTTTTTACCGGAACTAAACCAATTTGACCCAGTAGAGCAGCCATTTATTATACCATTTAACTCATATTTCTTTAATAGCTCATCTATACTTTTCATATTTATATTTTTGAAACTCTAAGTGTGTTAACCATCCCTTTTCTATCAATTGGCATTGAAGTTAGATTTATAACTTTATCATCTTTTTGAAGATAATTGTTTTCGACAGCTATTCTATTTATCTCCTCGACAGTTGTGTCAGTACTTTCTGTACCATCATAATAAAAAGATTTTACTCCCCAAAGAAGATTAAGTTGAGTCAAAATCTTTTTGTTTGATGTAAACACTAGAACATGAGTTTTTGGTCTCCATGAAGAAATTTGATACGCTGTATAACCACTGTTTGTTAATGTGCTTATTGCTTTAGCATTAGTATCATTAGCAACTTTCGCAGCATAATAGCACACAGATTTTGTTATAAATCTTTCAGATTCATAATCTCTAGGATGTTTATGCTTAAGTGCAATTAAGCTTGAGTTTTCAACTTTACCAATAATTTTTGAAATTGTTTGAACCACCTCTATTGGATGGCTTCCAACAGAAGTTTCTCCTGATAACATTACAGCATCTGCCCCATCCATTACAGAATTTGCTACATCATTGACTTCAGCTCTATTAGGATTTAGGCTTTCCATCATGCTCTCCATCATCTGCGTTGCAATTATTACAGGGATTCTTGCTTTTTTTGCTTTATCTACAAGTTTTTTCTGAATTAAGGGTATTTCTGCAGCATTAATCTCAACTCCAAGATCTCCTCTAGCAACCATAATACCACTTGCGTGTTTCATTATATCATCAATATTTTTAACACCCTCCGGCTTCTCAATCTTTGCGATCACTGGTATTCTATGATCTGTATTTTTCTCAATAAGCTCAATTAATGATTTTATGTCTGATTCATGCCTCACAAATGAAAGAGCAATCCAGTCAACACACTGTTCTACTGAAAAAATAGCATCTTTTATGTCTTTGTCTGTAAGTGCAGGTTGAGAAATGTTTGTGTTGGGAAGGTTAAAACCCTTTTTTGAAGATAACTCCCCACCTTGAATTACTTCAGCAGTGATCTTATTTTTCTTATTAGTTTGAAGAACCTTAAGTATTATTTTCCCATCATCAATTAATATTTTTTCTCCTACGTTTACATCACTAGGTAGGCTTTTATAATCAACATATATCTTATTTTTAACTCCAACAAACTCTTTACCAGTCACGATTTCAATTTTATCTCCATCACTGAGAGATGTATTAGGCTTAATCTTACCAATTCTAAGTTTTGGACCTTGTAGATCAGCAAGTATTGAAGTGTTAGTATTTAATTTTTCATTAACCTTCCTTATATCCTCTATAAGAGATTTGGCTTCTTGATGAGTTGAGTGTGAAAAGTTAATTCTTAATACATCAGTACCTTCTTTAATTAGCATCTCAATGCTATCTCTAGAAGATGTTGATGGGCCTAATGTAGCAATGATTTTTGTTTTTTTAATTCTCCTCATAAGTCAAAATTAAGGTTTTCCGGAAGTTCACTATTTGGAACCCTGTAAATAAGTGAAATATTCTGAATATTTGACATCTTTTCAATCAAATTTGATGTTGAAAAAAAACAATTTTGTTTAATAAAAAAATCAACTTCTTTATGTGATTCTATCAAAGATAACTCTTTTGAAATTGACAAACCAAAAAGAGAATCTATTAGTTTAGAGTCTTCATCTTCAACGATATACTTATTTTTAAAAAGCTCAAAACTTATACCTTTTTTTTTTCATTATTCCAGTTGAAATGAGGCATCCTAAATTTATGGTCTACTTTTAAATCATTATTTGATCTTACAAACTCAGTAAAACAGAACTTATTTAGTTGATATGCAAGTGAGATTATTGATAGGTTTGTATGAATAGCAACTAACTTATAATTCTCAATATGGGATGAATCTAATTTAAATATTTTTTTGATACTGCGGAGAATTTATTGGACTAATCTAACTTTCTGAATATTACACATGCATTATGTCCACCAAAACCAAATGTATTTGACATTGCTACATTAATTGATTTTTTTTGAGGGGATGTAAATGTAAAATTAAGTTTAGGGTCAATATTCTCATCATTATTAAAATGATTAATTGTAGGAGGTATAATACTATGTTTTATCGCCATAATACATGAAATGGCCTCTACTGCACCAGCCGCTCCAAGTAAATGTCCTGTCATAGATTTAGTAGAATTTATATTAAGATTGTAAGCATCTTCTTGAAAAACATCTTTTACAGCTTTAGCCTCTGCGACATCTCCTAATGGAGTTGAAGTGCCATGCATATTAATTAAATCAACATCACTTGTATTAATATTTGCGTCATCAAGGCAATTTTTCATTACTTTAATTGCTCCTCTTCCATCAGGATGAGGAGCTGTCATGTGGTAAGCATCACAAGATAAACCTCCACCTATCAGTTCTGCATAAATTTTAGCACCTCTATTAACTGCATGCTCATATTCTTCAATAATTAATGCGCCTGCACCTTCACCAAGAACAAAGCCATCCCTATCTCTGTCAAATGGTCTTGATGCTGTTGAAGCATCATCATTTCTTGTAGACAATGCATGCATTGCATTAAACCCTCCAACGCCAGCAATAGTTACTGGAGCTTCTGACCCACCTGCAACAATAACATCTGCATATCCAACTCTAATATATGTCAGAGCATCAATTAGGGCATTTGAAGAAGAAGCACAAGCTGATACTGTAGCATAATTTGGTCCTTGAAAACCATATTTCATAGCAATCAATCCTGCAGCAATATCAGGGATCATTTTAGGAATCATAAAAGGGTTAAACCTTGGAGTTCCATTTCCGTCAGAAAAATTTAGTACTTCATTTTGGAATGTCTCTAATCCACCAATTCCTGCACCCCAGATTACTCCTATCCTATCATGATTTAGACTAGAATCAATTATTTTAGAATCATCAATAGCTTCAGAGGCTGCAACAATAGCATATTGAGAAAACTTATCATATCTTCTATACTCTTTTCTCTCAAAGTGATCAGCAGGATCATACCCCTTTAATTCACAGGCAAATTTTGTTTTAAAATTTGATGCATCGAAATGAGTAATACTAGCGCAACCAGAGGTTCCACTAATTAAACCATTCCAATATGAATTTAGATTGCTACCAATTGGAGTTAGAGCTCCCATTCCAGTAACTACAACTCTTCTTGAAAACATTAATTAAATTTTATTTTGATTTCTCTATAAACTCAATAGCCTGACCAACAGAGATAATATTTTCTGCTTGATCATCTGGAATTTGTATATCAAACTCTTTTTCAAATTCCATTATTAGCTCTACTGTATCTAGTGAGTCTGCCCCTAAATCGTTAGTAAAACTTGCCTCAGGAACTACTTCGTTTTCATCAACTCCTAATTTATCTACTATTATTGCTTTAACTCTTGAAGAAATATCTGACATAATATTTTGTTTATTAGTTCAGCTGACAAAATTAAAAAACTTTTGCCAAAACTGGTCTTTAATTCTAAATTATACCTTTATTTGTTAAATAAAAAAGTTTTTTTCAAATATATTGAACATTGTCATTATTAAATGAAAAAAAAAATTGTAATATTTATTTCAGGTAGAGGAACGAATGCTCTAAATATTATAAGTCAGTTTAGAGATTCAAAAGAAATATCAGTTACAAACGTATATTCAAACAATAAAGACTCATCTTTTTTTAAAAGTCAGAATGACTCAAAGATTAATACTACATACTTCAGTAATGATCAGTTATCTTCTAGTGTATTTGAAGAATTAAAAATTATCGACCCTGATTTAATAGTTTTAGCTGGATTTTTGAAAAAAATACCTGCTACGTACATCGATTATTTTAAAAATAAAATAATAAATATTCATCCATCAATTTTACCAAGTTATGGAGGAAATGGAATGTACGGATCAAAAATTCACAATAAAGTAATTGAAAATAACGAAATCGAGACTGGAATAACGATACACTATATATCTAATCAATATGATTCTGGAGAGATAATATTTCAAAAAAAAATAAGTATTGAAGATAATGACACGGCCATATCGATAGAAGAAAAGATTCATATATTAGAATATGAGTATTATCCAAAAGTCATCAAATCACTTCTTATCAAATGAGTAAGCTAATTAAAATTTATACAGATGGTTCATCTATTGGCAATCCGGGACCGGGTGGATATGGAATTGTAATGTTATCTCGAGATGGAGAATACAAGAAAGAGTTTAGTCAAGGATTTAAGATAACAACTAATAATAGAATGGAATTACTTGCTGTTATAATAGGTCTTGAAAATTTAAAATTTAAAAATTGTAACGTCAAAATATTTACTGACTCTAAATATGTTTCAGATGCAGTGGAAAAAGGTTGGTTATTTGATTGGGTAAAAAAGGATTTTAAAAACAAAAAAAATCCAGATTTATGGAGAAGATTTTTAGAGATTTATAAGAATCATAAAGTTAAATTCCAATGGATAAAAGGTCATAATAACGATTTTTATAATGAAAGATGTGATTTTTTAGCTAATCTTGCAGCTAAGAATTCAAATCTATTAGAAGACACAGGGTATAATATAAATTAAAATTAATGTCAAAAAAGTCTGTTTTAATTGTAGCCTCATTAGCATATGATGGCATTGAAACCCCAGAAAATGAGGTCGATAATGCCCTGGGTGGAGCAGGTACCTACATATGTTTATCACTTAAAAATTTTATCAGTGAATACTCAATCGTATCTGTAGTTGGGAAAGATTTTAAGAGAGAAGATTTAAATCTTCTAGAAAATTGTGGTGTTGATATTTCAGGCATAAAGATTGAAAAAAACAATAAGACATTTTATTGGAGTTGTATATATACTGATAATTTTAAAGAAAGAATTACGACAAAGACTGAGCTTAATGTAATGGAAAGTTTTAATCCAATAATTTCTAAAAATAAATCAAATCCGGATATTCTACTACTTGGAAATCTTCATCCTGAAATTCAGCTATCTGCTATTAATCAATTGAACAACAAACCATCTGCGATAATTCTTGATACAATGAACTATTGGATAGAAAATTTCTTGGACACAGTAAAGGAGGTAATATCAAAAGTTGATATTATTTCAATTAATGATGAGGAATCAGAGATGATAACAGGTCATAAAGACTTAAAGAAGGCTGCAGAAGTCCTTCATTCAATGGGTCCTAGATATGTGATAATAAAGAAAGGAAAGGATGGAGCAGAGTTATTTAATTACGAAAAAAGATATGTTGCAAATGCATATGAAGTAGATAAAGTAATTGATCCAACAGGAGCTGGAGATTGTTTCATTGGAGGAATAACAGGCTTTTTATCTCAATCATCTGAAGTCTCCTTTGAGTCTATTAAATCTGCAATTGATTATGGAACTTCGTTAGCATCATTTAATGTTGAAAATATGGCAACAAAAAACTTGTTAAATTTGTCGATGTCTGATATTGAAAAAAGAATTAATAAATTAAAATAGGTGAGTGATCAGTTAAAACATGAATGTGGAATTGCATTAGTTCATCTAAAAAAGCCACTCAATTATTACAATGAAAAATATGGCTCCCACATGTATGGCATTGATAAGATGTTCTTAATGATGGAGAAGCAAAAGAATCGTGGTCAAGATGGAGCAGGATTTGCAAGTTTAAAGTTAGACTTAAAGCCTGGAGATAAATATTTTTTTAGAGTCAGGTCTTTTGATCAACAAGCTATTCATTCAGTATTTAAAAAAATAAATAAAAAAATAAATCAATTTTTAAAGTCAAAAAAGGTTAGTGTGAATTCTCACAAATTCTTTGACAAGGCTCCTTTTATTGGACAAGTCATGCTAGGTCATGTTAGGTATGGCACTTATGGAAAAAATTCTATTGAATATGTTCACCCAGTCATGCGACAAAATAACTGGATGAATAGAAATTTGATTCTAGCTGGAAATTTTAATATGACTAACAATGATGAGTTATTTGAAAGCCTTGTTCAACTTGGTCAACATCCAAGGGAACAATCTGATACAATAACAATAATGGAAAACATTGGACATTTTCTAGATACTGAAGTGATATCTAGTTATGAAAAATTAAAAAGAAAAGGGATAGATAAATTAGATATGCAACCATTAATTGAAAAGAATCTTAATATCCAAAAAGTATTAAAAAAATCTTCTAAGAAATGGGACGGTGGATATGTAATAGCAGGAATGCTTGGGCATGGAGACTCTTTTGTTATGAGAGATCCCCACGGCATTAGACCTGCATATTATTTTGAGGATGATGAGGCAGTTGTAGTAGCTTCAGAAAGACCTGCGATTCAAACAGTTTTTGATATATCATATGAAGAAATAAATGAGATTCCTAGAGGTAATGCATTATTAATTAAAAAAGATGGAAAAACCTCCATTAAAGAAATATCAAAACCTAAAATAAATAAATCATGTTCATTTGAAAGAATATATTTTTCTAGAGGTTCAGATGCAGATATTTACAAGGAAAGAAAAATGTTAGGAAGTCTTTTGACATCACAAATAGAGAAATCTATCAAAAAAGATTATTCAAATACTGTTTTTTCATTCATACCAAATACAGCTGAAACATCATTTTATGGTTTAATAGAAAAAGCTAAGAAACATAATCCAAGAATTGAAAAAATAGCTATAAAAGACGCAAAATTAAGAACATTTATTTCTGAAGATAAAGGAAGGGAAGATCTTGTTGCACATGTTTATGATATAACATACGGAGTTATTAAAACTTCAGACAATCTTGTAATCATTGATGATAGTATTGTTCGAGGAACCACTTTAAGAGAAAGTATTTTAAAGATGTTATTTAGGTTAAATCCAAAAAAAATAGTTGTTGTTTCAAGTGCTCCTCAAATTAGATATCCAGATTGTTATGGAATCGATATGGCAAAAATTGAGGATTTTATTGCATTTAAGGCAGCTATTGAGCTTCACAAAGATGCTATGACATATGATAAAATTATAGATTCTACTTATAATAAATGTATTGAATCAAAAAAAATGGGAGTTTATAAGAAGAATCATGTTAAAGATTTTTATAAAGATTTTACAGCAGAACAAATTTCTTCAAAGATGTCTGAAATGTTAATGGATATAAATTGTAATGTTGAGTTGGATATAATCTTTCAAAAGGTAGAAAATCTTCATAAGGCTTGCAAAAATCATAAGGGAGATTGGTACTTTACTGGTAATTATCCAACCCCTGGTGGAAATAAAGTAGTAAATCAAGCTTTTATTAACTTCGTAGAGGGTAAGTCTGGAAGAGCTTATTAATCATTATAATTAAAAATAATTCTCAAATAAGTTTTATTTATAAAAAAAAATATATAAATTGAGTAAACCTGAACATAAGTAGGTTAAGTTCATGGTAAGATTTGGGGCAAAAAAGGGGATTTATCCCCTTTTTTTATTCATTTGAAAATCTGTTATTTACCTCATCCCAATTAATTACATTGAAAAATGCATTTATATAATCAGGTCTTCTGTTTTGATAATTTAAATAATAAGCATGCTCCCAGACGTCAAGACATAGAATTGGATTTCCACCACAACCATTTGGCATGAGAGGATTATCTTGATTAGCTGTAGAACATATTTCTAATTTACCATCTGGATGTGCACATAACCAAGCCCACCCTGAACCAAATCTTGTAGCAGCTGCTTTACTAAATTCATCTTTAAAATTTTCAAATGAACCAAAATTTAAATTTATGGATTCACTTATTTCTCCACTAGGCTCTCCGCCTCCATTAGGTCCCATAATTTCCCAGAAAAGATTATGATTATAGAAACCTCCGCCGTTGTTTCTCAATCCTTTATTTTCAAGATCTAAAGAATTTAATATATCTTCAATACTCTTTCCTTCATTATCAGTACCTGATATAATGTTATTTAAGTTATTTGTGTAACCATTATGGTGTTTTCCATAATGAATTTCCATAGTTTTTGTATCTATGTTTGGTTCTAACGCGTCAAAAGCATAATTTAATTTAGGTAATTCGAAAGCCATAATTTTTTTTTACAAAATTAGGATTATTTTATTAAGTTTCAACACTAAATATGAACTACTCATTTAAGATTATAAACTCGTCTGCAGGATCTGGTAAAACATTTAAACTAGCAATTGAGTTTATATCAATTCTATTGGCTACGGAA
>CABYCA010000001.1 GCA_902517365.1 uncultured Bacteroidota bacterium | reverse complement strand
AGTGAAATCATCATTTGGGAGCTCTAAATCTATATCACTAGTCTGATTTTCAAAAGACTTCTTAAAATTTAGGCTTGCTAAAGATAAAGATGAAACATCTTCTTTTATTGGTTGGTCAAATAGTTTCTCAGAATCTTTGGATTCAATAATTCCATTGACAGCTTTTAGATCTTGAATACTGTTTATTAACTCAAAAGTCTTAATTAAAGACTTTTTTTTTTAATGCTATCTAAAGATGCTAATTTCATTAAACAGAGTTCAAGATGTATTCTTTTGTCGTTAACTTTCTGATAATTGATTAAAGTGTCATTAATAATTTCTATCATTGATATTAGATCGTTATTTGATATATCTTTCGAATGGTCTAAATATCTTTTACTTAACTCGTTTTTGTAATCTGAAAGTTTATCAGATGAATTTAGGCTGTAGATAAGTAACTCTCTTAAATGCTTTGATAGTCCATTTAAAAAATTTAAATCATCAAATCCTTTTACATATATATCATTATATAAATTAAGAATTCCTGGAATATCTTTCTTATTAATTAACTCAGATATCTTGAAATATGTATTAAAATCTAGGACATTTAGATTTGATGTTACTTCACTAATAGTAAGATCTGAATCAGTGAAACTAACCAGTCTATCAAAAATTGATAAAGAATCTCTAATTGATCCATCAGATCTTTCAGCAATTAATGAAAGGGAACCATCTTCATGTTTAACCTTTTTCTCTTTACATATTTTTGTTAATAGTTTTATAATAGATTCATTATCAACTTTTCTAAAATCATATATTTGACATCTTGATAAAATCGTTGGTAAAATTTTATTTTTTTCTGTAGTTGCAAGAATAAAAACAACATGTTGAGGTGGTTCCTCTAAAGATTTAAGAAATGCATTAAATGCTTGATTAGAAAGCATATGAACTTCATCTATTATATAGACTTTGTATCGTCCAGTCTGTGGAGGAATTCTAATTTGATCGGTTATATTCCTTATATCTTCTACTGAATTATTTGAAGCAGCATCTAATTCAAAAATATTATACTCAAAATCATCCTCTAAATTGTTTATTGTCTTTGCAAGAATTCTAGCACACGATGTTTTACCAACTCCTCTAGGCCCGCAAAAAAGTAAAGCTTGAGGGATATTATCATTTTTTATTGCGTTATTTAATGTCTTTACAATAGCATCTTGACCTATCATATCATTAAAGTTTTTAGGCCTATATTCTGTAGCTGATGAAATTGAATTAATCATTTAAACAAATATAAAGATTGAGGAAATTTAATTATCAATTGACATATTTTTTTTAATAAAATTATCAACAAATCTTATATTTGCTATGCAAGCCTTCTTATCGCTGATTATTCAGAGGAAAGTCCGGACACCAAAGAGCAATGTAGCGGGTAACACCCGTCATCTGTAATGGATAGGAATAGTGCAACAGAAAGTATGTACAGGTAATGCTGTAGTGGAATCTTGTAAACTCTACATGGTGAAACGCCAAGTATATCTACAATTTAAAACTGCTCGTTTTATGTAGAAGGGTAGGCGGTTTCAGTGTAATAGTAATATTACATCTAGATAAATGATAAGACTAGACAGAATCCGGCTTATAGGCTTGCTTTTTTTATAAAGCTTAATATAGAACTTCCGTATTTCCTTTCATCAATATTATTATTTTCACCTACTAAAGAAATATTTGAACTATGTTCAATAATTATTTCTCCATTTTCAAATAGAAGATCTTTCTCCTTAACAATACTTATTAAATCCAGGTATTGATCTATTAAAAAAGTATAAGGTGGATCCAAAAAAATAATATCAAAATTTTCATTAGTATTTAATAAAAAGTCTTTACAATCATCCTTCCTAGTGACAATATCAAATCCATGTTTTATTGCAGTATCTCTAATAAACTTTATACACTTAAAGTTATTATCAACTGAAAATATTTTTTTACATCCTCTTGAAGAAAATTCATATGATATGTTTCCTGTCCCTGCAAATAAGTCTAAAACTTTAAGCTCATCAATCACAAACTTATTTGATAATATATTAAAAAGAGATTCTTTTACTTTATCAGTAGTAGGTCTACTCGGAAGATCTTTAGGAGCCCTAATTAATATACTTTTTTTAGTTCCTGATATTATTCGCATTTATTACTGAAAAAAAATGTTCTTTAAAATTTAATATCGAATGAGTATCATCCTCAATAAAGTCAATTCTTGAATATTTGGATGCTAGATTATAATATTTATCAAAGATTTCATGTTTACCTAGAAATATAATTTTATCTTTTTTAATTGAACTTTGGAAGTTTTTCAGGACAAAGAAAGTATAATACAGGAACTCATTCTCATCAACTATATTAAAGTTGTTAAAAAATAGAAACTCATTTTTATTAAATATCATTATTTCAAAAGATCCACTACTTATTTTTATAAAAAATGATAATCCATAAGAGTTATTAATGGTTCTAATTAAATAGTCATATAACTGAGTGAAATGATTTACATGGGTAATTGTTTGATTATCAATACCTAAAATCTGTGATAAGTCTTTGTTTTTTGAGTAGACAACAGCAATTTTTTGATCAGCAGATATATCCTCGTCAATAGTGTTAATAGAGACTGTATTAGTTTCTAAATACTTACCCTTAAAATTTTTATCGTAAAGTTTTATTGGAATTATTGATGGAGCTGTATTAAAATGAATAACATTTAGATAGTCTAAAGGTGTATTTTCCATGATACTAGAAATTTCAGACAATTTAGCTTTGTCAGTGTATGATGATGAAATACTTTCATTTAAAGAGTAAAAATGAAAGAATGATCTAAATTGATAAATGGATGCTTTACTAATCTTAATTTTTATTTTTTGCATCAAAAATTGTAGGCCAATTTCCGCTTGTGCTTACGTCACTCATTGATCCTAGGATAATTTCAGATCCATTAACTCCATCTACGGAGATGACTTTATTTTCTTGATCAAGTAAATCTTTATTTTGGTCAAAAAGAACAATATCTTTTTTCACTTTAACCTCAAAAACAGGTACCTGGTATCCATTTTTATCAATTATATCAGCTTTTATTGAAAATTCTGAGTCAGTACCTTCAATTGGGACTTTAGCCATCATTTTGTATGATTCGTTAT
The DNA here is from genome assembly GCA_902517365.1 of uncultured Bacteroidota bacterium. The sequence continues at coordinate 121,186 of CABYCA010000001.1, read as the reverse complement.
CACCAAATAAAGAATCTTTAACTAAGACAAATCCTAAAGTATCAACAATCTCTACTTCTTTTAACATATCAATCCTGTAGGTTCTGTTGTATTCTAAATAGGATGAATCCCTCTTCTCAATTACTGTAAAAATACCATTATCAATAAAGCTAACTAAACTATCAAAATTATTTGCATAAAAGCCATTAACATCTTTATGAGCAATTTGAGCAGACCTTATATCTTTTAGTCTGTCAATTACCTGTGAATACCTATCGTTTTTAACTTGATTAAATTTTATAGGTCCATTAATAGAACTGTATATTTGTGAAGCGAAAAAAATAGAAAGAACCCATAAAAATAATTCTAATGCACGTTTTTTATTCATTATTGGTATTTTTTGATTTAAACAAATCTACAATTTTTTTTTTTTCGTTATACAATATATAAATGAATTATATTAGAAAAATATTTATATATGAAAACTATAGCCTTAATTCCTGCAAGACTTGAATCTAAAAGGTTTCCTAATAAATTAATTAAGGAAATTGATGGAGTACCCATTATTGTTAAGACCTTTAACGCTGCAATAGATTCTGATCTTTTTGATGATGTTTATGTAGTAAGTGGAAATGATGAGATTCTTAAACTAATTGAATCAGTTGGAGGAAAAACATTCAAATCTTTAAATAATCATCAATCAGGTACAGATAGAATAGCTGAGGCAGCTATTGATATAGACTGCAAAATTATTGTTAACCTTCAAGGTGATGAACCATTTATCAATAAAATTGGATTAAGAGAACTCATTAAAGAATTTGATGACTCAAGTGTCAAAATAGCTTCACTTATGACAAAATTTAAATCCTTTAATGAAATTAATAATCCTAATAATGTAAAAGTAATAGTCGATAAAAATTCTGATGCTATATATTTTTCAAGATTACCTATTCCTTATGGATCAAAAAAAATCAATGATTACAATCGCCATGTTGGTGTCTATGGATTTTTAAAAAATTCATTAATTGAATTTTCTAAATTAGAAAGGTCTAATCTTGAAATTATTGAAAACCTTGAAGGTATTAGAATAGTTGAGAACTCAAAAAAAATTAGAATGATAAATACTGACTTTCATGGAAAATCTATAGATACACCAGAAGATCTTTTAGAAGCTGAAAAATATATGTCATCAGATGATTAGAGTTTTATCAAAATTTATTTTAAAAAAAATAATTTGTTGGAAAGTTAAAGGTTCATTACCTATTAATGAGAAGTATGTTATTGCTGTAGTTCCTCATTCAAGTTATTTTGACTTAGTTATTGCAGTTCTAATAAGAACATACTTAGGTTTGAAAATTAAATTTATTGGAAAAAAAGCGCTATTCAATCCAATTACATCTTTATTCTTTAAATATCTTGGAGGAATTCCAGTTGATAGAGGGAAAAATTCGAATATTGTTGATACAATTGTTGAGTTATTTGATAAAAATGAAATTGAAATCCTTGCAATAGCTCCAGAGGGCACTAGAAAACAAGTTAAAAAGTGGAAATCTGGCTTCTATTACATTGCGTTAAACGCAGATCTACCTATTCTTATGGTTTCATTTGACTATATGAAAAAAGAGGTTGTAATTAATAAAAAATTTTACCCCACAGGAGATATAAATAAAGATTTTATTGAGCTTGAAAAAAAAGTTAGTAATGTCATTTCAAGAAATAGACCTTAATCAATAGTCTTCATGTCGTGATAGACATTTTGAACATCTTCATCTTCATCAATCATATTTATAAGTCTCTCTACCTTTAATCTTTCATCTTCAGGTAAAGTCTTGTTAATTTTTGCTTCTCTTTCAAACTCAATTGAAGAAATCTCAATTTTTCTCCTCTCTAATTCTTTTTGAATTGATCCAAAATCTTCAAACCTAGCTGAAACACTGATCTCATTTTCTAATTTACTCAATTCTATAACACCAAAATCTATGAGCTCAAGCTCAAGCTCTTCAATATCAATACCTTTATATTTTATTTGGAAGAAACACAAGTGATGAAATAAAAAATCAACTGATCCTGAAGTTGCTAGGTTTCCATCACATTTATTAAAATAACTTCTGATATTAGCAACAGTTCTGTTATTATTATCTGTAGCAGCCTCAACTAGAATAGCTATACCATGAGGTGCATATCCTTCTAAAAGTACTTCTTTAAAATTTTCAGAGCTTTTTTCAGAAGCCTTTTTTATTGCTCTTTCAATATTATCTTTAGGCATATTTACTGCCTTAGCATTTTGAATTATAGCTCTTAACCTTGAGTTTGAAGAAGGGTCTGCTCCTGAATCTTTAACTGCGATAATTATCTCTCTGCCAATTCTTGTAAAGGTCTTAGACATATTAGACCATCTCTTCATTTTTCTTGCTTTTCTAAATTCAAATGCTCTTCCCATATTATTGAATAAATGGAGGTTTAACTATCTCAGCCTCAATAAACTTTTCTCTTATTTTTATGTAAATAATCTCTTCTTCCAAAAACTTATTATTAATATACGCTAAGCCAAGTCCAATTTTTAGAATTGGAGAAAATGTCCCTGACGTTACTTTGCCAATTATTTTTTTTTCTAGACTATAAATTTCATATCCATTTCTAGGAATAGACTTTTCAAGTAATTTAAAACCAACTAGCTTTTTTTTTACTCCTCTCTGAATTTCTGCCTCGATGATATTACTTCCAATAAAATTTGTTTTGACCTTTGTTATCCATTTTAAATTAGCTTCTAATGGAGAAGTTTTCTCATCAATATCATTACCATACAAGCAATAACCCATTTCAATTCTTAGGGTATCTCTTGCAGCAAGTCCAATAGGTTTTAAGTCATATTCTTTATTTGAAAATAAACTATCCCAAATTTTTAAAACTTTATTATTCGGGATATATATCTCATAACCACCAGAACCTGTATATCCAGTTTTAGAAATAAAAATATTTTCACATCCAGCAAAATCTCCATTCATGAATGAATAATTTTTTAGTAATGATAAATTCACGCTAGTGAAATTTTGACAAAATGATTCTGCCTTAGGACCTTGGATTGCAAGAAGTGAAATATCATCAGATAAGTTCGATATTAAACAATTAAACTTATCATTTTTATCCACTATCCATTCCCAGTCCTTTGATATGTTCGATGCATTTACTACTAAAAGATATTTGTTAGTTTCTAACCTATATACAATCAAATCATCTATTATTCCTCCGGATTCATTAATCATACAATTATATTGAGCTCTCCCAACCTTAATATTTGATATGTCATTCGAGCATAGCCTTTGAATAAATTCAGATGAATTCAACCCTGAAATTTCAAACTCGCCCATGTGTGAAACATCAAATATTCCTAAACTATTTCTCACATGAATATGCTCCTCATTTACTGATGAATAACTAATTGGCATCATGTATCCTGCAAAATCAACAATTTTTGCATTTAATTCTTTATGTCTATCAAAAAGAATAGTCTTTTTCATTGATTTAATTTCTCTGCAATAAGTGCTCTTTTAACTCACTGTAGTTTTCAATTGATGATGACATCTTCTCTTTACCCATAATATCTTTAATTGCCTTAGGGTAGTTAATGTTTCTGTTTATAGCTTTCTCCACAACATCTTTAAACTTTATACTATGTGCTGTTGAAATAAAAATTCCATTTATGTCCTTGATCTTATTCATAGACATATATTTTTTTAGCCCTAAATATCCAATTGCAGAATGTGGGTCTGATAAATAATTATGTGAATTAAACATAGATCTCATTGCTTCTTCTGTTGATTTATCATTAAAACTAAAGCCTGATATATTCTTTCTCAATTTTTGTAGATCATTATTAAATATTTTTTGAATTCTAATAAAGTTGCTTGGTTCAGACACATCCATTGCATTTGAGATTGTCCTTTTTGTTAGGTGGGGTTCAAAAATACCATCTTTTATATATCTTGGAATTGTATCATTAATATTTGTAGATGCAATAAAGTGATCAATGGGCAGTCCCATTGATTTGCTTAGTATTCCAGCACAAATGTTCCCAAAGTTTCCACTTGGGACAGAAAACAAGATTTCTTTTTTATTTTTAATTTTTTTATAAGCTAAAAAATAATAAAACATTTGAGGTAACCACCTTGCAACATTAATTGAATTTGCAGATGTCAAATCAATATTCCTATTAATTTCTTCATCATTAAATGCCTTCTTTACCATTGATTGACATTTATCAAAATCTCCTTCAACTTCAATTGCTTTAACATAACTTCCATTTGTTGTTATCTGTTGCTCTTGCACACTACTAATCTTACCCTTAGGATACAAAATACAGACCTCAATATCTTTTGTGTTTATAAATCCTCTTGCTACAGCACCACCTGTATCACCAGATGTAGCAACTAATACAGTTATTTTTTTTGAACTATAACTACTCTTAAAATAGTCAAGACATTGAGCCATAAATTTTGCACCAATATCTTTAAATGCTAATGTAGGACCATGGAATAATTCAAGTGAATAAATAGAATTATCAATTTTATTTAATGGTATTTTAAATGAGATTGTTTTCTCTATAATATCAATCAATTTAGACTTTGGAATTTCATTACCTATATATTTATTTATAATTTCATAACAAATCTCAACATCATCGATACCTTTAATTGATTCAATAAATTTTTTAGATAGAGTTACATTTTTTTGAGGATAATAAAGACCTTTATCAGGCGCCAATCCATTTATAACAGCCTTCATAAATGAAGTAGGAGAAGAATTATGATTTAAGCTAACATATTTCACTTTGAATCAAGAATTTTAATTCCTTGACTATTAATTTTAGATATAAACCCATCATAATCAATATTTAATTTTTTATAATGTTTTGATATACTATCTAATATTTTAGTAGAAGAAATGCGATTATTTGATAAAGAAAAAATTGATGGACCAGACCCTGATATTCCAACTGCAATACAACCATTTTTCATAGATATTTCTTTGATTGCCTTAAACTCTGGTATTAAGAATGCCCTATCTGGCTCAACAACTTCGTCTATAACTGATTTTGACATTAGATTAAAATCTTCTGTATATAAACTACTTATGAAGGAACCCAAATTAGCAGATTGTTTAACCATTTTTTCAATAGTGACTTTTTTCTTTACAACTTTTCTTGAGTCTGAAGTTTTGATTTCAATATTTGGCCTAACAATAACTACTTCTAGATCTTTTGGTGAAGGGAGTTTTACCACATCAATTTCATCTAAAGATCTTACTAGAGAAATTCCACCTAAAATTATTGGAGCAACATTATCTGCATGATAAGATCCACTAACAAATTTTTCACCCTCCATAGAGAATCTGATCAAATCTACTTGAGTAAAATAGGAGTCAAGAAGTTGATTTATTGCAAAAACTGTACCTGCTGAACTAGCTGCAGAACTGCCAATTCCACTTCCAGGCTTAATCCCTTTCTTTATTTCAATTTTGAATCCATTATTAACATTGATTTCTTTAAGCATAGCTTGAGCTGCAATACCTGCAACATTTTTATTTATATCATCTGTCAAGTTATATCCCCCAAAAGTATTTATGACAATTCCTTTGGAGCTAGTCTTTGAGACAGTTATTTCATCTCCTCGAGTTTCAAGGCATAATCCAAGAATGTCATATCCACATGATAAATTTGTAATACTTCCTGGAGAAAAAACTTTAATACTATTCATTTCCTTGACTTGCTTTAATAATATCAGCAAAGACACCAGACGCTGTAAACTCTCCACCTGCACCAGCTCCTTTGACAACTAGAGGTGAATCCTTATATCTTTCTGTATAAAATACAGTTATATTATCAGATCCTACTAAATCATAAAATGGGTGCTCAGCACTAACAGATTCTAGTCCAACACTAGCTTTACCTTTATCTAGTTTAGCTACAAATTTCAATCTGGAATTATTCTCTTGGGATTTTTTAAGAATAGAGTTAAAATGATCTTTGTTATTTTCTAATGATAATAAGAAGTCTTCTTTAGATTCAGTGTTGATAGAATCATTTGGTAGAAAATGGTTAATCTTAATATCCTCTATTTCTAATTTATATCCACTTTCTCTTGCTAGTATTAATATTTTTCTAGAAACATCTACACCGCACAAATCTATCTTAGGATCTGGCTCAGTGTATCCAAGATCAACTGCTTTGGATACAATTTTATGGAAAGTATCAATTTTATTAAAACTATTGAAAATATAATTTAATGTCCCAGAGAGCACAGCTTCAATTTTTATTATTTTATCACCAGAATTAATTAAGTTATTTAATGTGCTTACAACTGGAAGAGCAGCTCCAACATTTGTTTCATAAAGATATGAACAGTTATTATCTCTTGATAATGTTTTCAAACTCACATATTTATCAAGCGTTCCGGAATTAGCTATTTTGTTACAAGTTATTATTCCTATTCCATTATTTAAGTATTCACTGTAAGTATTTGGTATTGAATTACTTGCAGTGTTATCAATAAACATACTATTTCTTAGATTTAGTTCAAGAATTTTATTTTGAAAATCAATAGAATTTGCAACTATTTTTGATTTGTCAAGATCTTTTGACCAATCTTTTAAATTAATTTCTGAGTTAGAGACAATCATTTTCCTTGAGTTAGAAATTCCAAGAACTTTGAGATTTATTTTTAGGTTTTTTGCAATAAACTTTTTTTGATTCCTTATTTGTTCAATTAGAAATCTTCCAACATTTCCAACTCCTGTAATAAATATGTGAACATCCTTAAGATTTTCCTCAAAAAAAGTTTCATGTAAGGCATTTAGTGCTTTCTTAGTATTGTCTTTATCAATTATGATTGAAATATTTCTTTCAGAAGCGCCTTGCGCAATGGCTCTAATATTAATATTATTTTGACCCAGAGCATTAAATAGTTTACCACTTATACCTTTTTTACTCTTCATCTTATCACCAACAACAGCAATATTTGAAAGGTTAGATTCAATTTGAGACTCATTAATTCTTTTTTGAGATATTTCAAATTCAAATTCATTGTCTATTACTTCTTTTGCTATGATGGCATCGTATGATTTTACAGCAATACATATAGAAAATTCAGAGGATGCTTGAGTAATCATTACAACATTAATTTGCTTTGATGATAATGACTCAAAAAATCTTTTCGAAAAACCAGGAACTCCAACCATGCCTGATCCCTCAAAGTTAATTATAGAGATATTGTCAATATGACTAATACCTTTTACAATTTCATCTTCATCAAGTTTTGTAGAGTTTGAAATGCAAGTTCCAATTGCATCTTGATCAAAAGTATTTTTTATGTAAACAGGAATATTCTCTTCAATTAATGGTCGAAGTGTTGGGAAATATATCACTTTAGCACCAAAAAATGATAGTTCCATAGCTTCTTTATATGATAAAAACTCAATAGGTGAAGCCTTTTCTACAATTTTAGGGTTTGCGCTAAAAACGCCACTGACATCAGTCCATATTTCTAAAGATTTTGCATTACAATATTTTGCGTATATAGATGCACTATAGTCAGAACCTCCTCTTCCAAGATTTGAAATTTCATCTAACTCATTCGAGCAAATATACCCTGGAGCGATCATTACCCTCGTATCTACTAGGTTAATTTTATTATTTATATTTATTGATGACTTTTCTGCATCTAATATCTCATTATTATTTAGCTCTTTGGTGTAAATTAATTCTTGAGAATTTATATAAGAGATATCAAATCCTTTTTGCTTAAGAATTTCAAAGATTATTTTACTTGATAAGATTTCTCCAAGAGTTAATACCTTTGAGACTGTTCTTTTTGTTACTTCATTAATTTTTGAAATAGCATCAAGAATTTCTTCAAGCTGGTTTATTTTTTCTTTTAAGAAACTCTTTAAAAAACTCTGACCATTAAGACTTGATAAATTGTTGATTATCTCAAGGTGTCTCTCTTCAATATTCTTTAAAACCTTGTCAGTTGATTTTCCCTTGAGAGTCAGGCATTCTTGAAGAAGGTTAGTTATACCACCAAGTGCAGAAACAACAACCAGAATGTTATCATCTTGATTATTATTCAAAATTGATATTACCTTAGATATTGATTCTGAATTAGCGACTGATGTGCCGCCAAACTTTAAGACTTTCAAGAAGCTATTTCTTTTTTATTAATTAATAATGTTAGTACCTCAGAGTCAGATTTATGATCAACATATAACTTATCACCCTGCTTGATTTTATCAGAAACAAGACTTTCTGCGATCAAGTCTTCAATGTATTTTTGTATCATTCTGTTTAGAGGTCTTGCACCATTTTTTATATCAAATCCTTTATCACATATAAATGCTTTTGCTTTTGCTGAGATAGATAAATCATATCCTATACTGCTTACTTTTTCTTTAAGTTTGTCAATTTCTATAGATACTATTTTATTAATCTCTTTTATGGATAATGAATTAAATATTATACAATCATCAATTCTGTTAAGAAACTCTGGAGCAAAAGTATTTTTTAGTGCTCTTTGAATAACTTTTTGTTCAGTTAGAGATGTCTGGTCTATTGATGATTTAGTCTCAAAACCTACACCAATGCCAAAATCATTGATTTGTTTAACACCTATATTTGAGGTCATTATAATAATTGTATTTTGAAAGTTTATTTTTCTACCAACACTGTCAGTAAGAAAGCCATCATCTAATATTTGAAGAAGCATACTGTAAATATCTGGATGCCCTTTCTCGATTTCATCAAACAATACAACAGAGTATGGTCTTCTTTTTACTTTTTCTGTTAACTGACCTCCCTCTTCATACCCAACATATCCTGGAGGTGCACCAATAAGTCTAGATACTGAAAACTTTTCCATATACTCACTCATATCTATTCTAATTAGATTTTCTTCTGATTCAAAAATTTCAGAAGCTAACACTTTAGCTAATTGGGTTTTACCAACACCAGTTTGACCTAAAAAGATAAATGAACCAATAGGTCTATTAGGGGAATTAAGCCCTGCTCGATTTCTTTGAATAGATTTCACAACTTTAGATACAGCTTCGTCCTGACCTATAATTTTATTCTTAATAATATTTTCAAGTTTTGATAATTTATTTTTCTCAGAGGAGACAATCTTATTAACAGGGATGTTTGTCATCATAGACACAACATCAGCGATTTCATTTTCATCAACTTTGACTCTATTTAACTTAGAGTCCTCATGCCATCTATTTTGAGCCTCAACAAGTTTCTTCTCTACTCTTTTTTCATCATCTCGAAGTCTAGCAGCTTCTTCATATTTTTGCTTCTTGACAACTGAGTTTTTTAATTCTCTCACATCTTCTAATTGTTTCTCCATTAGAACTACTTCCTCAGGGACATCCATGTTATTTATGTGAGCTCTAGATCCAGCCTCATCTAAAGCATCAATTGCCTTATCTGGGAGAAACCTGTCAGTTATATATCTTTGGCTTAGTTCAACGCAAGCAATTAAAGCTTCGTCAGTATAATTTACATTGTGATGTGACTCATATTTATCTTTAATATTTCTCAAGATTTCAATTGTTTCATCTTTATTAGTCTCTTCGACTAATATTTTCTGAAATCTTCTTTCAAGTGCACCATCTTTTTCAATATGTTGACTATATTCATTGAGAGTAGTAGCTCCTATACATTGAATCTCTCCTCTAGCAAGAGCAGGTTTAAACATATTAGACGCGTCAAGACTACCAGTAGCGCCACCGGCTCCAACAATTGTATGGATTTCATCAATAAATAAAATTATATTCCTATTTTTTTCAAGCTCATTCATTACAGCTTTCATTCTCTCTTCAAATTGACCTCTATATTTAGTTCCAGCAACAAGACTAGCAAGGTCAAGAGTTATAACTCTTTTACCATATAAAATTCTTGAAACTTTTTTTTGAATTATCCTCAAGGCTAGGCCTTCAGCGATTGCAGATTTTCCAACACCTGGTTCGCCAATCAAAAGAGGATTATTCTTTTTCCTTCTACTCAAAATTTGAGATACTCTTTGAATCTCTTTATCCCTTCCTATAACAGGATCTAACTTATTGGACTCAGCCAAAGCGGTCATATCTCTACCAAAATTATCTAAAACAGGAGTCTTTGTATTAGATGAAGATTTTGTTTTCTGTTTAGAAGAAAAAGGGTTTTTAGATTCATCAGCATCATCTTTTTCGTCTGGGAATGCAGAAGAAGAAGGATATTCAATTATATCATCAGACCCTGGGTCGTTAATCATAGATTTAAACTTTTCTTTAACATTATCATATGTTATATCCATTTTTAATAAAACCTTTGTAATAGGGTCATTATCATTTCTCAAAATACAAAGAAGTAAGTGTGCGGTATTTATATTTGTACTTTGAAATAATTTTGCTTCTAAAAAAGTTGTTTTTAAAGCTCTCTCAGCTTGTCTGGTAAGATGAAGATTCTTTTTTTCATTAAGATTTAACGATGCACTATCTATAATAGACGGATTTAAAATTTCAATCTTTTTTCTAAGTTCATCTAAGTTTATATCAATTGAGTTTAATATTGAAATAGCTTTGCCTCCCCCATCTCTGAGCATACCCAGAAGCAGATGTTCGGTGCCTATCTGTTTGTGGCCTAGTCTTAAGGCCTCTTCTTTACTGTAAGAAATTACATCTTTAACTCTTGAAGAAAAATTATCGTCCATCATATATAATTTAGTTGACTAAAATATATCAATAATATAAATTAACAAAGAAAATACTCATACTAATTGCTTATTTCACGATAAAACTTTTCAATTTATAATGTTAATAAATTATATGTTTTTACATAAATAAAGAGTTTAAAATATTACCTGATTAAGTATTTTAGCAATAATATACTGTTATGGAAAAAGAAAAGTTAATCCCCATAAATATTGAAGATGAAATGAAATCTGCATACATCGATTACTCGATGTCTGTAATTGTTTCAAGAGCTTTACCTGACGTTAGAGATGGACTAAAGCCTGTTCATAGAAGAGTTCTATTTGGGATGAATGAAATGGGCGTTAGATCATCATCTTCTTACAAAAAATCTGCAAGAATTGTTGGAGACGTAATGGGTAAATATCACCCTCATGGTGATAGTTCTGTCTATGATACAATGGTTAGAATGGCTCAGGAATGGAGTTTAAGATATAATCTAGTTGATGGTCAAGGTAATTTTGGATCAGTTGATGGAGACAGCCCTGCAGCAATGAGATATACAGAGGCAAAAATGCAAAAAATATCTGAAGAATTATTATCAGATATTGACAAAGAGACTGTTGATTTTCAGCTAAACTTTGACGATACTATAATGGAGCCAACAGTATTACCAACAAGAGTTCCAGCACTGATAATAAACGGAGCTTCAGGAATTGCAGTTGGAATGGCAACAAATATGCCTCCCCATAATTTATCTGAAGTTATTGATGGAATTATGAAGTATATAGACAATAATGATATCACAATAGATGAGCTTATACAATACGTAAAAGCTCCTGATTTCCCAACAGGAGGTACAATATATGGATATGATGGTGTTAAAGAGGCCTTTCATACTGGGAAGGGAAGAGTTGTCATGAGAGGTAAAGCTATTGTTGAGAATGTAAATGATAGAGAATGTGTTATAGTTTCTGAAATCCCTTACCAAGTAAATAAAGCAGACATGATCAAGAAAACAGCTGACCTAGTAAATGAAGGTAAAATTGAAGGTATATCAACAATAAGAGATGAGTCAGACAGGAAAGGTATGAGGATTGTTTATGTACTTAAGAGAGATGCAATTCCAAATATTGTTTTAAATAAACTTTATAAGTATACCCCACTTCAATCTTCTTTTAGTGTAAACAATGTAGCTCTAGTAAATGGTAGGCCAGAGCTTCTTAACCTTAAAGATTTGATACATCATTTTGTTGACCATAGACATGATGTTGTTGTTAAAAGGACAAATTTTGAGCTTAAAAAGGCAGAGCAAAGAGCCCATATTCTCGAAGGGCTTATTATTGCTAGTGATAATATTGATGATGTCATAGATTTAATTAAAAAATCATCAAATGCAGAGGAGGCCAAACAAAAACTTGAAAAAAAATATAAGCTCTCTGAAACTCAGGCAAAGGCCATAATTGAAATGAGATTAAGACAGCTTACTGGACTTGAACAAAATAAATTGAGAGAAGAATATGATGAGCTTCAGAAAACTATAGAAGGATATAAGGAACTTTTAGATAGTAAGCCTAAAAGAATGAATCTTATTAAAGAGGAGCTTTCAGATATCAAAGAAAAATATGGAGATGAAAGAAGATCTGAAATTGAATATGCTGGAGGTGACTTTAGGGTTGAAGACATAATTCCTGATGAAAAGGTTGTTATCACAATATCTCATGCAGGTTACATAAAGAGAACTCCACTAACAGAATATAAAACTCAGCATAGAGGCGGTGTTGGACAAAAGGCAACAAAGACTAGAGATGAAGACTTTTTAGAGGATCTATTTGTAGGTACTAACCATCAATATATGTTGTTCTTTACACAAAAAGGTAAATGTTTTTGGATGAGAGTTTTTGAAATACCAGAAGGCTCAAAAAATTCAAAAGGAAGAGCCATACAAAACCTTATCAATATTGAGCAAGATGATAGAGTTAAAGCATTTATATGTACTCAAGATTTAAAAGATGAAGATTATGTAAATAATCATTATGTAATTATGGCTACTAAAATGGGTCAAGTTAAAAAAACATCACTTGAGCAATATTCAAGGCCAAGATCTAATGGGATAAATGCAATTACTATAAAAGAAGACGATGAATTATTAGAAGCAAAACTTACTAATGGTAATAGTCAAATTATGCTTGCTGTAAAATCTGGGAAAGCTATTCGATTTGAAGAGGGAAAAACCAGGCCTATGGGAAGAAATGCCTCAGGAGTTAGAGGCATAAGGTTGAAAGATTATAAAGATGAGGTTGTAGGTATGATATCTGTTAATGACATGGATGCTAATATATTAGTAGTATCTGAAAACGGATATGGTAAACGTTCATCTCTTGAAGATTATCGTCTTACAAATAGAGGAGGTAAAGGTGTAAAAACTATTTCTATTACAGAAAAAACTGGTAAATTAGTGACATTAAAAAGTGTCTCTGATAGTGATGATTTGATGATTATTAATAAATCAGGAATTGCAATCAGAATGCAAGTTGAAGATTTAAGGGTTATGGGAAGAGCTACTCAAGGTGTTAAAGTTATAAGTCTTAAAGATGGAGATAGCATTGCTGCAGTCGCAAAAGTCATGAAAGATGATGACGACATTGAGGATATTAATGAGATTGAGTTTACAGGAGACGCAGTATAAACAAATTGAAAAATGAAAAAACTAATATTATATTCTTTGCTTTTTACTATCTCTTTTTCAACTGCACAGAAAAAGGAATTAAGAAATGCAAATAAATTTTTTACTTCCGGTCAATATTCATCTGCAATTGACCTTCTTGAATCTTCCAAGGAAATTTTTGATTCTAGCGATGATAAAATAAGATCTCAAGCTATGCTTTTGTATGGAAAATTACATACAGCAATGGAAGATTTTGATTTAGCTATTAAAGCATTTGATATATCCAAAAATCTTGGTATTTCAGATCAACTTCTAAATCCTGAGATTAATAAATTAGAAACTGCATTAATAACAAGCGCAGTAGGGGACAACGAGACAGATAATTTTTCAGGTGCTGCAAAAAAGCTTAAGACGGTCTATGATTTAAAACCTAACTTCAATCAAGAGTATCTTTATTTTGCTGCATCATCTGCAGTAAATGCTCAAGACTTTCAAATGGCTCTTGAGTATTATGAGGTTTTAAGAGATATAAAATATGACGGTGTTGAGACTAAATTTTACTTAACAGATGTTGATTCAGGAGAAGAAATTGAGATAAACTCCGAATCACAATATAAACTATTACAGAAGTCAAAAGATTACTCAAATCCTCGAGAAGAAGAAACAGAATCTAAATTTCCTGAAATTGTCAAGAATATTGCATTGATATATAAACAATTGGGGCAGAATGATAAAGCTTTAGCTGCAATTGAAGCTGCAAGGTTATCAAACCCAGATGATGTTGGACTTATTATAACTGCTGCTAATATTTACTTTGAGTTAGGTAATAAAGAAGCTTTCAGGATAGCAATGTCTGAAGCTATTAAAAAAGAACCTAGCAATCCTGTTTTATATTATAATCTAGGTGTTGTAAGTGGAGAACTTGGAGAAAAGGATGTAGCTATTTCCTATTATGAGAAATCTATAGAGTTAGACCCAACTAATGAAAATAGTTATCTTAATTTGGTAGCTCTAATTCTTGAAGGAGAGCAAGACATAGTTAATGAGATGAATAGCCTGGGCACCTCAAGATCTGATAATCTAAGATATGATGAATTAAAAGACTTAAGAGAAAACCTCTACAAAGAATGTATTCCAATTTTAAAAAATTTAATATCTATAAATAATAATAATGAAGCTATTAGAACATTGATGAATATTTATGGTACAATTGGAGACAATCCTGGATATATGGAGATGAAAAATCTTTTAGAACAACAAGACTAAATAATTCTTTTTCAGGTTAATTTTTTATCTAAATTTGTAAATTCTTTTGGAGAGGTGCCAGAGTGGTAATGGAGCAGATTGCTAATCTGTCAACGTGTAAACGTTGCCTGGGTTCGAATCCCAGTCTCTCCGCATTTTTGGTCGCGTAGCTCAGCTGGATAGAGCATCTGCCTTCTAAGCAGACGGTCATAGGTTCGAATCCTATCGCGATCACAATTTTTAGTCTGTTTGAAGATTAACTAAACTTTAAACAATCTTACTCTTGATTAGTAATATTAATGGTTAGTAATTTTACCAATTCTTTTTCAGGTATGGTTATTGGATCATTAATTATCTTAATCCAATTATCTAATTGTTCTCTTAAATTTTTAATTTCATCTTGATATTTGATATCATAAATAATGTTAAGTAATTCAAATGGATCATTTTCTAAGTCATAAAACTCCTCAAAACTTTTAGGATTTTGAAACCAAAGTTTTTCTTCTTTTGATAATAATTCATTGTCATTTAGATATGATAGATGCTTCATTAATTTCATTTGAGACCTGTACTTGTTATCAATAGCATGTGGGATATTAATATTATAATTTCTAATATACTTGTACTTTTTTGATTTTACTGCCCTAATCTTTTCAGGTACTTCATCAAATCTATCACTAGCTGTAAATAAATATTTCCTTTTGTTTTTATCTTTATTTGAACCAAGAAAGGCTTTACCTTGATATATTTCTGGAATATCAATTCCAGTAATTGATAAAATTGTAGGTGCAAAGTCTATAAAATTTAGAAGATCCTTATTTCTTTTATTCTTTATGTTTTTACTTTTTGGAAACTTAATTATTAAAGGAACTTTAGAACCTGTTTCATATATTGCTCTTTTGTGTCTTGGGAAAGGACCACCATGATCGCTATAAAAAAATATATAGGAACTATCATAAAGATTTTGTTCCTTTAGCCTTTGAATTATCATTCCTATTTGTCTGTCTGCTTCTAATATATTTGAGTAGTTAACTGCCATTGAGTGTCTTGTGATCGAATCATTTGGAAAAAATGGAGGTACTTTTAAATTTTCAGGATTAACTTGAAGCTCCTGCTCATCTCTTAACCAAATTTGAGATTCATGGGTAATTTCAAAATTAAATACAGAAAAGAATGGCTCACTTCCTTCTCTGTTTTCCCATGAAGCATCAATACTGGAATCATCCCATGCTTCTTTTGTCAATTTAAAATTATAATCTTCTTTACTATTATTTGACGTATAATAACCATTTTCTCTTAGAATTTGAGTAAATGGTTTAATCTGTTCTGCAAATTTTGATGAGTAGAAAGGGAATCCTAGTTTTTTTTCGTGTTCTTCTCTTTCAGATCTGTAATAGCTATAAGCCCTTTGATTGCCGGTTCCAATTGAATTTGGGTACATACCAGTAATAATTGCACTTCTTGATGGAGCGCAAACTGGATATGGAGAGTTCATTCCTTCATAAACAATTCCATTATCTAGTAGCTGATTTATGTTCTGTAACTCAATAGTATTATCTCCATAAAATGGAAAAAAATATTGAGATTGATCTTCTAAAACTAGCCAAATGATATTAGGTTTTATGGCTTCATTTAATTGACAACTATTTACAACAAAAAAACTAGATAGTATTATAGTAAAAAATAAATTTTTTCTCATAAAAATTGGTAAATTAATATATCAAATTTATTATTATCAAATTGAATAAATTTAAACTTTTAGTAATCCTAATTTTAGCATTAATTAACAATTACTGTTCTCAAAATGAAAGTAATGCCAATAAACCAAATATAATTATTATTCTTGCAGATGACCTTGGATATGGTGATATAGGTGTTTTTGGAAATAAGAATATAAGAACACCTAATATTGACCAAATGGCATTTGAGGGACAAAAATGGACAAATTTTTATGCTGGAGCCAGTGTTTGTACTCCCAGTAGAGCGGCACTTCTAACTGGTAGACTTCCACTAAGAACTGGATTAACAAGTAATACGAGAGGTGTCTTATTTCCAAATTCCTTGAATGGGATTCCACAATCTGAAATAACAATTGCTGAACAACTCAAGAAATCAAATTATAAAACAAAATTAGTGGGTAAATGGCATTTAGGAAACAAAGAAGAGTATTTTCCTATGAATCATGGATTTGACTCATGGTTTGGATTACCATATTCAAATGACATGGATAATTTATCAAATATTAATTATTGGGATATGTGGAAAAGTGATGAGAGAAAAAATTATAACAATTTTAATGTTCCGCTAATTTTTGATAATAAAATTATTGAGAGACCTGTTGATCAAAGAACATTAACTAAAAGATACCTTAATGAATCATTAAATTTTATTGAAGAAAACAGTGATGATAATTTCTTCCTTTACTTAGCTCACAGTATGCCTCATGTTCCCTTATTCTCATCTAAAATGTTTGAGGGTAAATCTATTGCAGGTCCCTATGGGGACGTAATAGAAGAAATAGACTATGGTGTTGGAGAAATTATTACTAAAATTAAAAAGTTAGGCTTATCAGATAAAACAATTATTGTATTTACATCCGAGAATGGTCCTTGGTTAGAAATGGGTGAAGAAGGAGGAACTGCTGGCATATTAAGAGGTGGAAAAGGTTCAACATGGGAGGGAGGTATTAGAGTCCCAACAGTAATCTGGGGGCCAGGTTATATTAAGCCAGGTGTAGTTGATGATATTGGAACATCTATGGACTTATTTCCAACCTTCAGTTATTTGGCTGATGTTGAAGTTCCTAATGATAGAATAATTGATGGTAATAACTTAAATCATGTTTTTAAATCATTATCTAAAAGTCCAACCGAAAGTTTTTTTTATTACTGGGGGTCAGAACTAATGGCTGTTAGATATAAGTCTCATAAGTTACACCTCAAGTTATACGAGGCATATGACGAAAAACCAATGGAAACTCTTAAAACACCATTTTTATATAATCTTGAAAATGACCCTTCCGAGGAGAATAACATCTATGAAGATGACCTTGATATTTTAGATAAAATTGATCAGATTACAAAAAAACATAAAAGTGATTTAATAATTGCAAAGGATTTATTAATAGATTTGAAACAATAATGATTAGAAAGCTACTTACAGTCTTAATATTTAGTATTTTTTTTGTAACCAGTTGTGAAAAAGAGGACATTGTGAAACCTAATATATTATTTATAATGTCTGATGATCACGCTTATCAGGCAATTAGCGCTTATGATGATAGGTTAATTCAAACTCCAAACATCGACAGAATTGCAGATGAAGGAATTTTGTTTACTAATGCCTCGGTGACAAACTCAATATGTGCACCTTCAAGAGCAGTCATATTAACTGGTAAACACAGTCATATAAATGGAAAAATAGATAACATTGCAAAATTTGATGATTCTCAAATGACTTTTCCTCAATTATTTAAAAAGAATGGTTATCAAACAGCAATGTTCGGAAAACTTCACTTTGGAAATAACCCTAAAGGAATTGATGATTTTCTGATTCTTCCAGGACAGGGAGACTATATCAACCCTAGATTTTTAGGAAAAGAAAAGGACACAATCATCACTGGGTACGTAACGGATGTAATAACTGATCTAACTTTAAATTGGTTTAAAAATAAAAGAGATAAAAATAAACCCTTTTTGACTTTCTACCTCCATAAAGCTCCACATAGAGCTTGGTGGCCAAGTCCAGAAAAGTTTGCCCAGTTTTATGATAAGGAATTTCCAGAACCAGAAACCTTATTTGATGATTATTCTGGAAGGGGTACTGCTGCTAAAACTGCAGAGATGAACATTTTAACACACATGCAATACATGCAAGACAGTAAGGTTAGGCCTTCAGTTTTTGAAAAGATGGAAAATGTTGAGCCAAAAATTGTTTATGATAGGGGTGACGGTACTTTCTTTGAACCTAACTCTAATTCTTTTAATGACCGTTATGATAGAGCCAATGAGGTACAAAAGAAAAAATATGACGTTACTTTAGATAAGATTAGTAAAGATTTTGAAGCAAATTGGCCAAACATGACTAACAAAGAAAAGATGCAATGGAAGTTTCAACGTTATATGCAAGACTATTTGGCAACCATTTCATCTGTAGATGACAACGTAGGAAGAGTTCTAGACTATCTTGAAGAGACAGGACTTGACAAAAACACTATAGTTGTTTACACTTCAGATCAAGGATTTTATCTTGGCGAACATGGTTGGTTTGATAAGAGGTTTATTTACGATGAGTCTTTCAAAACCCCACTAATGATTAAATGGCCTAATCAAATTAAACCTGGAACAACAAATGAGGAAATGGTTCAAAACCTTGACTTTGCCCAAACTTTTTTAGAGGCTGCAATGATTGATGCGCCAAAAGATATGCAGGGCGAAAGTCTCATACCATTATTAAAAGGAAATTCTAATAAATGGAATAGGGAATCAGTTTATTATCATTATTATGAGTATCCTTCAGTGCATATGGCAAAAAGACACTATGGAATAGTAAATAAAGATTATAAACTAACTCATTTTTACTATGATGTTGATGAGTGGGAATTATATGATCGTAAAAATGATCCAAATGAAATGAATAATGTTTATAATGATACTAATTATAAGGAAGTTGTTAACAATTTAACACAAGAATTAAAAGAACTTAGGATTAAATACAAAGACTCGAAGAAATTAGATAAAAGCTTTATATATAATTGATATGAAAAAAATATCCCTAATCTTATTTATCGCTCTAGTTTCATGCTCATCTCCTAAAGATTATAAAATTAAGACTGTTTCAGTTATGGAATTCAAAGACTTTATTGATGATACTGGTTATATAACTAGTGCAGAAGAGTATGGTTGGTCCTTTGTTCAAGAAAATGTTTATGATTATAAAGTTGTCAATGGTGCAAATTGGATGAAACCAGATGGTATCAATGTCTCAATTGATAGTCTACCTGTAACACAAGTAAGTTACAAAGATGCAATTGAGTACTGTAAATGGGCAGATGTTCAACTTCCAACATATGAGCAGTATTGGGATTTAGTATCTTCGGATGATAGATTAATCGTCTCAGATAATACACACCCAATTTCTGCTATCAAATATGTTAATATTGTTGGAAATGTTTGGGATATTACAGAACCTGTTAACTCAAATCAAGTAAGGCTAGCAGGTGGATCTCTATTTTGTTCAATAGATACTTGTCATGGAACTCAAGAAGATAGAGAACTGTATGTTGATAAAGAAACTGGTAATATTCATATTGGATTTAGTATTTTAACAGAATAAATGAGATATACACCAAGTAAAATTAATAGATGGATGCTTTTAAAGCTCCCTGCTGCCTGGTTAACAGGTGTGAGACTTACTCTAATTAATGAAAATAAATGTGAAGTTAAAGTAAGGTTTAAATGGATTAATCAAAACCCTTATAGGTCCATGTTCTGGGCGGTTCAAGGTATGGCTGCAGAGTTAACAACTGGTATGCTACTTACAAAATCTATTCAAGACTCAAAAAATAATATCTCAATGCTTCTTGTAAGTAATAAATCAAGCTTTCATAAAAAAGCAGTAGGTAAAATAACTTTCACTTGTAATGAAGGTGAAACTGCTAAACAATTAATAAATTCGACTATCAAAAATGTTACATCTAAAGCTTGGTTTAAAGCAAAGGGATATGATGAGCAAGGAGACTTAATCTCTGAATTTGATTTTGAATGGTCATGCAAAAAAAGAAAAAATGGATAAACACTATTATAATAAATTAAATATGCCTGTAATTGCAGCGCCTTTATTCTTAATTTCAGGTCCAAAACTTGTAATTGAATGTTGTAAAAAGGGAATAGTTGGAACTTTTCCTGCCCTTAATCAAAGGACTTCAGAAGGATTTGAAGAGTGGGTAGTTGAAATTAAAGAAGAGCTTTCAAAATTTGAGAATGAGACAGGTATAAAGCCTGCACCATTTGGAGTAAACTTAATTGTTCACCCTTCAAACATTAGAATCAAAGCAGACTTAGATATTTGTGTTAAACATAAAGTCCCACTAATTATTACATCATTAGGAGCTGTCCCTGACATTGTAAATGCAATTCATAGTTATGGTGGATTAGTATACCATGATATTATTAAGAAAAGACATGCGGAAAAGGCGGCTGAAGCAAATGTTGATGGATTGGTTCTTGTTACTGCTGGAGCAGGCGGTCATGCTGGATTAAAAAACCCAATGGCTATGATATCATTGATAAAAAGCTTCTTCAATAAAACAATTATATTATCAGGGGCAATATCAAATGGAAGAGATATTGCATCTGCTCTTCAAATGGGAGCGGATATTGCGTATATGGGTACTAGATTTATTAATACTAAGGAAAGTATGGCTGAAGAAGGTTATAAAGATATGATTATTAATTCTTCAGCTGAAGATATAGTTTATACAGCTGCAGTATCTGGAGTTCATGCAAACTTCTTAAGGCCTAGTCTTGAGGCTATGGGAGTAACTGAGGAAGTATGGAATGATTCTAAAAAAATAGATTTTGGAAAAGATATGGCAGAGGCTGAGGCAAAAGCATGGAAAACAATTTGGTCTGCAGGACATGGCGTCAGCTCAATTAATGATAATCCAACATGTAAAAATTTGATAGATAAATTGAAACTTGAATTTATTGAGTCAATCGAGAATCAGAAATCTAATCTAAACTATAGTGATAATAATTATTAATTTAGTATTGACCTTATTATAGACATACCATAAATTGCAGCTGTCTCAGATCTTAATCTGCTTCTCCCTAAGGTTACTTCTTTTATATCTTGTTTTTTTGCAAGATCAATTTCCCTTTCTGAAAAACCACCCTCAGGTCCGATTATAAGACAAATATTTGGTTTAGTAAAAAGCTTTTTACTTAATTTATTAGATGTTTTTAAATTAGCCATGAATAATTGATCTTTATTATTTAGTATAAAACTCTCAAAAGTATTTATTGAATTAATTTCAGGTTTGAAGAACTGGTTAGATTGTTTCAAGGAGCTAATTAGAATTCTTTCTAATCTCTCTGCATTTATCTTCTTTTTTTCTGAATATTCACATATTAATGGAGTTATTTGATTAATTCCAAGCTCAGTCGCTTTTTCTACAAACCATTCAAATCTTGAAATATTTTTAAGAGGAGATAGAGCAATGTGGATAGAGAGATTAGGTGCTTCAAACTTCTTGATACTTTTAATCTTAACTTTTATTTTTTTTCCTCTTTCAATTATCTCAGCATTACATAAACAACCTAGTCCATTTGTTACTCTTATATTGTCTCCAACATTTTTTCTAAAAGATTTGGATATATGTTTGCTGTCAATCTCATTCATGACTATATATTTATCTGTAGCTTTATAATTTGAGTAAAACAGATCCATTAGAAAGTTAGTCTAGGAGAAGGGGTTGATTTTAGGTTAGATTCAAGTGATTCTTTATATTTTAAGTAACCTACAATACCAATCATTGCTGCATTATCAGTTGAATATTCTAGTTCAGGTATAAAAATTCTTATATTATTTTTACTTGAATACTTCTTGAGTCTTTTCTTAAGATAGCTGTTGGCTGATACACCACCACCAAAGACTATTGTGCTAAGATGATTATTTATAGATAATAGCTCAACTTTAGACATTAAGTTATCAATTAAATTCTTTTGGATTGATGCACAAATATCAACAATATTTTCATTAATAAAGTTGTTGTTTATAATTTGATTTCTATGAAGGAAATTTATGAATGCAGTTTTTGACCCTGAATAGCTTATATCATCACCTTTAACTTTTGGTAAGGGAAATTTAAATCTTTTTTCATCTCCTTCTTTTGCAATCTTATCTATCAATGGCCCAGCTGGATATCCAAGTCCTAGTTTCTTTCCACACTTATCAAATGCTTCTCCAATTGCATCATCCAGAGTTTCTCCTAGTATTTCCATTTTAAAATAATCCTTTACAAGAATAAACTGAGTATGACCACCTGATATAGTAACTCCTAGAAATGGAAAAGGAGGGTCTTCAATTCCATTATTTATAAAATGTACCAATAAATGAGCTTGCATATGGTTAACTTCTATTACAGGGATCTTTAATGATAAGCCTAGTGCCTTTGCAAATTCAGTCCCGACAATTAGTGATCCCATTAATCCTGGTCCGCGAGTAAAGGAAATTGCAGAAAGTTGATTTAATGAAATTTTAGCTTCTTTTATAGCAGATTCAACAACTGGAATTATGTTTGATAGATGAGCTCTAGAAGCTAGTTCTGGTACTACACCTCCATAGTTTTTATGAATATCTTGATTAGCAATTATATTAGATAATACTATATCATTTTTTAAAATTGCTGCAGAAGTGTCATCGCATGAAGATTCAATTCCTAGTATGTAGATATCTTTGTTTGACATTGCTATCTTTGTAAAACAAATTTAAACAAGAAATATCATTAAGAATTCAAAAAAAATATTTTTCATCATTTCCGGATTATTACTGATAGTATTATCCACATTTTTTTTGTTTATTAATTCTCCATCATTTCAAGATTACATTAGAAAGAATATAATATCATATGTAAATCTAAATACAGATAATAATATTGAAATTTCAGATTCTAAATTCAATTTAAAAGGTGATCTTGTAATTTCTGGTATAATACTTTCTGATGTGAATTCTGACACAATTGTTCAACTTGAATCATTAACCACAAAATATATCCCTCTAATATCAAATTATCAATATGATAGCTCACTAAATATTGATGGTTTAAAACTTTTTATAAACCAAGAGGGTGAGAAAATTGAAGAAGGTTTTAATATTAATGAGATTTTAGATAATATTTTCTTTGATGATTTAAACATAACAAACTCTTATGTAATATTCATTAATGATTCAATACAAAACAAAATAAGGATAGACAACTCATCTGTAAAAAATATTAATAGGAACATAAACGGAATTGAGTTTAATATAGAGAGTCTTAGTGGATCTTATAATAATTTATCGATAGATAATTTTTATTCAACTGTAAATCTTAATAAGTCTACTATTATTTTAAATAATATGCATGTAAATGATAAAGACAGTTTCTTGAGAGGTGATATTTCAATCGACTTTGATGAAGGTTTTAAATTAAAAAATATTAGTAATTCAACTATAAATTTTAATATTAACCCAATCTTATTTGAAACATTTCAAACTAATTATAAAATAAATAATGATATATCAGGAGAACTTCAATTTTATGGAACAAAAGAAGACTTAACTGTCAACAGTCTATCATTGTCTAGCAAATTATTTAAGTTTAATGCTGAGTTAAATATTCAAGATATCTCATCTGAAGACATTGAAATTAAAACTTTAATAAATGACTTAGATATAAATGAAGAATATCTGTCATATAACTATGATATTTATGAAAAACTTAATTTACCCTTATTAAAAGGAGATCTAAATATTAATAATAAAAATTTAAATATCAATTTAAGTGAGAAAGAGAATTCAGAAATTAAATTTAGTCTTAGCGGGAGAGCTAATCTTGATGATAGCTTTAATTATCAAATAGGTCTAGATTACTCTCAAGGAGAGAATGACGAAATATTAGAAATACTAAAACTTAGTTATATAGATGCAACTGCTTTAATTAATGGATCCTCAAAGGGATTAAGTTATGTTAACTCAAATGTTAATTTGATTAAAAACAATCATGAATTTAATCTAAACACAAATTTATACATACAAAATAATACTCTAGATGGAATAGTTGAAATATACACAGATAATATAAATGTTATGTCTAATCTTTCAGGTAATATTTTAAAAAAAGTATTTGATGTTGATAGTAAAATTGATATTAGAGGAGAAGACAGGTTAGGTAATGTGGAGTTTTCTACTCAATCAAATCTTAAAATCAACTTATCAAATCAAAATAATATAACTTCATTTTTGAAATTAGATCAAATATACTTTAGAAACTTTAATGATGAATATAAGCTTGATAATTTATCTGATCTTAATAAAATTCTTAATACTGATTTTATAGCTCAAGACAGTGAATTTGATTTTGGAATATCATTAAGCGAAAGTTTATTTCAAGTAGAATCTTATTTTGGTGAAAAATTTAAAATAAATGGTTACTACAGAGATAATGATGATTTAAATTTTAATATTAAAATTTCAGACGTTTTAGTTAGCAATTTTTTTGATATAAATAAAAACCCAATTACTGGAAGTATTAATTCGGACATAAGTATTAAGAGAAGCTTTGAGAATAGAACTTTTAGATTAGATTCTAATTTTTCAAATCTTCAAATTAAAGATCATAATCTTGGAGAATTGAGTGTTAATATATTTGGTAACACAGACTATAATTCCTATGCTGTCAATATTGACTTATATGAAGAAGAATTAAGCTCTATTAAAGGTGAAGGGTCTATAATATTGACTGATGAAGATCCAAATATCGATATTGACATTATTATTCAAGACATGGATATATCATTTATTGAAAAGATAGGCTCAAACACAATGTCAAATATTTCCAGTATTATTTCAGGTGAGGTTAACCTTTGGGGTCAATCAAGTAATATTCAACACAATGGCAAGTTATACCTTAATAAATCGAAGTTTACAGTTCCCTATTTGAATATTGAATACTTCTTGTCTGAAAACTCAGAAATTGATTTATATAATCAAAATTTTGAGTTCAATAATGTCAATATTCAAACTGAATCTAATAATTTACCTACATCATTAGTTGGTAAAATTACTCACAAAGATTATAAAAACTGGAATCTAGATCTTGACTTTCAATCAGAGAGACTTTATATACTAAATAAAGAATATAGTGAGACTTCAGGTTTTTATGGAAGAGCTTATATGGGTGGCGATATTAGAATAAAAGGTCCAACTAATCAAGTCTCAATTAATATAGATGGAGTCACTAAAAGTGGAACAAGCATCACCATTCCCCAGTCAAAAAACTATACAATTGATGATTTTTCTTTTATAACTTTCACAGATTTAAACTCTTACAGAGAGGAGTTTTCTGCTATTAATAATATGTCAAATAATATTAACAAGACTCTAGACCTAAATATGAATCTAGAAATTAATGATAGTGCGGAGGTTGAAATTACCATTGATCAAGAAACTGGTAGTTACATTTCTGGAAAAGGTAATGGTGATCTTTTTATGGAAATTGACTCCGATGGAAAGTTTAATATTTATGGTGACTTTATTACTACCGAGGGTATATATAATTTTAGAAATCTAGCCTTGATTGATAAAAAATTCCAATTAAAGAAAGGTGGAACTATAACATGGGATGGAGATCCACTTGCTGCTCAAATGAACATACAGGCAACTTATGAGGTTCCTGGTGGTGCAAACCCTGCTCTCCTTCTTGATAACCCAAACTTTAATAAAAAAATTCCTACAGATGTGGATATAAAATTAACTGGTGAACTTACCAAACCAGATAGTCCTGATTTTGAAATATTTTTTCCAAACACAAGTAGCACAGTTACCTCTGAGATAAATTACAGATTAAATGATCCAGAGATAAGACAACTTCAGGCTATTTCACTATTAACTCAAGGTATTTTTATTAATGAAGTTAGTGTATCAATAGAGGGGATAACTAATAATATATATGAAAAGGTCTCTGAGGTTTTCACCGATATACTTGGGGGGAATCAGGGCCCTCTAGAAGTAGGATTAAATTATCTTCAGGGTGACAAGAGCGAGCTATTGGACATTAAGACTGAAGATAGGTTTGGTGTTTCGTTGTCAACAAAAATAAGTGATAAAATCTTATTTAATGGAAATATTGGAGTTCCAATTGGAGGAATAGAGGAAACACTAATAATTGGTGATGTTCAGATTGACTTTATCTTAAATGAAGATGGAACTTTAAGAGCAAAAGTCTTCAACAAGGAAAATGAGTTTAGATATATAGGAGATGAACTAGGTTATACTCAAGGAATTGGTTTATCATATCAGGTAGACTTTCAAACTTTTAGAAGTTTGTTGTCAAAAATTATTGCTAATAATAATTAACAATTTGTCTTTATTGTTGAATATACTTGATTTTTATATTTAAATTTGTTCAACTTAATAATGGCCAAAAGACTCAAAAAAATAGCTGTTCTTACATCAGGGGGTGATGCTCCTGGAATGAATGCTGCAGTGAGAGCAGTTGTTAGATCTGCTGTTTATAATAACATTGATTGCTATGGAGTTTATAAGGGCTTTGAAGGTTTAATTTTAGATGATCTTGTAAAGCTCAATGCTAGAGGAGTCAACAATATAGTTAACAAAGGAGGTACAATTCTTAAATCTGCAAGATGCCTGGAATTTAGAACAAAAGAAGGAAGATTAAAAGCTAAGAGTACACTTGATAAATATGATATAGATTCACTTGTAGTTATAGGTGGAAATGGCTCGTTAACTGGTGCTCTTCTTTTTGAGCAGGAACATGGTATAAAAACAATTGGTATTCCTGGAACAATCGATAATGATTTAGTTGGTACAAGATGTACATTGGGATTTGATACAGCATTAAATACTGCAGTAAATGCAATTGATAAAATTAGAGATACAGCAAGTTCTCATAATAGGCTATTTTTTATTGAGGTAATGGGTAAAGGTTCAGGTCATATTGCTCTTAATTCTGGGATTGCTGCAGGTGCTGAGGAAGTTCTAATTCCTGAACAAGGCATGGGACTAGATAGATTACTAAATTCCCTCAAAAAGAGTGAAAAATCAGGTAAATCATCAAGTATAATTGTTGTTTCTGAGGGTGAGAAAATTGGGGATAATGTATTTAGTTTTTCATCCCACATTGAAAAAAATCTTCCTCATTATGAGATAAGAGTCTCAATCCTTGGTCATATTCAAAGAGGGGGATCTCCTAGCAGCTTTGATAGAGTATTAGCTTCAAGGATGGGTGTTTATGCTGTTGATTGTCTTATTTCAAATAAAAGTAAAGTAATGGTTGGTATTATAGATGATAACATGGTAACTGTTCCAATTGAAAAAGCTATTAAAGGGGGGCAACTGTTAGATAATGGCTTAGTACGAGTTTGTGATATAATTTCAATTTAATTTTTAAAATAAATATAAAATGGCAATAAATATTGGTATAAATGGTTTTGGAAGAATTGGTAGGCTAGTTTTTAGATCTGCAATTAATAATGATGATTTTAACCTAATTTCAGTAAATGACTTACTGGATATTGATCATCTCGCTTATCTCTTAAAATATGATTCTGTGCATGGTCCTTTTGATGGATCTGTGGAGGTAAGCGATAATAAATTAATAATTAATGGAAAATCTATTAAAATTACTGCTGAAAGAGACCCAAATAATATTGATTGGTCTGGAATGGGTGTAGAAATTGTAGCTGAATGTACTGGTATTTTTACTTCAATAGACAAAGCATCTAGTCACATAAACTCGGGTGCAAAAAAAGTAGTAATATCTGCTCCAAGTCCGGATGCTCCCATGTTTGTAATGGGAGTTAATCATAAAGAGGTGAAATCATCCGATACAATTGTATCCAATGCATCATGTACAACAAATTGTCTTGCACCGATTGCTAAGGTTCTTAATGATAACTTTTTTATTGAAGAAGGTTTGATGACAACAGTTCACGCCGCAACGGCTACTCAATTTACAGTTGATGGTCCTTCTAAAAAAGACTTTAGGGGTGGTAGAAGTTCATTATTAAACATTATTCCAAGTTCTACAGGAGCTGCAAAAGCTGTTACAAAAGTAATCCCGTCGTTAGAAGGTAAACTTACAGGTATGGCATTTAGAATCCCTACTGCAAATGTATCAGTGGTTGATCTTACGGTTAGACTAAAAGAAAGTACCTCATATGAAAAAATAAAAAAAGTCATGAAAGATTCTTCAAATAATGAGCTAAATGGAATACTTGGTTACTGTGATGATCTTGTTGTCTCTCAAGATTTTATTGGAGATAAAAGAACCTCAATTTTTGATGCTAATGCTGGTATGGAATTAAACTCTAATTTTTTCAAAATTATTTCATGGTATGATAATGAATGTGGGTATTCTAATAAACTACTTGATTTATCAAAACATATATATTCAATATAACAAACAATGATACTAGTTGTTGATAGTGGTTCTACAAAAACTGATTGGATAGCACTCGACCATAAGGGTGAAGAAATTTTTTCTACTCAGACTTTAGGTTTAAATCCTCAGATGCTATCAAATGAGATATTAAATGAGAGGATTAAAAATAATTTTGATATATATAAAAACAGAAAATTAGTAAATAAACTTTTCTTTTATGGAGCAGGATGTGGAGTTGACTCAACTAAAGAGAGAATCTTAAAAGTCTTTAAATCAATTTTTATAAATAGTAAATTTGATATAAAAGAAGATACTTATGCAGCTGTTTACTCAACTGTAGATATTGGAATTCCTTCAATCGTTAATATTATAGGTACAGGTTCAAACTGTTCATATTATGATGGAAAAAATGTAATTCAGAAAGTTGAATCTCTTGGTTATGTTCTAATGGATTATGCAAGTGGAAATTATTATGGTAAATATTTAATAAGAGCTTATTATTTCAATAAAATGCCTGAAAGTTTAAGAGAAGAATTTGCTAAAAGTTATGATTTGTCACCAAATTCAATAAAAAATAGACTCTACAGGGAAGAAAACCCTAACACTTATTTAGCTGGATTCGCCAGATTTTTAATTGAAAATAAGTCTAATGAATACTTTAAAGAAATAATTTTCAAAGGATTGGAAAGGTTTATAGACTATCAAATACTTCAGTATGATGATTTTAGTAAGGTTGACATACACTATGTTGGTTCTATTGCATATTATCTAAAAGATGAAATAACAAAAATAGGTTTAAAATATAATCTAAAGACAGGAAAGTTTATTAAAAGGCCTATTACTGGACTTGTTGATTATCACAAAACTAAAATTGTGAATTAGTCAAATACAGCAATCATTGATATTTCTACATTAACATTCATTGGTAAAGTTTTAACTGCTACTGTTTCTCTAGCCGGTTCCTTACCTTTCTCAAAATAATTTCCATAAATTTCGTTTACAATTTTAAATAAGCTCATATCAGAGAGAAAAATTGTTGTTTTTACAACGCTGTTAAAGTCCAACTTAACATCCTCAAGAATATTCTTAATATTAATCATTACTTGATCTGTTTCTTCCTCTATGGGTTTATCATTCAATTTCATAGAAATAGGGTCAACTCCAATTTGTCCTGAGATGAATAACATATTATTTGCAATAATAGCTTGATTATAAGGGCCAATTGGTGATGGAGATTTATTTGTATTTATTATCTGTTTCATATTTTATAATGATCTATCAGGTTCAGATCTTTTTTCATATTTAAGATCACTTAAGAGTCCTGACTTAATTCCAATGAAGAAATTCCAAGAAGCTCTAGGGCTGAAAGGTACCCAAGAAAAATCTAATTTCCAACTGTCAAGGTCTCTGTCAAATCTTAGCTGTGTATAAGTGAAGCCTTTTTGTTTAAAATCATAACCTGATGAAATACCAACTATCCATTTTGGTGTAAGTGAAAGATTAGATGATATCATTAATGAATTTGTTGAAAAATCATTTTGACCTCTTGAGTTATTATATGTCAATGAATATGCTAGATTTATAGACCAAGGCATTTTATATATGTAATTGGTTAGATCAATTTCCTCTTCTTGTTCATCACCTTCATCAGGTATGTTTTGCCTTGAATCTGAAAAGTCCTGAGAAACACCAAATAAATCATCATTCCTTCCTCCACCAGATGTATTTTCATCAATTTGATCCTGAGTTTGACCTCTTTTAAATGTATTATTATTCAATTGATACTGAGTTGAAACGTTAGCACTAGTAAGTCTCAAAAGACCTCCTCCATTTTTGTAATTAAATACATTAATCCTGTTATTGTTATCATCAAGTCCATAAGCATCAAATGTAGCTCCAGTATTTACAGTGAACCCTTGAGACACATCAAAACTTCCAGATACCCTTATCGGTGATAGATGGAATTCCTCTGCTGCCAAGTTATAACTGGTTGATAAGTTTAAACTTTTAAAAATATTAATTTTTCTAAGTTCTGTCTCAGTTGAGTCTTTTGGTTTTAACTTTGCCTCTACTGTATTTTGAATACTTAAGCCAATACTACTGGAATAGTTTCTCCCAGGTGCAGCATACAATCCCCCCTCAAACCTTGTATATTCCATGGTATTTCCTTCAGCATCAATTATGTAAGTATCATAATACTTCTCAAAACTTGGGTTATTACTATAACTTATACTTGGAGTCATAGTGTGTCTTATTGATTGAACTCTATTCTTTGGTTTAAAATTCACTATACCATAAATTTTTGTTGTCAGACTGGCACTAAAGTTATATGTTGCAAATCTATCAAACCCACTAATTGTATCTTTTACTGGTGGTTTTTGATCTTGATAGTTTGAAAATTTAGTTGTTTTACCAGTCCATGTCTCTTGATAATTTCCTCCAACACTTAGGCTAAAATGTTTTAACATTTTAAAATTAGTTGTAAAAGGAATGTTATGTTGTATTCCAGATTTAGCATTTTCAAACATTCCTTTTTTCAATAAAAGATCATCAGAAAAGATAGCTCTATTTTCAGCTTTTGATGAATATTGAATATTTATATTTTGGAAAAAACCTTTTTTAGATTTTCCTTTTTTTTCAAAAGGGTAAAATCTATTAGAATTTATAGTTAGAGTCGGAAGTGTCAAGTTCACCTCTTGAGATTGGGTATTCTGAGACATATTAGCAGTTAGGGATAAACGAATTCCTGCAGACCCTGGAAAACTTTTAGAATATGAGATTGAAGAGCTCAAATTATTGTTCAAAAAATTAGCAGTGTTTAATTGATTAACTGATTCTCTAAAATAATCACTACTACCAAAATTTACAGATGCACTAAATGTTGAATATGGTGATGCTTTTGTGTCTTTAGAATGAGACCACCTTATATTGTAAACTGTTGACTTACCATAACCAGGGAGTCCTCTTTCTCCATTTATTAAATTTTCATATCTAATAGTAAAATTACCATTGTATTTATATTTTTTCCTGTAATACGAGCTAATGTTAATTCCATAACTTCCATTTGTATAATAATCACCAAGTACTGTAAGATCAAAAAATTCTGAAAGTGGAAGATAATATCCACCATTTTGAAGTGAGTAACCCCTCTGATTACTTTCATTAATATTTGGAATTATAAATCCTGAATCTTTTGTTTGTTGAGATGGAAAATATGCAAAAGGCAAACCTATAGGTGTTGGTACATTTTTAACAAACAGATTGGTAAATCCTGTAATAATATTTCCTCCAGGGACAAGTTTACCTTTTCTAATTTTAAAAAAATAGTCAGCCTCTTCTGTATCACCCCCTAATAAATTTCCTCCTGTTGTTACTTTACCATCTTTTAAGTAATAAACTGAGTCATTTTGTTTTTTTGTTAGAGTGGATAGTATATTCATTCCATTCTCTTCAGACTTAGAATTCCAAATAAGAGCCTTTTGATTATTAAAGTTATATTTAATTGAATCTGGGTTAACAACACTTCCACCTTGAGTGAACGTTGGATATTGGCTAAGATCGCCATTAACATCAGAAATTCTTCCAGCGTTAACAATGTTTTTTTTATAATCTAAAATTATAATACCAGATGTAAGTTCAACATCTCCATATTCAATTTTGGCATTATTGTACAGAGTTATCTTATTATTTTTTTGATCAATTATAATTGAGTCAGATGCATCATATTTTACATTATTTAAAAGTAAAGATTTGTTTTCTTTATCAACTGAAGGAATAGAATCTTGATTTAACTCATTAGTTTGCGAATTTAAGAAGCTTAATCCTGAAAATATTAAAATTATAAAGTGTATAAAATATTTTTTTTTCAAGATTTAAAATTGAGTTATCAACAAGGTACTTAACTTATTCAAAATTAATCATAATTTTAATTATATCTTTTTATAATAATGAATTCACTTAGGTTAGTAGCCCTTGTTTTTCTTCAATTCTATTTTTTTAGTCTTCAGGGTCAAGAAATAAGAAACCGTGATAATTTTACAGTTGTTATTGATCCAGGACATGGTGGCAAGGATCCAGGAGCTGTAAGCAACGGTTTTTATGAAAAAATAATTTCTTTAAAAACATCTCTGAAATTAGGTAAAAAACTTCAAGATAATGGAATTAGGGTAATTTATACAAGAGATAGAGATAGATTTGTAAACCTTTTAGAAAGAGCAAATATTGCTAATAAATCAGATGCTCAACTTTTTCTTTCAATTCATTGTAATGCCCATGCCTCTCAAGCATTTGGTGCCGAAACTTTTGTACTAGGCCTTCATGCAAACCAAAGAAATTTTGATGTTGCCAAAAAAGAAAATTCTGTAATTTTCTATGAAGATGATTATGAAAATACTTACCAAGGTTTTGACCCAAATAATCCAGAATCTGTTATTGGGCTGACTTTGATGCAAGAAGAATATCTTGACCAAAGTATTATTGCTGCTTCATATATTCAAAATGGATTTGTTAATAGATTAAACAGGAAGAATAGAAATATAAAACAAGCTGGATTTATTGTTTTAAAATACACCTACATGCCAAGTGTACTTATTGAACTTGGCTTTTTGACTAATAAAAAAGAGGGTGCATACTTAAATTCAAATAGAGGGCAGTTAGAAATGGCAGATGCTATTTCAAATGCTGTAATTAAATATAAGAATGAGTTTTTCAGTAATCTTTCAACATCTAATCTCATTGATAGTGTAAATAGTGATATGGTTTATTACCGAGTTCAAATTGCAGCGAGCAATAAACTAATAGAGTTAGAGCCCTACAATTTTAAAGGATTAAAAACAGTTGATGTAGTTAGAGAAGGAGAAATGTATAAATATTTATACGGAAAACATAAAACTTTAAGTGAAGCAAATAAGGATTTAAAAACTGCAAGAGCTAGTGGTTTTAATTCATCTTTTGTTGTAAGATTTCAAAACAATGAAATAATCAAATTAAATTGAGGCTACAGATAATATTTCACTAACTAAATTATTCTTATTTTTACATCATAAACCTAAACTGCCTTGAGACTATCAAAAGAAATTAAAGCTGCTTTTTTTGTACTATCAACTATACTTTTATTCATCTTTGGATTTAATTATTTAAAAGGATCATCCATTCTTGATAAGCAAAAGACAATTTATGCAGTCTATGATGAAGTTGATGGTTTGTTAGTTGGAGCCAATGTTATGATAAATGGCTTGTCTATCGGAAATGTTACAGAATTGGATTTTTTACCTAAGTCAACTAAAATAATTGTTACACTTAAGGTAAAAGATAAATTGAACTTTTCTTCAAAAAGCACAGCATCAATATATGAAACTGGTGTTCTAGGTGGTCTAGCTATTTCAATAGAACCTATATTTGAAAGAGAATCTATAGTCAAAACTGGTGACACGCTTATGTCTAGTGTTAGACCTGGATTAACAGAATTAATTAATAGACAGATAGAACCTCTATCAAGACAATTACAAAGTACTATAACTAGTGTTGACTCAATTTTTACTGGTGCATCTAATGTTTTAAACAGACAGACTCAAGAGGAAATTAAAGAATCAATTAGTGTTTTAACATCTGCTATTAATGCAATAAACAATTCTTCGGTAATTATTGAAGAAACATTAATATCCAAGAATACTCAAATTAATAACACTATAGATAATTTTGAAAAAATAAGTTCTAATCTCTCAAATGTATCTGATGAATTAAATTCTTTCGGCCTGTCTTCTCTTCTTACTAATCTTGAGGTTTCAGTTGATGGTATTAGTTCAATTGTAGATAAACTTGATTCAGACGACTCAACTCTTGGTAAATTAATTAATGAAGATGAAGTCTATAATAATCTTAATTCATCGATAGAGAGTTTGAACATTTTGATTAATGATATAAAAGAAAATCCAAAAAAATATGTTCATTTTTCAGTTTTTGGTAGAAAGTAAATGATTAATATTTTACCTAATATAATTTTTAGTATTCTACTGATAACATCAGTTGGCTTTTTTATTTATAATATAAAAA
This sequence comes from uncultured Bacteroidota bacterium, assembly GCA_902517365.1. The sequence continues at coordinate 86,360 of CABYCA010000001.1, read as the reverse complement.
AGTTAATAACTGTAATCAAACTTGGCAAACCTGTAAATAGGTCTGACAACCCTAAAAAAAGGCTTTACAACATGATAAGAATTGCTCTTGGTCAATCTAAAATGGTTACTAAACCAATTTCAGGATTTCTACATGTGATTGTATATATTGGGTTTATTATCATAAACATTGAACTGCTTGAAATATTGATTGATGGAGTGACTGGTTCACATAGATTCTTTTCTAAATATTTTAATCCTAATTTTTATAACTTTTTAATTGCTTCTTTTGAAATTTTAGCTTTACTAGTTTTAATTTCAGTTATTCTATTTTGGACTAGAAGAAATATAGTCAAAATAAAGAGATTTCTTAGTAGTGAAATGAAGGGATGGCCAAAGTTTGATGCAGATAATATACTTTATTTTGAGGTAGTGTTAATGTTGTTGTTTTTATCAATGAATGCTACTGATTTAATTCTACAAGAAAGAAATTTTGAGGGCTACTATAAAGCTGGATCTTTTCCTGTCTCCTCTATTATGGTTCCTTTATTTGATTCTTTCGAGACGTCTACAGTTTATTTATTTGAAAGAGTTTTTTGGTGGTTACACATTATTGGAATTTTCTTTTTTCTTAACTATCTATATTATTCTAAACATCTTCATATACTCTTAGCTTTCCCCAATACATATTATGCAAATCTTGATAACAAAGGAAAATTTGGGATATTAGAATCAGTAAGAAATGAAGTTCTCCTGATGTTTTATCCAGAAAAGGCCTCTCAATCTAATGGTGAAATTGATAAATTTGGTGCTTCTGATGTTTTAGATTTTAGCTGGGTTCAGCTAATGAATGCTTATTCATGTACTGAATGTGGTAGATGTACTAGTGAGTGTCCTGCTAATCTTACAGGAAAAAAGCTATCACCAAGAAAGATAATGATGGACACAAGAGATAGATTAGAAAAAGTATCTAAGAATATTACAGCAAATAAAGGAAATTTTGTTGATGATGGTGATAGACTATTAGACAATTACATAACTAAAGAAGAATTATGGGCTTGCACATCTTGTAATGCTTGTGTTGAGGCGTGTCCAATAAACATTGACCCTTTATCCATAATTATGGATATGAGACAATATTTAATTATGGAAGAATCTTCTGCTCATCCAGATTTAAACAATATGATGAATAATATTGAAAATAATGGAGCCCCATGGCCTTATAACCAACAAGATAGAGAACTTTGGATCCAAGAATCTTAAAATTATATTATGAAAAAAGAAGAAGTTGAAAATTATTTACATCAAAAAATTGAAAAGGGTGAGAAAGTTAGTCCTATTTTGCCTGAAGGAATAAAAAATTATCTAATTGACATAGACGGCACAATTTGTGACGATGTTCCAAATGAGGAGCCAGAGAGAATGGTTACCGCAAAATTATATCCAGATGCTCTAGAGACAATTAATAACTGGTATGATAAAGGCCATATCATATGTTTTTTTACTGCAAGAATTGAATCACATAGAGAAGTAACAGAAAAGTGGCTTAAGGATAATGGCTTTAAATATCATAGTTTACTTATGGGAAAACCAAGAGGAGGAAATTATCATTGGATAGACAATCACTTAGTCAAGGCTACAAAGTATAATGGAAAATTTACAGATTTAATTGAGAAAAAAGTAACCATTGAAGTCTTTGACGACGACCAATTAGACAAGAAATAATGAAAGTACCAATTTTGTCAGAACTAAAATCAAGAGGTGAGCATCCAGAATACCTTTTTTGGATTGGCTGTGCAGGTAGTTTTGATGATAGAGCAAAAAAAGTAACTAAAGCTTTTGTCAAAATTCTTAATAGAGCAAACATATCATATGCTATCCTGGGTAAAGAAGAATCATGTACCGGTGATCCTGCCAAAAGATCAGGTAATGAATTTTTATTTCAGATGAAAGCAATTTCAAATATTGAAATTTTGAATTCATATCAGGTCAAAAAGATAATTACTACATGTCCACATTGCTTTAATACAATAAAAAATGAATATCCTGATCTTGGAGGAAATTATGAAGTTATTCATCATACTACTTTAATTAATAATCTAGTTAAAGACAATAAGATTTCAATTTCTGGAGGTTATTACAAAGGTAAAAAAATCACTTACCATGATCCCTGTTATCTTGGAAGGGCCAATGGAATATATGAGGCTCCTAGAGATGTAATCAAAAAATTAGATGCTGAACTTATAGAGATGAAAAGCTGTAAATCTAAATCCTTGTGTTGTGGAGCTGGTGGTGCCCAAATGTTTAAAGAACCGGAAAAGGGTAATCAAGATATAAATATTAAGAGATCTGAAGAAGCAATAAAAACAAATGCAAAAATCGTAGCTGTAAGTTGCCCTTTTTGTAGCACGATGATGAGTGACGGCATGACATCCAAACAGAAAGATATTGATGTTGTTGATATAGCTCAAATGATAGAAAAAGCTGAAGACTTATGAGAGTAGATTTTAAAAATATGCCCGACGATTCTAGAATTTGGATATACCAATCAGATAGAGATTTAATTGAATTAGAAATGTCAATTATTGATGATAAAGCGAGTTTATTTCTCGACTCGTGGCAAGCACATGGAAAAGATCTTGAATGTTCATATTCAATAATTCATAAAAGATTTATTATTATTGCAGTGAATGAAAATATAAATCCTATAGGCGGATGTTCAATAGATTATTCAATTCAACTAATTAAAGATATCTCAGATTCTATTCAAGTAGACTTATTAAATAGATTAATTGTTAACTTCAAAATAGATAATAAAATTTCTTCAGCAAGTCTAAATGATTTAAAAAGCAAAATTAAAGATGGAACTTTTTCATCAGAAACAATTATATTCAATACCTCTATAAATACTAAAGGTGAACTTTTAAATGATTTTGAAATAGATATTGGACTATCATGGCTTTCTAAATTCTTATAATATGTTAAGAAACCTCTTAATTTTCTTTTTTAATATAACTTTTGTCTTTTCACAAAGTTTGTATGATAATTTAAATTATACAGAAAAAAAGTGGGTAGATAGCGTTTATTCATCTTTAACAACTGAAGAGAAGGTTGCTCAACTTTTTGTTAACTGGGTATCACCTGAACAATCAAACTATAATGAAATAAAAAAACTTGTTGTTGAAGATAAAATAGGTGGTCTACTATTTTCGATTGGAACGACTAAGTCCCATCTGGAGTGGTTAAATAAGTTTCAGTCACTTGCAAAGACTCCCTTGTTAATTACTATGGATGCTGAATGGGGCCCATCGCAGAGGCTATCAGATGTTTTTGCACATCCATGGAATATGACTCTAGGAGCAATCCAAGATGATTCTCTTGTAAGAGAGATTTCAAAAAGAATGGCTGAACAAAATAAAGCACTAGGTATTAATTTTAATTTCTCACCATCTGTTGACGTAAATAATAATTCTAAAAATCCTATCATAGGAAATAGGTCTTTTGGAGAGGATCCAATAAATGTTTATAAAAAAGCAAAGGCCTACATACAGGGTCACAAAGATGCTGGAGTTTATACCTCGATTAAGCATTTTCCCGGACATGGTGATACAGACAAGGATTCTCACAAAACACTTCCAGTAATAAGTGGAAATATGAAAAGATTAAATAATGTTGAATTATTTCCATTTAAGAAACTTATTGATGATGGACTGGCAGAATCTGTAATGTTAGCTCATTTGAGTGTTCCAGCAATTGATAAAAGATATCCATCTTCTTTATCATCTAAAACAGTTAGTAGGCTATTAAGAGATGAATATAATTTTCAAGGAATAGCTGTTACCGACGCCCTTGATATGGAGGGTGTACTTCAAGATCCCTCTATTAATGTTGATCTAAGAGCATTTAAGGTTGGTAATGATATAATCTTAATGTCAACTAATGTTTCTTTAGGAGTAAGACTAATTGCTGATTCTTATAATAAAGGAAAAATATCTGAAGAAAGGCTTTCTAAATCAGTAAAAAAAATCTTATCACTTAAAGCTAGATCAGGACTCCATAATTACACAGAAATAAAACCTGAAAGTATTCTTAAAAAAGTGAACAAACCCAAAGATTCACTTTTATACTCAAAAGCAATGGAGTCAGCAATTACTCTTGTTAAAAACAACAAAGAGATAATGCCATTATCTAGTGATAAAAAGTACTTACATGTCTCCTTTGGAAATAATAACAGCGAGTATTTTACAAATAAAATGGCTTTGTATGTTGATGTTGAAAAATTTAATGGCGATGATTATGCATCAATTAATAAAAAAACACATTATGATGCAATTATAATTACCTATCATGGTTCTAGTTCTAGTCCATATGCATCAAATATTATACCTGATGATATTGTTAGAGAAATAGATAACATTAGTAAATCTAATAAAGTTATTTTAAACTTATTCTTGAATCCATATAGCCTTAATTCTTTTAAATCAATTGATAATTTTGAGTCAATCATTATTTCCTATCAGAATAATATGATTTCTCAGGAAATTGCTGCAGACCTAATGTTTGGTGCGAGGTCATTTAAAGGTAGAATTCCAGTATCAAATGATTTTTTTAAAGTAAACCATGGCTTAACTATTGATAAAAAAGATATATTAGGTTTTTCTCGACCTGTCTTTGAGGGTTTTGATTCAAGAAAACTTAAAGATCTTGATTCTATTGCCATTAGAAGTATTGACTCAATGATAGCTCCAGCTATTCAAATGCTTGTTTCAAAAAATGGTAAAGTCATTTATAATAAAAGCTTTGGATTTCATACATATGAAAAGAATGTTAAGCTTGAGAATAGTCATGTATTTGATCTTTCATCAATAACAAAAATTATTGCTACAATGCCATTAGTTTTACAAGAGTATGATAAAGGTGAATTAATTTTAAGCACAAAGTTATCTGAACTATTCCCAAAGAAAAGATTAAAAGATAAAGCTCAAATTCCACTTAAAGAAATGCTGTCTCACTATGCTAGGTTAAGACCCTGGATACCTTTTTATGAAGAGACATTGGACAGGAAAGAAAAGCCTAAATCAAGATTTTATAAAAGAAATTCAAAATCTTCATTTTCGATACCTGTATCTGAAAACTTATTTTTAAAGACTAATTATAGAGAGAAGATTTTTAAATCTATTGTTGATAGTGAATTAATAGATGAATTAGAATATAAATATTCTGATCTACCTTTTTATTTTTTAAAATTTTGGTTTGAAGATAAGTATAATAAACCTTTAAATGTTTTAGCTAATGAAAGAATATTCAGTAGACTTGGTTTGAAAAGAACAATGTTTAATCCACATGAAAAGATCAATCTCAATGAGATCGTTCCAAGTGAAAGAGATGATTTTTTTAGATATTCAAAATTACAAGGATATGTTCATGATGAGGGTGCAGCTATGCTGGGTGGTATTTCAGGTCATGCAGGTTTATTCTCAAATTCCTATGAGGTAGCCATTGTTCTTCAGGCTATGATTCAAAAAGGTAAATATGACGACTTCAAATTATTCTCTCAAGATTCATTCGATCAGTTCAACTTTTGCTATTTCTGTGATAAAGAAAATAGGAGTGGAGTAGGGTTTGATAAACCTCAAATTGAAGGTAGACATGGGTCCACGTTTGGTGGTGTATCTTCTGAGAGCTTTGGTCACTATGGATATACAGGATCAATGGCATGGGCTGATCCTGACAAGAATATAATATTTATTTTTCTATCCAATAGAACTTATCCTACAAGAGAAAATACTTTATTGCAAACAAGCAATACAAGAACAAGATCTCAAGAAATTGTTTATAAATCCTTAATAGACCATAAATGAAAATAGGTATTGTGTGTTACCCAACATTTGGTGGTTCTGGGGTAGTAGCTACAGAGCTTGGAATTGAATTGTCAAAAAAAGGTCACGAAATTCATTTTATTACTTATAGTCAGCCTGTTCGTCTTGACGCTTTATCATCAAACCTACATTATCATGAAGTAAATGTGCCTGATTATCCACTATTTAAATACGAGCCCTATGAGTTAGCTTTATCTAGTAAGTTGTATGATGTTGTCTATAAGCATAAAATCGACGTACTCCACGTGCACTACGCAATTCCTCATGCATATGCAGCATATATGGCAAAAAAAATTCTCATTGAAAATGGTTATAAAATTCCAATAGTAACAACTCTTCACGGAACTGATATAACTCTTGTTGGAAATCATCCTTTTTATAAACCAGCTGTCACCTTTAGTATTAACAAGTCTGATATAGTTACATGTGTTTCAAAAAGTCTAATGGAAGACACTAGACAATTCTTTGGGATAGAAAGAGAAATTAAGGTTATTCCAAACTTCATAGATATTGATAAATATAGAACTATGTATGATGCCCGCGATAAAAATGTAATTGCACAGGGAGATGAAAAAATTATCGTGCACGTCAGTAACTTTAGACCATTAAAAAGAATAATCGATGTTATAAAAATTTTTGAGAAAATAAATTTAAAAATAGATTCAAAACTTATAATGGTTGGAGATGGCCCTGAAAAGAAGAAAGCTAAAGATTATTTAAGAAAGAATAACTTAAAAAATAGAGTAATATTTGTTGGAAAGACTAATGAGGTAGATAAGATTCTATGCTCTTCTGATCTTTTTCTTCTTCCATCTGAGAAAGAAAGTTTTGGTCTTGCAGCTTTAGAGGCAATGGCTTTAAAAGTTCCAGTTGTATCATCTAATACAGGAGGTTTACCCGAATTAAATATTAATGGTAACTCGGGTTATACAAGTGATATTGGCGATATTGAATCAATGGCATCAAATGCTATTAGAATTCTTTCTAACAAATCATTGAAGAAAAAATATAGATCTCAGGCATTTGAAAATGCAAAAAAATATGATATTAAAAAGATTATTCCACTATATGAGGAAATTTATAATGAGGCCCTGGACAAAAATTAATTTGGATTATAAATACTCTTAGCTTTATTGTATATTTCCTGCTTATCAAAAGTCATTTTTTTTGTCTTAAATTTTGAATAAAGTTCCATTTGATCAGTATAATGCTCTGAATCAGGATTATCAGAATTTCCAAAAGAAATGATACTTTCAAGAGTTGGGCCTTTTTCATTAAATCTAACGAGTCCAATATACGATTCACCTTGGGTAACTTTGCGCCTTCCATCTTTATAGGGTCTTGATGACATTGCAGTTATAACATCGGGTAGTCCCCAAATAGGAATTTCTTTGTCACCTCTCACAAGTTTTTGAATATCTCCAAGTGTTATATTAATCGATCCAAAATTATCTGTAAAATATGACTTGATATCCGATAGAGCTGATAGAAGTGTTTCTTTGCTTACAGCGTTATCGTTTTCTAATATTTCATTTCTATAATTACTTATAAGTTGATAATAAAGAACACCGTAGATCCCTGCTCCTTGTGAATCAATATCTGTCTTCCTGTTCCATTTCTGAATAATATCTAATATTTCAAATAAATCATTTTCAGGATCAATTTTTAGCTTTTCAATCATACTTATGTCCATAAAGTTATAATTAAACTTCGATGGAAATGAATTATCGTATTTGATATCCTTAAAATCTTCATATGATACTTTATCATAACCTTCAATCAATTCTATTAATCTAGTAGATCTATTATTATCGTATGTTTCATAGCCCATTCTCTCGCTGTAATCTTCCTCTTTTGGATTTTCCAAAGCCGATGTAGATTTAAAAGGGGAGTGATTTGCATCATATATAAATCCTGATTTTGGTTGAATGACTTGAGGAAGGTCTTCTATTTCATGATAATCTGTCCACATGGTTTTTTTTGTATCTCCAGGAACAATCCCTTTCCAATTGTAACCTTCAGCTCTTTTGGGAATTATTCCATTAGATATATAAAATATTGTATCATATTTATCTGCATACCCAATATTAAAACCTGGAATTTGCCTCATTTTTAAAGCACTATAAAATTCACTGAAATTTCTAGACCTTCCCATCCTCCACCACTGCTCTAGCGCTCTAACATTAAAAAAAGTAGGAGTTCTAATAGAATAATACCCAAATTTATTTTTAAGTGTTGGACCATAAATACTCTTAAAATATTTTCGATTTATTTTAATTGGAAAGCCAAGAATTTTAATATTAATTTTTGCTTTTAATTTTTCTAATTTGTATTCTTCACCATCTACAATATATATTCTGTTATTTTTCATTTTTAATTTGTAGACATCAGTTTTATCAGGATAATTTACTGTGTGAGACCAACCCAAGTTTTCATTTACTCCTATTAGAACATTTGGACTTCCTGGATATAGAGTACCAATAATATTAGTACCTTCTTCGCTATTTAAATGAACCTCATACCAGGAAGTTGGACCTTCAAGAGGTTGATGAGTATTAATTGCTAAAAAGGCTTCACCATTATTGGTTTTATTACTATTCATAGCAATTACATTAGATCCTGTAAGATTTTGATCTAAATATTCATCTTGAGTATCATTACTAAGAATCCTTCCTGCCCAGTCTGCTCCTTGATTTGAAATAAAAAGTTGCAACTGACTATACATCATCATCATTTTTGGAGTTATTGGAAAAAGCTTTTTGTACAAAACCTTATTTGGATTCTTATCTGCATAACTATTTAATCCCTCTGCGTATCCTGATATCACCTTTAAATAATCATCACTGATTTCACCAATCTTCTCATCAATTAGTTCCTTAGATCCAATAAATTGTGTTATGAAATCAGCAGGAGCTCCTCTAAGACCAATATGTTTCGATAACATTGCATTCCCAGCAAGATAAGCTTCTTGTATTGTATTAAAGTCATCCTCAGCATTTGCCCAAGCAAGACCATATGCTAGCTCTGCATCAGTTTTTGCAAATATGTGAGGTATTCCATATTGATCCCTAACAATATCTATATTTTCAGGGTTGATCTGTGAATGACTATTTGTAGCTGTAAATAATAATAATAATAATAATAATCTTAACATACACATTAGGAAAGGATCATAGTAATAAGCCTAAAAGCTAAATAGCAAGCGAATATAACTAAAATTACCTTTCTATTTTTTTCATACCATTCCATAGTGTATTTAAATTTAAAGATCAACAAGGAATATTTTACCAATAATAACCAAATATTATTTAAAATAAATATTATTAATGGTAATTTTAATAATTGTTTTTTATTTATTAAAAGTTATTTTAATATTTGAAATACTAAAGCTAAATATATGTTATTTAACATCTGTCTGAAGTACTGCAAACCTACTGCATATAAGGTATTAGTGAATAATTATGTATTGTCGATTTCTTAATTTTAAACCAACTTTTTTGAACAGATGATAACTTTTACTCACTTTTTTTTTCATTTTAACAATATTTTAACTTAATTTGCCCATTATAAACTAAACTTAATTAACATGAAAAAAGCTTTTTTAGTTGTATTGATGTTATCATCAAGTTTAATCTTCGCTCAGAACTCAATAAATGGTTTAGTTTCTGATGAGGATAACAATCCGATTCCTGGCGCTACAATTGTAGTTGAAGGAACTAATACTGGGGTTGTTACTGATTTTGATGGTAATTATCAAATTAACGCGTCAGCTGGCGATCAGTTGACCTTTTCAAGTTTGGGATTTGGATCTCAAACAATAACGGTTGGAAATCAGAACCAAATTAACGTTACTCTATTAGCTAGTGTTGATATACTTGATGAAGTTGTTGTATCAGGTTATCAAACTCTTGCTAGACGATCTGTATCTGGTGCTATTGGTACTGTTGATACTGATGAGGCATTTAAAACTCAAGTAACTAATTCTGCTGAAGCTCTTCAAGGAAGAGTTGCAGGAGTTCAGGTTATTTCTGGAGGTGCACCTGGTGCTGCCCCTATCGTAAGAGTAAGAGGTTATAGTACAACCAACAATAATGATCCTCTTTATGTAATCGATGGAATTCAGACGACTGATCCTAACGTAATGAGAGATATTAATCCAAGAGATATAGAGAACATTAGTGTTCTTAAAGATGGATCTGCTGCTATTTATGGTGCACGTGCATCTAATGGTGTAATAGTTGTAACTACAAAAACAGGTAACTATAATACAGAAAACTCATTTGAAGTTGATGCAAATTATGGTTTGAGTACTGTAACAAGAAGACCTGAAATGTTAAATCTTCAGCAGCATGCTGATATGACATGGCAGAGTATCTTAAATGATGGAAATACACCATCTCACCCACAATATGGTAATGGAGCTACACCAACTATTCCAATTTTTCTTAATGTCCCTATGCCAAGTGGACAAGCTTATGTTGGTGCTCAAGCAAAGGTAGCTTCTGGAGGTACTGATTGGTTAGATGAATTATTTCAAACTGCTGAGACAAAACAAGTTTCTCTTGCGGCATCAGGTGGTTCAGAGTCTGGAAAATTTTACCTTTCAGCTAATTACATGAATCAAGAAGGTGTAATGGTTTATACTGGCTTTGAAAGAGCTTCTACTAAATTAAACTCAGAATTTAAAATTGGAGATAAAATTACAGTTGGATCAAGATTAAATGTAACATTTGATAAAGAGTCAACAGCTCCAAATCAGCCAATTCAAAGAGCAACTGGTTCTTCACCACTTGTTCCTGTATATGATACAAACGGAAATTTTGCTGGTACATATACCAATGCTTCTAGACTAGGTATTCACAACAACCCAATTTCAGAGCTTTATAGATCTAAAGATGATTATAATAAAAATCTGAGAGCTATGGGTGATATGTACTTTAAGTGGGATATAACTCCTGAACTTAGTTTCAAAACTGCTGCTGGTATTCAGATGAGAGATCTTCATGGAAGATATTTTAATGCTCTTAACCCTGAGCATGGTGAAGCACTTACTCTAAATACTTTGACAGAACAACACTTTAGACAAGATGAATGGAATGTTACAAATACATTAAATTATAAGAATACATTTGGTGATCATACTTTAGATCTTCTTGTTGGAACAGAGGCACTTAAGCAAAACTTTAAGGGTAGTCAGATTCTTAGAACAGATTATTTATATGAAACTCCTGAATTCTATTTAATGAGTAATGGAGCTGGTACACCTGTTGTAAGTTATGCTAGCCAAAATTCATCATCAATTTTCTCAATATTTGCTACAGCTAACTGGTCATGGGGTGGAAAGTATTTTGCAACTGGTACAGTAAGAAAAGATGATACATCAAGATTTGCCAAAGCAACTGCTGATGCAGTTTTCCCATCTGGGAGTGTTTCATGGATAATGAGTCAAGAAGACTGGTTTAATAGTAGTGTATTTGATACCTTAAAAGTAAGGGCATCATATGGTGAACTGGGAAACCAACAAATTGGTGGTTCAAATTTAGATGTTAATATTTCTGATCAAAACGAATTTATAGCATACTATAACTTTCAGGGAGCTGGTCTAGCTACTCCTGGGGCAACACTAATTTCTAAAGGTAATCCAGATTTAACATGGGAAACAATGACTGCAATGAACTTTGCATTTGATATGGGATTCCTTGATAATAGGCTTACAGCTACTATTGATGTATTCAAAAATGAGACAAATGGTCTTGTTGGAGAGGATACTAACAAAATTAGTAGTACAGCAATTGATTCAAGTGCTCCATTTACAAACTTGGGTTCAATGGAATCAACAGGTTTTGATTTTTCACTTTCTTATGCTGATGTTTCATCATCTGGTTTGACTTATAGTGTTTCTGCAAACATAACTAAAAGTACAAACGAAGTTACTGAGCTTATCGCTGATTCATACACTGGATTTGGTGATAGAGTAGGTGCTGTTTCAAGAACTTCTGTTGGAGAACCTCTTGCATACTTCTACGGAAGAAATGTTCTTGGTATTTTCCAAGATGCTGCTGAAGTTGCAGCTCATGCAACACAAGATGGTGCTGCACCTGGAAGATTTAAATATGAGGATGTTAATGGTGATGGAGTTATTAATGATAATGATAGAACAAAAATAGGTGATCCGAACCCAGACTTTTTATTTGGTGTAAATGTTAATCTTGCATATAAAAACTGGGATCTTAGTATGTTTGTTAATGGTTCTATTGGTAATGATATTTTTGATAACACAGCACTTTACTATGAAAGTCCTGCATTCTTCAACTCTAATAGAAGTGTAAAAGTACTTGATGCTTGGACTCCTTCAAACACTGATGCTACTTATCCAGCATTAAGTGAGACAATCTTAAATAACGAGTTTACCTCGTCTAACTCCTTCTTCATAAGAGATGGTTCATATGTTAGATTAAGATCTGTTCAACTTGGATATAATCTTCCTGATTCTCTAACCTCTAAGCTTGGAGCATCTAGTGCAAGAATATATTACAACGGTACAAACCTTTTAACTTTGACAGACTTTGATGGATTTGATCCTGATGTTCCTAATGGAGGTTCTCTTCTTTTTGGATGGTATGATGGCCAGTATCCTTCAAATAGTTCATCGTCAATTGGTTTAAACATTAAATTTTAACCCCAATAAATAATAATTATGAAAAAATTTCTAACATATTTTTTATCAGCTTCGATGCTTTTAGTATCGTGTTCTGATGACTTCACAGACATTAATCCTGTAGGTGCATTAAGTGATGCTTCTTTGCAGAATGCTACTGGTGTTGACCTATTACTTGTTGGAGCATACTCTATGCTAGACGGTATTCGTCAAAACCATGGTGCCGACTGGCATATAGCTGCCGACAACTGGTGGATGGATGTTCTTGCTGATGATGCTCACAAAGGATCAACTGATGGTGATCAAGCTGACTTATTAGCACTAGAACTCTATACATGGGATACAACTAATCCTTATTTAGAGAACAACTGGAGAGCAATTTTTGCTGGAATAAACAGATCTAACTCTGTTATTAATCTTATTAATACATCCGATGATCCTAGTTTATTTACTGTTGAAATGGCTCAAGCTCGTTTTTTAAGAGGACACTATAATTTTGAACTTCAAAAAAAATGGGTAAATGTACCTTATATTTCAGATGAAAATTTTGCTGCAAGTGAGTTTAACCAGCCAAATTCTGGTCCTATATGGAGCCAAATTGAAGCTGACTTTGCTTATGCTGCTGCTAACTTACCAGTTTCAAGAGGTGGTACTTATTCTGAGCCAGGTAGACCAATAAGATCTACAGCTTTTGCTTATCATGGTAAAGCCTTGCTTTATCAATCAAAGTGGAGTGAAGCTCTTGTTTCATTGGAGAATACAATCAATTCTGGTGATTACGCTCTAGCTTCAGACTACTTTTCTAATTGGAGATCTGATGGTGAGAATGGACCAGGAATGGTATTTGCAATTCAATTTGCTGCTGATGGTGGTCAATCTTTCCAAGGAAATAGAGGGGGAACACTAAACATGCCTATTGGTCCTATGACTGGTGGTTTATGTTGTGGTTTCTACCAGCCAACACAAAACTTAGCTAATGCATTCCAAACAGATTCTAATGGTCTTCCTTTATCTAATTGGGCATCTTCTGATATTGCAAATGATGCAGGTGTTGAGACAGCTGAAGCATTTACTCCTCATGCAGGTAATCTAGATCCTAGAATCGATTACACAATTGCTAGAAGAGGTGTTGAGTTCAACGGTTTTGGTACTTTTACTGGAAAAGAAAACATTAGAGCATCTTTTACTGATATATCAGGTCCTTACATGACAAAGAAAAATTTCTATACTGCCGGTGATGATTCCAATAGAGGAACAGGTGGATGGGGAGAACAGAGAACAGGAATAAACTATCACATAATTAGATATGCTGATGTTTTATTAATGGCTGCTGAGGCTGCTGCTGAATCTGGAGCTCTTGAAAAAGCCAGAGGTTATGTTAATCAAGTAAGATTAAGAGCTAAGAACTCACCTACCGCTGATTCGGGCCCTAGTTATGTAATTGATACATACAACTCAGCTTGGACTGATGTTTCTGCCGCTAGAACTGCTGTGAGACATGAGAGAAGAATTGAACTTGGAGTTGAAGGTCACAGACTTTTTGATCTAAGAAGATGGGGTAATATGGTTGAAACATTAAATGCTTACATTCAGCATGAAGGAAGAACAATTCCTCCTTTCGCTGCCAGAGTAAATCCTGTTTCTTCTAAGCATACAGCTTTACCAATTCCTCTTAACGCTATTGACTCTTCTGAGGGTGCTTTAACGCAAAATCCAGGTCACTAGTTTTAGTTTAAATTAGAAAAAAATAACAGAGTGAATACAATATTCACTCTGTTTTTTTTTTAAATTTATTATATGAAAAAATTGAACCTACTTTTATTAATTTTTAGTTTATTGTATGTGCTTGTATCATGTGATATTACTTCAAATAATAAACAATTTACCCTTCTAACCAGTAATAAAACTGGAGTTGACTTCATAAATCAACTAAAAGAAAACAATACATTAAATTATTTTACCTATCCATATATATATATGGGCGGTGGAGTATCTGTTGGAGATATAAATAATGATGACCTTGATGATATTTTCTTTACCGGAAATATGGCAGAGAATAGGCTCTATTTAAATAAAGGAAATCTTGAATTTGATGATATAACTTCTTTAGCAGGAGTTGGTGGAGATGACAAATGGTATACTGGCTCAACAATGGTTGATATAAATAATGATGGCTATTTGGACATATACCTATCTGTAGCTGGTTTGAATGGAGTGAAAAACAATGAATTACTTATAAATAATGGTGACAATACTTTTAGTGAAAAGGCTGGTGAATATGGAATAGATGATATTGGTAACAGTGTCCAAGCTACATTCTTTGATTATGATAGAGATGGAGACTTAGATCTTTATGTAGCAAATTATCCAATGACCCCTTTTGATGCACCAAGTAGCTACTATTATTATAAAATGAAAAACTCCAAGGATTATGAAACTGACAATCTATACAGAAATGATGGTACAACGTTTACTCGTGTTACAGAGGATGCTGGACTTAGAACTTATGGGCTAACATTAAGCGCAACTGTTGGAGATTTAAACAATGATTCATATCCAGATCTATACATATCTAATGATTTTAGTTCTCCAGATTTTATGTATATGAATAATGGTGATGGAACTTTCACAGACGTAGTTAAAGAATCAACAAATCAAACATCTTTTTATGGGATGGGAGTTGATATTGCAGATTTCAATAATGACCAATACTTAGATTATATTCAGGTAGATATGGATGCTAAAGATAATAGAAGATCAAAGGCTAACATGGCTAGTATGAATCCAGATCTATTTTGGAGTACCGTTAATTACGGATTTCATTATCAATACATGCATAATACACTCCAATTAAATAGGCGTATTAAGGGTGACAAACCTTTCTTTAGTAATATCTCAAGACTCTCGGGTATATCATCTACTGATTGGAGTTGGGGTCCTCTTCTTGCTGATTTCGATAATGATGGTTGGAAAGATCTATTCATCTCAAACGGAACTAGAAGAGAGATAAATAATAAAGATTATTTCAATGAAATTAATTTAAGGCCTATGTCTAATGATAGTCTATTGTATTATACT
Organism: uncultured Bacteroidota bacterium; assembly: GCA_902517365.1. The sequence continues at coordinate 70,767 of CABYCA010000001.1, read as the reverse complement.
AATCAAATACCCTCAGAGCCTATATCAAATTTTGCATTCAAGAATAATAAAGATTTAACCTTTTCTGATGTTTCTATTGATTGGGGGTTAGATGATAAAAACTTTTCTAATGGTGCTACATATGCTGATCTTGACAATGATGGGGATTTAGAAATTATTGTAAACAATATCGACCAGGAAGCTCAAATCTATAAAAACAATTCCACTAATAATTTTGTGAGGATTAAGCTAAAAGGTGAAGGAGATAATATATTTGGAATTGATAGTAGAGTATACGTAGAGACTGAAAATTCAAGTCAGATGCAAGAACTTACTCTGTCAAGAGGCTTTCAATCTTCTGTATCTCCATATCTTAACTTTGGTTTAGGTAATGATAATAAAATTAAGTCTATTAAGGTTGTGTGGTCAAATGGTAATTCGGAAGTTTTAAATAATCTTAAAATAAATTCGATAATTGAATTTGATATACTAAACTCTAGTCCTCAAAATAAATCAGATACTGAGGAATCAAACCTATTTTTCGAAAATGTTGATATTGTCAAGCATAAACATGATGAAAATGACTATAATGATTATACAAAAGAGGTCCTTCTTCCTCATGAAAATTCAAGATTAGGTCCTGGTATAGCAATTGGTGATATTAATGGAGATAATATTGATGATTTTGTAGTAGGAGGGGCGAAAGATCAACCTACCGCATTTTATATCCAAAAATCAGATGGATCATTCTATGGTAAGAGTTTTACATTCTCTAAGGCACATGCTAAATACGAGGATATGGATATGATTCTTGAAGACTTTGATAATGACGGAGATAATGACCTGTATATTGTCTCTGGTGGGAATGAGTTCGAACCAAACACTCCAATATTAAAGGATAGATTATATATCAATAATGGTAATGGCTCATTTAATTTTAGCAATAGTTCATTACCAAATAATTTTTCAAGCGGAATGAGAGTTACATCATCAGATTATGACAAGGATGGTGATATTGACTTATTTGTTGGTGGAAGAGTTGTTCCTGGAAGCTATCCTCTTCCAGCTGAAAGTTTTTTGCTTGAAAACATTTCAGACGTAAATGGAATAAAATTTAAAAATGCTGATAAATCTATTTTTCCTTTTAAAGAGATAGGTCTTATAACATCGTCAGTTTGGACTGATTATAATAATGATGGTTGGAAAGACCTAATTGTTGTTGGGGAATGGACACCAATTAAATTCTATAAGAATAATGAAGGAAAATTTTCTGAGGATACATCTTTAATAGACATAGACTCTACAAGAGGTTGGTGGTATGATATTGTTGCTGAAGACTTTGATAAAGATGGTGATATTGATCTGGTAATTGGAAATCTTGGAAACAACTACAAATATCAAACATCAGATGATGAAACTTTTGATATTTTTTATAATGACTTTGATCAAAATAATACTGGAGATATTGTTCTTAGTTATTATAATGATGGAGAGCAATATCCACTCAGGGGTAGACAATGTTCTTCAGATCAAATTCCAGCTATTAAAATGAAATTTCAAGATTACGATGCATTTTCTATAGCAACCCTTGAAGATGTTTATACCGAGCCGGCATTAAAAAACTCTCTCCATTATTTCACAAAAACATTTTCATCTGTTTATTTAGAAAATACTGGTAACTCATTTAAAATGAACAATTTACCTACTTTAACTCAATTATCCTCTATTAATAAAATTCTTAAAAAGGACATAGACAAAGATGGATATATGGATATAGTTGTGTCAGGAAACATGTATAATTCTGAAGTTGAAACTCCAAGAAATGATGGAAGTGTTGGTGTTTATCTAAAATATACTCCTGACTCAGGCTTTGATGCAATATCTACTCAAAAAAGTGGACTATTTATTAATGGCGATGTTAAAGATATGGAGTTTATTACTTTAAATAATAATGATTATATAATCTCAGCTAAGAATGATGATCTTATAGAATTTACTAAAATAAAATAACACATGTTTCAAAGACTCTTTGTTTCTATGGCCTTTTTATTTGTGCTTTCGTGTACTACAGAATCTAAAGAAATAGAGGTAGTTTATAAGATTAAGAAAATGAATGATGGGAACTTTGATGTTAGTCTCTCTATATTAAATTTAACTAATGTTGATTTTGACTCTGTATGGTCATTGCATTGGAACCAACAGAGTTCAATTGTGAATAACGAATCCATCCCTGAAAATATCAAATATGAATATGTTGCTGGTCAATCATACAACATATTATCATTTGGTAAAGATTATCATTTAAATTCAAATGGCTCTATTAGTATAGACTTTAACCAATTAGGAATAGTTAGTAGAATATCAGATCTTCCAGTTGGTGGTTTTATAGTAACAAATAATCATATAATTGATGTAAAGTTTACTTACAACTGGAAAAATGCAGTTGGAATTGAGAAACTTGATGCACCTTCCTCTAAAGATCGCTATGAATTATATGCTTCAGGTAATGTACTTGATAAATCTGAACTTGAATTAATTATTCCAACCCCAAGTAAATTAACATTATTAGATGGAGAATCTTCTCTAAAATCTGAATATAAAGTTTTTGTTGATGAATCTTTAAATCTTGACATTAATACAGTAAAGTCTCTTTTTGCTGAAAATTTTAATATGGTTTTAAATAATTCTACAAATTATGATATTTCAGTTCAATACATAGATAATTTAAAAGAAGAATCCTATAAATTATTTATAGATCAAAATACAATTTTAATAGAGGCATCAGATAGAGCAGGAGCCCTGTATGGATTACAGTCCTTAAAACAAATTTTTCTTGCCTCTAAACTTGAAAACAACACCCTTAAACACATTTATATTAGTGATGCTCCTAGATTCTCATATAGAGGAATGTTATTAGATATCTCAAGAAATTTTTATGGTCCAGATAAGATTAAACAAATTTTAGATTATTTATCTTTTTTTAAAATAAATCATTTAGATTTTAGGTTAACTGATGATGAAGGGTGGAGGTTAGAAATTCCTGGTCTTGAGGAACTGACTGAGGTAGGTTCAAAAAGAGCCTACACAAAGGATGAGTTTGAGAGTTTGATCCCTATGTATGGTTCAGGACCAAATATAAATTCTACTGGTTCTGGATACCTCTCTAGAGTTGACTTTATTGAAATACTCCAATATGCTGATAACAGAAATATTAGAATAATACCTCAGATAAGTTATCCTTCTCATATGAGATCAGCAATTATTTCAATGGATGTTAGATATCAAAAATATATGGAGCTTGGTAATCAAGAAGAAGCTGAAAAATATTTATTAACTGATCCAGATGATGAAAGTGAATATTATTCAGCTCAGGGGTTTGATGATAATATAGCATGTATATGCAGGGAAAGTGCTTTTACTTTTTATGAAAAAGTAATTGACGAAATATACCTTATGTATCAAGAAGCAGGTGTTGATTTAAATAAGTTTGGTGTTGCTGCTGATGAACTTCCATACGGAGCATGGCAAAAATCGCCAATCTGTGATCAATTCATGGAAGAGAACTCAATATCAGGTGATTATAATGCTCTTTATGAAATAATGCAGAGAAGAGTTTATGATAAACTCTCATCATATAATGCAACCATGACTGGATGGGATGATATCTTATTAAAATTAACAGAGAAGAATCAGTCTGAAACTCAAATAAAAGACTTTTTTAAGGGAGACGACATCTTATTATTTGTTTGGAAAAATGACTGGGGTCAGGGACGACAAGATATGATCTACAAATATGCAAACCTTGGATATAAAACTGTAATGAGTAATTCCAGTGCCTTTTATTTTGATATGGTAGACGATAAAGATCTAGATAATGTTGGGCTTTCATGGAGTGGATATGCAGATTACAAGGACATGTGGACAGTTGATGTTTACGATATTTTTAATGATTCATATGGAGTTAAAAAGAATAATATTTCAAAAGAATACATTGAATCCTCTGAAAAGTTAAATCCTAGTAATAGAGATAATATAATCGGTATTCAATCTCAAATTTGGAGTGAGACTATCAGAAATGAGGATATTCTTGATTATATGTTCATGCCAAATATTATAGTTTTTTCTCAAAAAGCATGGTCTAAGGATTCCAAGTGGATGAAAATTTCGGATAAAAGTAAGAGAGAACTTACTTTAGACTATGACTGGAATAAATTTACAAATACAATAGGTCAGAGAGTTCTACCTATTATTGATAATATTTATGGTGGATTAAGTTATGATCTACCAAAACCTGGCGGAATTATTAAAAATGATTCTCTCTATGCTAATTCTGCATTTCCAGGATTAAATATTAAGTATACACTTGATGGTTCATTGCCTGATAATGAAAGCATGAATTATAGTAACCCTGTAAAACTAAATCAAGATGATATCGTAAATCTTAGATTATTTGATAATAAGGGTAGGGGTGGTTACTCAATTCAAGTTGATAAGTAAATTTAGATTCATCAAATATTTTTTTTAACTTTTAAATTATGAAAGGCAGACTTCTATCAATAGATGTTTTAAGAGGAATGACTTTAATCTTTATGATTATTGTCAATCAACCTGGGTCATGGGATAATGTCTTTGCGCCTCTACTTCATGCAGATTGGAATGGATTGACACCTACAGACTATATATTCCCTAACTTTCTTTTTATTGTTGGTGTTTCAATTGTTCTTTCTCTTAATAATAAAAAAGGGTTAGATAGAAACAAAACAATTAGAAAAATCATCTGGAGAGCTTTTAAAATCTATTTAGTTGGTTTGTTTTTATGGATATTCCCATCCTTTGACTTTGATAATATCAGGTGGACTGGAGTTCTTCAAAGAATTTCATTTGTTTTTCTTTTCTGTGGAATGATATATATGTTTATAGAGAAAAAATATTTTATGTATTTATCTTTTGTAACATTAATTGTTTATTGGTTTGTAATGTTATTTATACCAATACCTGGAATAGGTCAGCCTGATTTAAGTGTACCTGAATTAAATATGGCGCATTATATTGACAAAAATTATTTACCAGGTGTAATGTGGCAAGGTACATGGGATCCTGAAGGTATTCTCACTACTATTCCATCAATAATTACTGGAGTCTTTGGACTAATTGCAGGTACAATTCTAATAGGAAGTTCAGATATTAAAGATAAACTGCTTAAACTATTTTATATCGGTTTAATTCTTGTATTTGTTGGAGACTTCTTTAGTTGGTCTTTTCCAGTTAATAAGAATCTATGGAGTACATCATACACCTTTCTAATGGGGGGAATGTCTTTTATGTTAACAGCAGCATTTACCTACTTAATTGATGTTAATGGTTATAAAAAGTTTAAAATGTCTCAGGTTTTTGGCACAAATTCGATTTTTACATATGTATTAGCCGGTGTTCTTGGTTCAATATTTTACAGTGATTATATAATTGGAATTCAACTAAATTCAATTTTTGTTAATGCTCTTGTAAACACAGGTATATATCCAAAAGTTGCATCACTATTTTATGCAGTTATTTATGTATTTATAATATTCATACCTGCATACTATCTATTTAAAAAGAGAATATTTATAAAGCTCTAGTCATTACACTCATCCACACTTAGTAAATCATCTAGAAATGATTTGTTTGTTTTATAGAAAAATGAAGTGCTTCCTCCAGTTGACTTTGTCTTTTCGATTACACTATCATTTACAATGTTATAGAACCATGTAATACCATTAAAACTTTCTGAAAGATTAATCTTTGTTTGATAATTAAAAACTGCATTAACAATAAAGTTATTTTCATATCTATAGCAGTTATCACCTGAGATATAGACTTCTAAATATTCTCCATTCTCATTATTATTAAATGTCCAAATTGATTGGTTCCTATCTGAAGTCCAATAGGTGCCATCAAGGCATTCTAGAAAAGTTGAGCACTCACTAGACTTATCTTTGTTCGAGCAGCTAGTTATTATTAATGAAATTAAAATTACTATTGAACAATTGTAAAAAACTTTTTTCATATCAATTTATATATGGGATCTGTTCAAGAGCTAAATCTATATTAGTTTCAGGTCTTTGACAAGTTTTGTTTTGGCAAACATAAATATATGTTTCATCTTCAAAAAATCTATCAATAAATAAAGGTAGTTTGCTTTTAGTCTTTGATTGAACAATAATAGTATTTGGGGAGAAGTAATTAGTTATTTGATCTGTAATGGACTTTGATTCAGGACCAATAACGGCAATTTCATAAAATGATTCGACTTTATTAAGAATATTATTAGCCCATACTGAATATGAGTTAATATTATTGTCAATTAAACTCTGCACAGAATTGACCATCTTGTCTGATAAACTTAGATATTTATCATCAAAAATTATATGCCCAATATTAAATAGTTGTTCTGCGATTATTGAATTGGGTGAAGGAATAACTCCATCATCAACAGAAATCAGCTTTGTAAATAACTCTTCGTTGTTACTATATCTTAATAGGTCAGATTCATCATCTTTGAAAACATTAACAGCGTCATCAATTATCTTTTTTGAAAAATTAAAGTAAGACTCATCACCTGTTGCTTGAAAAAGTCTCATAGAGGCTTTAGCGAGGTATGCATAATCTTCAAGAACCCCCACTTGAGACTGATTCTCTTTATATGTGTGAATAAGTTTATTCCTTTTAAATGAGTTTGCTTTAAGTTCTTCAAACATGCTTATTGCTTTGTTTAAATATTCTTGGTTATTAAAAGCCTCAAATGCATCTACTAGTCCAGTAATTGCAAGTGAGTTCCATGAAACAATTATCTTATCATCAATTCTTGGCTTTGTTCTGTTCTTTTTTATTTCAATAATTTTAGATTCCCATATTCTTTTTAGATATAATAAATCGGTTTGAGATAAACTATTTAATTTAAGCCAATCTTCTTCCATATTATTTTTATTTGGTAAAAGTAAATACTTGTTGTTTTCCCAAGGTTTACTTATATCAATGTTATAATAACTTAAAAAAGTTTTAAAATCAGTATCCTTGGATATAATATTTAGCTCTTCTCGACTAAATGAATAATATTTTCCTTCTTCACCATCAGTATCAGCATCCATTGCAGCATAATATAGCCCTTCTTTTGAGGACATTTTTAAATTAAGAAAATCAATCGTTTCAAGTGTGACATTCTTATAGTAATCGTCCTTAAATACTTTGAATGCAAGGGAATATAAACTTATCATTTGAGCTTGATCATAAAGCATTTTTTCAAAATGAGGAATTTTCCATTCATCGTCTACGGTATATCTATAAAACCCTCCTTCAATAAAATCATTAAGACCACTTGAAGATATAATATCAAGTGTTTGTCTAACATGGTCTAAGACCTCCTTGTCTTTGAAAATCCTTGCATAGTTAAGAAGAAAAATGTATTTTGACGGAGATACAAATTTTTGTTGCGCCAAGTCTCCTCCATTTTTTAAATCCCATTTACTCTTCCAAATTTGAACATTATTTTTGAGTAATTCCGGATTAAAATTACTTATTTCTTTTCTTTTATATATAGTATTTATATCAGTTACCCCATTTCTTACATTATTTGCTAAATCTTTTAGTCCATCATAATTATCCTTTTTTAGCCTGATGATCCTTTTGAGTATATCATCCCATTGAGATGTTGTGTGGTATGTTCCAGCATAGATTGGACTGCCATCAGGAAGAGTAATAACATTTAAAGGCCAACCACCCATACCTGTCATTAATTGTGATGCTGTCATATATGCTTGATCGACATCTGGATTTTCTTCTCTATCAACTTTTATATTGATAAAGTTTTCATTCATAAGATTAGCAATCGAATCGTTTGTAAAAGTTTCTTCTTCCATTACGTGACACCAATGGCAACTTGAATACCCTATACTAACAACAATTAATTTATCAAGTTCTTGAGTTATATTAAAAATTGAATTTGACCACCTTTGCCAGTTGATTGGATTTTCAGCATGCTGTTTAAGATAAAGACTAGTTTCTTTATTTAGCTGATTTTGATTTACACTATTAATATTCACCTCTGAGTTACATGAATAAATTACAGATAAAATTAGTATATAAAAATTAACCTTAATTAAATGATAAATTTTAAAATCAATATTTATTTTATTCATAATTAAAGATTTCATAATAAAAGTTTAGTTTTTTTTTTGATTATGTAAAACTTAAAAAAAATACTAAAAGTTTGAAACCATTAGAAACATGAGTACTAATTTAGTGATATTAAAGGACTAAATCTACTAAAAATAGTCTGTTAATTGTAGAATCTGATTTGCAAAACCTGTCTTTTTTGGTTTTTTAGGCAGGTTTTTTTATGGACAATATTTATCCCCAACATAGACTGAATCATAAGTTTCCTTATCAACTTTTCCTGAACCATAAGGGTCTGGTACTCCGGTATACAAATTATTGTTTGATGAATAATTATTAGTTCCGTCAAATCCCATTGAATTATTATCAAGTAGTAAATAATATTCTCCATTAATTATTTCTTTGCCTTCAATACTATAACATCTTTCTTTGTCACAGGAAATAGTTGAAAGAGATAGGATTACACAAAAAAATTTAATTATTATTCGTATTGTTTCCATATAAATGTCGACCCATCTAAATTTACTGCTAAAACATCAAATTTTGCTCTTTCATTTATAGTTTCCATACCAGGTACATTTGTTCCAGCAGGCATTCCGGGAACAGTTATTCCTTTTATATTGGGTCTCTCATCAAGTAACTTAGTTATAGCGTCATATGGAACGTGTCCTTCAACAAAATAACCTGCGATAAGTCCAGTATGACATGACGACAAGCTCAGATCTATGCCAGCTTCTACTTTTTTGGAATACATATCATCTGTTTTGATTGCTTCAACGTTCATACCATTACTTTGCATATTAGCAACCCAACCAGAGCAACAGCCACAAGTTGGAGATTGATAAACTACAAGTTTTTCTTTTGTATCTTGTGAACAAGATAGCAGAAGAAGAGTTAAGCTTAAAATTATTTTTTTCATATTGCAAATATCGTTTTTTTTTATAAATGGAACTAAACCAAGAAACGTTAAAAAAAGCATATAATTATTTATCTAAAGATCCGTGTCTTGATTATTTAATAAATAAATTTTCGTTAAACATTAATATTTCTGAAAGATTCAATGAAAATTATCCACTTGCATTATCTTATTTAGTAATAGAACAACAAGTTAGCTTTAAGGCTGCTATAACAATAAAAGAAAGGTTTATAAAAAGAGTTGAAAATCTTTCTAATGATGAAATAATTGAATTAAAAGATAATGATCTTCAATCTATTGGAATATCTTTTAGAAAGGTTACTTACATTAGAAATGTTTTTATGTTTTTTAAAGACTGTAGTTTTGACTTTATAGGAGCATCCAATCAGGAAGTTATTAATGAATTATCCAAGATAAAAGGAATTGGAATTTGGTCTTCTGAAATGTTTTTAATGTTTGTGCTAATGAGAATTAATATCTTCTCTAAAGGTGATCTAGCATTAATGAATAGTATAAAAATCAACTATAAAATTGATATTAAAGATGAATCTAAAGTAAATTCTTTAGTTGAATCATGGTCTCCTTATAAAAGCGTTGCTTCACTACTTCTTTGGAAATCAATTGAAGAGAAATACTTCTACACATAATTACTAAATTAGCATATGGATAACTTTAAAAATAAAATTTTAAATTTTTATTATGAGTTAATGTCTCACCCACTAATATCTATAGTTATTAGAGTTGTTTTTGTGTGTTTACTTTTAATATTACTTGCATATTTTTTATTTTATGCAATAATTTTTGCTGTTATTTTAATTCCCATATACTATATTTGGAAATATATAAATTCGAAATAATTGAAAAAGCTTTCACCTAAAGATATAGAATCAAACTTATTGTTGCTTGATGGATGGAAAGAAAAAAACAATATATTAAGCATAAAATATAAGCTTTCTTCATTTATGGAAGTTATGAGTTTTGCAAATCTTGTTTCAGACAGATCAGAAAAGATAGATCACCATCCAAAAATTATTATTGAATATGATACAATTACTTTTAATTTAACTACTCATAGTTTAGGTGGGGTGACATCATTAGATATTAAGCTTGCAAAATTTATTCATGAAACTTTTAATGAACTCTTCTCTTAATATTAAAAGACTAATATTATTAACTTTTTTAGCATTTCATTACTCATGTAGTAAACAAGACTCTTTTGAAAATAATGAATTAACTGAAGTTGTATTTGAAAATCTCAGTGAAGATTTTCCAACTATGAAGATTAACACCAATGGAAGACAAATATTAGATGAACCAAAAACAATGGCAGACTTAACTGTTTTAGAAAATGATAATCAATCAAATTATAAAATAGGAATAGAGATTAGAGGAAGTTCTTCTCAAAGTTTTCCAAAAAAATCATATGGATTTGAATCAAAAAACTCAAGCTACACCGAGGACTTAGATGTCAGTATTGGTGGTTTTCCAAGTGAAGAAGATTGGATTCTTTATGGTCCATATACTGATAAATCACTAATAAGGAACAAACTTGTTTTTGATTTATCAAATAGTATAGGTTATAAAGCAAGTAATACAAAATTTTATAAATTATTTATTAATGATGAAAATAAAGGTCTTTATCTTCTTATGGAAAAGATCAAAAGGGATGTAAATAGAGTTAACATTTCAAAATTTAATGAAAATTCAGATGTAGGTGGTTTTATTGTAAAGATTGATAAACCCACTAGCGAAGGAGCAACTTGTAATACTTGCTATTCCGAATTGTTCTCATTTAGATCAAATTATAATACTGAAGGAAATATTACCGAGAAATCAGAAATTTATTTCATTTATCATTATCCTAAGCCCAGTGATATAAATAATAATCAAAAACAGTATATAATTTCTTCTATAAATGCTTTTGAATCAGTATTAGCTAAAGACAATTTTGATTACTCTGAAAGTCCTGAATACCTAAATTTTATTGACATTGACAGTTTTATTAATTTTTTTATAATTAATGAACTTACAAAAAATATTGATGGTTACAGATTGAGTACTTACCTCCATAAAGATCCTGATGGAAAATTAAAAATGGGTCCAATATGGGACTTTAATTTAGCATTTGGAAATGCAAATTATTGTGAAGGTAGTAAAGCTACTGGTTGGGGATATAAGTTTAATTCAGTATGTCCAGGTGACATTTGGCAAATACCTTTTTGGTGGGGTAGATTAATGGAAAGTGAATATTTTAAAGATAGACTAAAAAATAGATGGGAAGAACTTAGACAAAACAAATTAAGTAATCTTGCCATAAATAATATTATTGATTCTCATGTAAAAGTTCTTTCAAATAGTAATATAATTAATGAAAACTTCATTTATTGGCCAATTTTGGGTAAATGGGTATGGCCAAATTCTTTTATAGGAAATAGTCACGATGAAGAAATCACTTTTATGAAAGAATGGATAGACAGAAGGTTAAGTTGGATGGATCAACATATGGGATTTCTCTAAGGCACTCTTTCTCCAATACTCACCTCAAGAAGTTCAAACCAGTCTATTAATTCAATTTCAATTTTAAGTGAATTTAAACTTTTTTTTAATCTGCTAGATTTAGTTGTTCCAATGATTGGATAAACTTTTGACGGATGTTTAAGTAGCCAAGATATAAGTAGTTGATAGTCTGTGCAGCCATATTTATTTTTAAGCTTGTCTACAACTTTTATTATTTTACTATCCTCCTTTTTAAAGTATGATCCTAAGGGGCTATATGCCATTGGTAATATATTATTTGCCTGCATATATTCTAATGTACCATCAAACATATGGTCAAGATGGGTAAGGGATAGATTTATCTGGTTATATAATATTTCAGCTTTTCCTTTAAACATTTCCATTTGATTAACTGTGAAATTCGAGACACCAAAACTTTTAATTTTACCACTTTCAATTAACCTATTTACAGTATCAGCGATTATCGAAATATCCATTAAAGGGCTTGGCCTGTGCAACAGGAGGCAATCTAGGTAATCTGTTCTAAGGTTTCTTAGTGAATTATCAACAGATTTATTTATGTGATTCTCTGAATAGTCATAATGCTTAATTTTAACTGGTAATTTTTCACTTGGGTACATAATACCACATTTAGATATAAAGAAAACATCTTCTCTTTTAATTTCAGTTTCAGCAAATGCATCTCCAAAATATTCTTCAGTTGTATAATCACCATATATATCTGCATGATCAAATGAATTGATTCCAGAATCAAATGATTCGGAAATTAATTTACACATATGCTGTTTGGAATGATTCACTCCCCAAATACCCCAGTTCATTGTACCTGATATAATTCTGGATAAATTCATCCTTGAAATGGAATTGATGAATGATGAAGATTAATTTTTACTAATCCATTAACTTCTATGTATCCGAAAGAGAACTCTACATTAATTTTTGAATTTTTATTTTCGAATATATAGTTTCCCATAGCCAGGGCATGTTCTTCTCCTAATATAATATCTGAGTTTTCAAATGTAATTTTAGACCAATTGGATAATGCAAATCCAGTATCTTCTTCACATACCTTGTCATTTCCTGCAATAAAATATGAGATAGCAGACTTCTTATCATTTCTAAATTGAATATCCTTTGCTTTTGTTGGTTTAAAGATCACTTGATCATCAAAATTATATAATCTGTCTAAAAAATCACTTGCGAATTTTTCAAGTGATGTTCTATCATTAGATATTTGTCCCATTTTGATTATTCCCTCTGACCAAGAATTTTGGGCTTTAATAATATCTTGTTTTGTCATATTAATAAATATATAAAATGTTAGACTACTGTTCAATTGAATTTGTAGAAAAACTAGTTATATCATTTCCATCTGAAGAGTATGAGATCTCAATAGGATTACAACAAACCTCACAATCCTCTATATATGAGTCATTATAAACTGATTTATCAAATATCATTGAAATTTCTTCCCAACAGTAGGGGCATTGAAAGAAAAACTCTTCTGTCATGAAAAAAAACTCATTAAAACACTAAATAGAAACATTACTATTAACAAAATTAAAAAAGGTCTAAAGAATTTCATTTCATAGTCATATTAATAATTATTTGCACTTAAATCTAAATTTATTATCATAATATTAATTATATATTAACAAAATGATAAATCTTTGTTTAAAGGTATATCTTATATCTAAATAATCTTTTCTTATACATAGATTTACACTTTAAACTTAAAATATCAAATATGAGAAATTTACTTTTAATATTATCATTAGCATTCTCGTTTGGAGTAAATGCTCAATATTTTTCTGTAACATATATAAATGTTTCTCAGGAGGATGTTGCTGAAGTCGCTAGACTTGAAACTCAGTATTGGTCAAAAGTTGCAAAGGCTAACATTGATGCTGGTAAGCAAATGGGTTGGGGTCTCTTTGCAAAAGTAGGAGGTGCTTCAGACACATGGACTCACGCCTTTGTGAATGTTTATTCATCAATTGATCAAATGATGGATCTATCAATTTGGAATCCTGAAGAATTAATCGGTGTTTCAGCTGATGATATTTCTACAGCTCAATATTATAATGCTAGTACAACACATCACTATAAAATACAAGGGCAAGTTCCTGGGTCTTCTGGTGTTGCTGCGGTATGGAATTATGGTAGACCTGAAAATCTTCAGGGTTTTGTAAATGATAATGTAGAATTATGGGGTCCATTTTTTGAAAAAAATGATACAGGCAGAACAAACTGGGGAATTGCAACCAAAATTACTGGTGTAAATCCAACTAATGCAACAGTGATGACTTGGGATAGTTATAGTTCAGTTGTCCAAGCAGTTAAAGTTTTAGCTGGTGAAGGTGATAATTCAGGTCCTTCTGGGTCTAAAACTGGAGAATATATGCCAGATGGGTTTCTTTATAGAGCTGTTGTTCAGCAAGTTATGTGGATAGATGCAACCCAATAATTTAATTTATTAACCATAAATTAATTAAAAACCCCTTGGAAACTTGGGGTTTTTTTAATTAAGTTAATAATAGGAATGCCATTGTTATCATCAAAGCATTTTCAATAAAAGTTGCCTCAGTCATTGGAAGTTTTAGCGTTGTTCCAAGACATGCACATTTTATTGATTTTTTGTTTAAAAGTGTTTGGGTTACACCAACAGATGTAATACCAAGAACTATAATTGATAATATTAAGGCAGCCTCAACTTCACTCCTTGTTAAAAACATTATACCCAATAATACTTCTATAAATGGATATATAGTCCCATATAATGATACTTTTTTTGCTAGTGGATCATACATTCTAAATGATATTGAAAATCCCTTGATATCAAGAATTTTGAAAAAACTAAAAATAATATAGAATAGTCCCATAAAATCTAGCATTGCATTAGTTGAGTTCCAATTTTTTAAATTTAACAATAGGCTTGTAATTGATATATAAGCAAGAATTATAAATAAAGGCTTAAGTTGTGCAAACTTACTAACTTTTATTGTTCCAATGTTTTCAATATTCGCTGTTTCTGTTACTCTGTATTTTGGTGGCAAGGAATCAGATATTGATGAAAGGCTAATTGGTCTCTTGGAATGAATGACTGCTTCTTGTTTAGTTAAGTCAACATAGACTTCTTCAACTCCATCAATTGAGTTTAAGTTATCTTCTACAGATAATTTACATCCATTACAAGTCATTCCGGATATTTTGAAGATGCTTTTCATAATATAAAATTACCTAAATTTATAATTATATGCTTAGAACAAAATTAATTCTGCTAATTCTCTGTCTGTTTTTTCTAAATTCTTGTAGTGTGCATACTTTTACCTATGGAGATGGGCCAACAGAGAATTTTAAAAAAACTGTAAAACAACACAACTATGTTGGAGGTTTTATTTCTGATGGTACTCCTAAATTAGAGGAACTTAATGATCTAACAGATTATAAATTAATCGTGAAACACACTATTTGGGATGGTTTAATATCAGTTTTTTCATTTGGGCTATACACTCCTACTTCTATTATTATAATTAGATAAAAACTTCTTCAAATACAATTAAAAATAAATTAAACCTCAACTAAAGATTTATTGGAGTATTTATTATTATTGGAAAAATGAAAATCAATTTTACCAACAAAAACCCCACCAGATCCAACCTGATTAACTATAACATCCTCACCCGACAAATTACTTAAAATTAATGGTTCATTCAAAAGTGTATGAGTATGTCCACCAATAATTAGATCAATATTTGATGTTAATTTAGCTAGTTCTGTATCACTAATCTTATCGTTATGATATTGATGACCTAAATGTGATATGCAAATCACTAAATCACATCCTTTTTCATATTTTAATTTTGATGATATGTCCTTTGCTATATCTACTGGGTCATAATAATTGGTTTCACCATATAATAATGGGTTCACAAGCCCCTTAAGTTCAATACCAAGGCCAAAAACACCAATCTTTATACCTTCTTTATTATAAATTTTGTATTTATCTATTAGTCCTTCTAGTTCGGTATTAGTAAAATCATAATTTGAGGATATAAATTGAAAATCATTATTCAAAATATTCTTTTTAAAGGTTTTTAAACCTGCATCAAACTCATGATTTCCTATAGTTGCTGCGTTATAACCCATCTTCTTCATTAAACTAAGTTCTAATTCACCTTGAAAAAAGTTAAAATAAGGTGTTCCCTGAAAAATATCACCTGCATCAAAGATCAATGTGTTAGGATTGATAGTAATTAACTCTTTAAACAGACTAGCTCTTTTTGCAAATCCTCCTTTATTAGGATAAAGATGGTGATTTAAAGGAAACGGTTCAATTTGGCTGTGCACATCATTAGTATGAAGAATTGTAATCTTAAGATCTCTAGAATTTAAATTACATGAATTAAATCCAATCACTGAAAGGGATGCAAGGCTAGAATCATATATAAACTTTCTTCTATTCATCTTTTATAAAACGATCATCAATTTTTGATGAAATATATAAGTTTGATTTTGTATAATTAATAAAGGCGTCTCTTAATGTATATCCAAGCCTATATATTCGAGTGTTATTATTAAAAAAAAACATATTATCACCACCATTTAAAAGATAGTCATTTATAGCGATATAATATTTATTTGAAGGTATAATTGGTTTCTTTTGAATAAGAATTTCTTTATTATTAATAATTAGTCCTGAAAAAGGGTGGGGGATAATTTCATTTTTAAGGAATGACACTATTTCATAGATAGATTTTCCATCCATCTCAACAATAACTATTTCATTTTCAAATGGTAATATTTTATATGCATCAGTCAGCTTAATATCACCCTTTTGAAGAGATGCTCTAATTCCACCATGATTTTGAATGACAAAGTCAATATTCTTGTTCTCTTGAGTTTTAAAAATTGAATCAGATTCTACAAAGATTATATCAGCAATTAAGTTTCCAAGAGATGAATTAAATTTTCTAGACTTATAATCTTTTTTGGTATATAATTCAAGAGATGACCCTATAATTTCATCCAAGTTAATTAATAATGAGTCTTTGTAGGTCTTGATTTCATTTGAGAAAAATTTGTCCTCAGGTCCATTTATTTCAATTCTAGAGTAGGAATATGAATCTAAATTAAGATTATTACAACTAAGAAAATAAGATGAAATTAGAAGAAATGTTATTTTAAAAACTTTATTCAAAAAACTAGGAATGTTTAGAGAGAAGGATTAATAAACCAGCAAGCATAAGTACAAAAACAATAAACCCAATGAAGAAAATTAAAGATTCCATACTTTAATTTACAGATATTTTATGGATTTTCAATAGATTTATTTTTACATTCAAACCTTAATATGAATGAAATAGAGTTTTTTAGGATAATTTTTACAGTTATTTTCGTTGTGCTATCTCTTAAACTTATACTAAAAAAAAGAAGATAAAAAGTTTTTAGTTATACTATTTATTACTTCTTCTTTATTATATTTATTTATAATCATAAATCAAATAAAAATGAAAAAATTAATATTCACTTTTCTAGCTCTAGCAGTCACTTTCTCATCTTTTTCTCAAAGAAATCCTGATCAAGTATATCTTTCTGCATTTGTATATACTCCAAAGGAAGGAATGAGAGAAAAGTTTGAATTAGCTGCTGCTAAAAAAACTCAAATGTTTAACAACAAAGAGGGGAGCTATATTATAACTTATCGAATTCTTAGCGGTCAGAATGAAGGCTCTTATTTAAGACTTTTAATATTTCAGGACTCATCTAATTATAACAATTTATTATCAGATGATGAAGGTAAATACTGGGAAAAAAATGTTGCACCGTATGTAAAAAATGCATCTGGAATGCAAACTTGGCAACTTTTAACTTGGGCTAATGTAGGTGAGGACGGTCCACCACCCAAATTCTTAGAGAGGTCACTATGGGTCAGCAAACCTGGACAAGATGATAATGTTAGAAAAACTATATATAGGTCTGGTCAGGCATTAGATAAAATTATGTCTGGTAATACATTAAGGAGAGCTTTTCAATTAGTTTCTGGGGGTAATCCAAATACATATGTTTCTTTTAGAGGATTTAATGAATATCCTCATTGGGGAAACTCAGATCAAACTTTTGAGGAGATTTATAATGAATTATTCGGATGGAGACAATATGAACATGATATGAAAGCTACCAATAATTCACTACTAGATTGGGGCAGAAATGTTATTACACTTCAAAGAGTAGATAACATGTTACCTAGCGATATAAAGAATCAGTTAGCTAACTAATAAATCTGAATTTATTATTAATTAAAAAGGCTCCATTAGGGGCCTTTTAAAAAAAAAGAAAGAGCTCAGGTGAGCTCTTTCATCAAACAAAATAATTAAAATAAACTATTCTGGAAGTACCACATTATCAATTGCATGTATAACTCCATTTGTAGTTTCAACATCTGCAATTATAACTTTTGCTTTACCACCTTGGTTATCCTTGACATAAACACTGCCTTCCCATAATTTCAAAGTAAGATCAGTGCCTTGTAAAGTTGTTACTTTAAACTCACCGTCGTTATCTTTAATTGCTTTTATAACATCACCTGCCATAAATTTACCAGCAACTACATGATATGTTAGAATTGATTGTAAGGTTTCTTTATTTTCTGGTTTTAGTAAATTGCCAACAGTTCCCTCTGGTAGTTTGGCAAAACCGTCATTTGTTGGGGCAAAAACTGTAAATGGACCTTCCGATGAAAGTGCATCCACTAATTCACCTGCTTGTACAGCTGCAACTAAAGTTGAAAAGTTATCATTTGAGATAGCAGTTTCAACTATATTCATATCATCAGCATTTGAAGAAAGAACAAGACTTAAAATCGAATATTTAATAAATTTAATAATCATTTTTCTTTTATTTAAAATTTAAACAAAAGTTGAATTTTAATTCATTTACATAAAAGAATTAAACCTGTTTAACTTTTATTTAATAAATGTTTTAACATAATTTTAAATATCATATATTGATAATCAATGACATACAGCATCAGGATTTTTATTTATTTTATTTTTTTCTTTTTTACAGCATGTAATAAAGAGACAAATAATAAAGATATTATTGCAAACACTATTGAATTTTCTGAGCTAGGCAGTGATGGTCCCTACTTATATGGAAAAACTTACCAAGGAAGAAACGGATATTCAACATATTATCCTGGAAACATTCCAATCATTCTGAGTGTTCCTCATGGTGGTGATATTTCGCCATCTGAAATATCAAATAGAACATATGGAGTTACTGTAACAGATTCTAATACAATTGAATTAGCAATGTCAATAAGAAGCTATTTTTATTCAATTTATGGGATTAGACCATATGTTATCATTAACAACCTTAGAAGAACTAAACTTGATGCTAACCGAGATAAAACAGAGGCTGCACAGGGAAATATATATGCAGAAAGAGCATTTGACGAATTTCATTATTATATAGAAAATGCTAGAGAAGAAATAATTGCAAAATTTAATACAGGAATTTTATTTGATATTCATGGGCATGGTCCAAATCCTGATGGGTTTGTTGATATTAGAACATGGATTGGGTACCTTTTAAGTGGTTCGGAATTAGATGAATCTGATGAATTTATTAATCAGAGTATATCAATTGACGAAACCAGTCTGGCAAGTTTAATTGAGTATTCATCTCAGCCATTATCAATAGTTATTAGGGGTGAGAAAAGTCTTGGATCTATTTTTGAAAAAAATGGATATGAGGCACTACCAAGTTCCTCAAGTCCTGGTCCTCAAGGTATGAGATATTTCAGTGGAGGATTCAATACTCAGCTTTATGGTACTAATAAAAATTATAATTTTAACGCAATTCAGCTAGAATTTCCTTATCCAGGTCTTAGAGACTCAGTTGATTCAAGGGATAAATTTTCTGAAATATTTGTAAAAATAGTGAACGAGTATTTAATCTATAACTTAAATATTAATCTTAGTTCAAATTAAATTTATAACTTGAAAAATATAAATTAAATGAATACTAGGTTTAAACCTTTTCTATTTTGGACTAGACTTATTCTTTTGGCTTTTATTATTTCTTGTAATAAAGGTGAATCAAGCTATGGGAATTCATCCTCTGATTCTAATGGACGACTAATTGATTCTTCAGATTCAAATGTTGTGAATAATCCCATACAAGAACTTCCAGCAGGTACATTTGTTTTTAGTGTTTCAGCACCTAATAATAATAATTACCTAATTTCTGTAACTGACAGTTCTGGTTCAATTTTTGGAAATGATCCAATATTAAGAGTAAAGGAGTTAGACAATCTAACATTTTATGTTGATTCACCCGGTCATCCTTTTTATTTAAAGACAATTAATGGATCAGGTAGCGATAATCAAATTTCAAATGTAACAAATAATGGAACTGATTCTGGAACTGTTTCTTGGTCTATACCCTCTGGAAGTGAAGGAACCTATTACTACCAATGTTCAGTTCACGAAAATATGCAAGGTCAAATAATTGTTGAAAAATGATTGACAATATTGATTTTAAGGAAATTTTTACTGCAGGCATGATTTTATTTGCAGTAATTGATATTATAGGTGCCACGCCAATCGTCATATCATTGAGAGAAAAAGTTGGTAAAATTGAATCTGAAAAAGCAACAATTGTCTCGATGACAATAATGATTGGCTTTCTTTTTATTGGAGAAGAGATTTTAAACTTAATAGGCATTGACATTAATTCATTTGCAGTTGCTGGTGCAATTGTTATATTTTTTATTGCTCTTGAAATGGTTTTAGGCATTACAATTTTTCAAGGAGAGGAACCCGAAACTGCATCTATAGTTCCTATAGCTTTTCCTATAATAGCTGGTGCTGGTACTTTAACTACTCTATTATCATTAAGAGCAGAATACCAGTTAATTAATGTTATTATCGCTATTGTTATAAATTCATTATTTGTCTACATAATACTTAAGTCATCAAATACAATTGAAAAATTTTTAGGTAAAAACGGTATTGGAATTATCAGAAGAGTTTTTGGAATTATTCTTCTCTCAATCTCTGTTAAGCTTTTTTCAACAAATATTAGCCTAATCGTTTAATGAAGTATTTTAAGTTGTTTACCATATATTTTATGTCAATTGCATATACATATGTTGGTTTTAGACATTTTATTGATCCAGATTTTTTTTTGGCAATAATGCCAAACTATCTTTCTGTGCATTTGTTTTTTGTTTACTTGACTGGTGTAATGGAATCAGTTTTTGGTATTTTATTAGCTTTTAAGAAGACAAGAATATTTGCATCATATGGAATTATAGTATTACTAATTTCTGTATTTCCTGCAAACCTACATTTAGTTGAAAGTGAGTTATCTCAGTCAGTTTTAGATGTTACAAAAGAGCAGGCTATCATAAGACTTCCATTTCAAGGCTTATTTCTTTTTCTTGCATATTGGCACTCAAAAAATAATTAATTTTAAGTATGAACAGTTTCTTTAAATGGCATGATAAGATGATATGGAAAATTTCAAAAGAATTTAAATTGAGTAAATATCAGGTTCTAATCCTTACATGGCTTGAAGGAATTTTAATTGGTGTAATACTTTGTAAGTTTATTTTTTAACTTCAATAACTCCTTCAAAAACAAGTTTAGCAGGACCAATTATGCAAATTTCTTTATACTCTTTTTCAGAAATATTAAACTGAATATTTAAATCACCACCTTTACATTGCATAGTAATATTGTCACTGTTTGTTCTGCCCAAGAAATTCATGCATATCGCAGATGCTGTAGAACCGGTTCCACATGCAAGCGTTTCATTTTCTACCCCTCTTTCGTATGTTCTAATTTTAAACTTATTATCAGAAACCTTTTCAATAAAATTTACATTTACACCCTCTTCTTTATAAAGCTCATTGTATCTGACTAATCTTCCTTCCATATTCACATCTAATTTATCAGTGTCATTCTTTTCAATTACTAAATGAGGTGATCCAGTATCAAGCCATGTGCCATACGAATTACTGACTATATCAGAGTTGAGTTTCATTTCCATTTTAATAAGTCCATTACTTAATATTTCAGCATTATGAATACCATCAAAAGCATGAAATACTGTGTTTACTTTAATAATATCTTTGTTATAAGCAAATAATACTGCACATCTCGAACCATTTCCACATAATGATCCTAAATTTCCGTCAGAAGTATAATGAAGAATTTCAAAATCAGAATTAATAGACTCCTTTAAAATAATTAGACCATCGGCTCCAATTCCAAAATTTCTGTCACATAGATCATGAATTAATGACTTGTCATCATTGATTAGGTTTTTTCTATCATCAATTAAGATAAAATCATTTCCTGCACCGTTGTATTTACTGAAGTTAATTTTCATAAAGGCGCAAATCTAGATAAATAAACTAACACTTAGTCAGACTAAAGCTATTATTTACCATTTTGAATAGGTTCTGTGTCAGGCATGATCTTATTTAGCATAAAATATACTGGACAGAACTTTGTAAAAGGACTTATAATTTGAAGTAAACCAACGCCTACAGCTAAATAAATAAGATTAGCATTAATAAATATTGATCCTGCTACTGAAATAAGGTATGTCATACCTACAATTGCATCGTGAGCTCTAATTTTTGAAATATTTTTTTCCATTTTTTTAAATTAAATATTACCTCTTTTAGCCCCGTATAATAATATACCCATGGTTAACAAATTTGCAAGAATTACAGGAATAGGGGCAGTAGGTTTTCCTGAAATTCCAAAGATTAAATCTGGTAGTGCTAAAAATCCCATAATAACAAATAGGAGGAATGACAGTCTTCTAAGTGCAGATAAATTTCTTATTGATAATGAGCCAAGAATCAGACATATAATGCCAACTATAACAGAGCTCAAAACAAAAGCGAAAGTTTCGAACATCAATACTGCATCATTAGTTACTTCTGAACCAAAGGTCTCTTTTAGTAGCATTGTTTTGATATCAACCGAAAAGAGTGATAGAATTAATGGTGCTACTTGAAAAAGAAGAAGTATACAGACAACTATAAAGATTGTTTTAATCCTCATGTTTCAATTTACTGAAAATATTAATAAATTCCCATAAAAAATATATAAGAAAAATTGTCTGCTAATCATAAATAATATCTCTTATTTCTCCCCAGGTGACAAGTTTAATATTATTATCTTTTAAAACTTTTTTTATCTCTTCTGAATTAAAAACATCAAAGTCTAGCTGTCTCCATAGTGAACCATATTCAGGATGATCAATAGTAACTGCTCTAAGCTCTTCATTATCATAACCTAAATGAAGCAAAAAGACATTTAAGCCTGGATTTAATGACTTAATTTTAGATGAATATAAATTAAACCAATCATCATATTTGTAGATATCATTTACTATTAATGTATTTGCGATATCTGCACCTGTTGAATTTTCTATAAACGTTCTATCTGCCCCAGGATAAAGCATGTAAATATCGTTAACAGGAACAATATATTCAGGCATGGGGAATTCCTCGTCAAATAGATTTAAACCTCTTGATTTAGTTACCATAGGTACAAGTTTGTTTTTATGTCCAACCTCAATATAAACCCTCCACAAATACTTATTTACAGCTAATGCACCCATATGTGTATCTATATGTGTAGGGTTTATTCCAATTAATCTTGCAAAGTCAATTTGAGCTTGGAGTTCTTTTCTAACTTCTTCGGGATCAGCTTTAATATTTACATCACTTGTGTTATCGTAGAACTCATTTTCATTGTTAATCAAGGATCTAATTTCATTTGATGATGATACACCTCTCCACTTATAATTTTTCCACTCTGCAGTTAGAGTTAAGTGTAATCCCAGATCATACTCTGGGTATTTTTTATGAAATACAGCAACTTCTTTAATCCATGGAGATGGTATCATTGCACTCCCAGAGTTTATAACATCATTTAAGTATCCATTGAAAGATGCGATATTAACTGAATGTGAAACTCCAATATCGTCACCATGAATAATTAATAATTTAGCATCACTTTCATAGCCAAGTCTTTCAGCTATATTGTTAATCTGTGAGTTTATATTAATTGAATAAAGAATCGATAAAAAAAGAATTAAATGTTTCATATATGACTAGTTTTTAATATAATATAGGTATATTTTAATAAATTCATTAAGATGAAAAAACATATAGTTTCATTTATATTACTTTTAATTTGTTCATGTCAATCAAGTGAATTAAAAAATAATATTGCTATTGTTATTCATGGTGGAGCAGGGACAATACTTAAGGGGAATATGACACCAGAATTAGAGGCTGCCTATAAAGATAAATTAGAGGAGGCTGTTATGATGGGATATGAAATATTAAGAGCAGGAGGATCAAGTCAATCAGCAGTTAAGGAAACAATAAAAATAATGGAGGACTCACCCTTATTCAATGCAGGAATTGGAGCTGCACTAACTAATGAAGAAACAGCAAGTCTAGATGCTTCTTTCATGGAAGGGGAGAATCTTAATGCTGGAGGTGTAGCTGGTTCAAAATATATTAAAAATCCTATAAGTGCTGCAATCTCTGTAATGGAAGATTCACCTCATGTTTTACTTTCTTCTGAAGGCGCAGATGAATTTGCAATTAAAATGGGCTTAGATACTGTTCCTAACTCATATTTTATTACCGAAAGACGTATAAATGCAGTTAGAAAAGCAAAAGAAAAAGATATAGTCTCTTTTAAAGATATTTTTATGAATGATTCAAAATATGGTACGGTTGGTTGTGTAGCAATTGATGAAATGGGAAATATATCAGCTGGTACTTCAACTGGAGGTACAACAAACAAAAGATGGGGAAGGATAGGGGATGTCCCAATAATAGGTGCAGGAACGTATGCCAATAATGATTGTTGTGGTATTTCAACCACAGGATGGGGAGAGCACTTTATAAGAAATGTAGTGGCATACGATATAGCTGCACAGATTATTTATGATAATAAAACAATTAAAGAGGCATCAATTAGATCATTAGATAAAGTAATAAAAACAGGTGGTGATGGTGGTGTAATAGGTCTTGATAATGAAGGGAATATATCAATGGAGTTTAATACAGCCGGAATGTACAGAGCCTCTATAGATAAAAATGGAAACTTAACTGTTAAGATTTACTCAGATTGATTTAAGGGTCTGAATACCTTTCTATCACTTAGATTCATTAGTATCTTATTTTTTGAATATAGAAGAGGAAAAAACTTATCATTTGCCCAATCTTCATAAAGATTTTTATAAAATTCACTTTTAGGATTCCCTGATTGTCCAGGTGAATTAGTTGCAAAACTATTATCCCAATCTTTTGTATTAATTACTACTCTAAAGCTTCCACCTGATCTTTGATTTAATTCACTAGATGTAGATCCTGGTGTAAATCCATCTCCACCTCTAGGATAAGTTTTTAAAGCAATTATATCCTTTAAAGAGTCATTAACTATTTTTTCAAGAGGGTGATATATCTTCACGTGTTTATAACTACTCTGTCCATAAACCCAATCACTTGAGTCTCCTCCATATTTTTTTTCTAAATTATTTATAGCTTGATTAAATGTTTTATCAAGAAATAGACTTTTTTGCTTATTATCCATCTTTGAAATACCTTCAATAACTTTATAAATTTGAACTTCAATATATTTTTGCACTTCCTCTGGAACAAACTCTCTCATAAATTCAAAAGAAATCTGAGTTTGCCATTCAATATATATTCCTGCCTCAACAGAATTTTTATCTAAAACATTATTCCATTTTGAAAGTTTTTCAAAGTATTCAATATTATTTTTTATGTGTCCGTTTGAAAGTTCAATAATTTGCTTTGATGGAATAGAAAAATAGTCTACTTGAAGATTAATCATATCTTCCATATCAAATTTATCCTTACTCTCAAGAACACTATTAACCCTATCACCTCTATATGGATCAGCCCAGTCATATCCAATCACATCCCATCTTCTGTAATCCTCAGGTGTTACATTTTGATTGGCAGTTGCTATATATCCTTTTTCTGGATTAAAAAGATTAGGTTTCTCAATTATCTCTATATATTCCTGCCATTCAAATTCACCATTTCCACTAACTGGAACAAGACCACTATGAGTTTTTCTAATAGGAGCGATTCCTACGGCTTGCCAACCTATGTCTCCATATTTATCAGCCCAAACCATATTTTCTCCTGGAATATTAAAATAATTACAAGCATCTCTATATTCATCCCAATTTCTTGCCTGATCCATTCTTAAAGATGCTAAATAAGGTGATCCTCCGACCTCAGACCAACCATTTTTTATGGCATAAGCTTTTTTTCTTTTTTTATCAATAAATGTTACCGGTCCATGAACTGAATAAAATAATTCAACACTTATATCTGGATTATTTTTAACACTTATAGTCTCACTAATTACATCAAAGTTTAACCATTTCCCTTTATGTCTGTATTGATAGTAATTATTAGGATTTAAATCATATACATATAGATCCTCAGCATCAGTTCTAAATACAGTTAATCCCCATGCTCCAATTCCATTATGTCCAATTGATATTCCAGGAATTTCAGGTTCACCTCCTCCAATTACATTCCAACCTGGTGCAACTAAATGGGCCATATAACGTAATGATGGATTTGAAAGCGATCTATGAGGGTCATTTGCCAGTAATGGGAATCCATTGAATGATTTATTTCCAGAAATTGCCCAATTATTACTACCGATTGAGTACTCATCATTAAAATGAATATTGGATTTAGTAAAAGTAATTTCATCTTCAGACTGATATTTATCTAAGATATAGTGTCTCTTAAACTCAATGGGCTCTCTATATGCATTATATAGTCTTAAGATATCTTGCTTTAAATCCTCATATGTTAGATCATTATCTAATCTTATATCCGGGTCTTTAGGGTGAAACCATATAAGTTCTTTAACTTTCTCTTCACCAATTAGTGAAACAGCCCTTCCAATATTTAGTTCCTGATCAATATTCCCTAAAAGTCCTTGATGGCGTGAAATTACATCTTCATTAGTCCATTTCTCAGGCATTATACCTAATATTTTAAATTCAATTGGAAGTTGAGATGGAGTCTTGTTTACTTCTTCTATATATTTATTAATTCCAGACACAAATGATGAAACAATTTCAAAACCATCTTCATGATAGTGATTAAGTTCATCCACCATATTTCCTCTAAACTTAAAAAGTCTGGTTCCTATATCTCTCTCTAATTCATCATCACCAAAAATTTCTGCAACTGTTCCAGTTGCTTGTCTTCTCCAAATTTCAAATTGAAAAAGTCTATCTTTCGCAGCTAGGTATCCTTGCATAAAGAATAAGTCACTCTGGTTATTTGCATAGATGTGATTTATACCATAATTATCTTTAAGAACTTCAACTTCATCCAATAAACCATCAATTTGAGATATGTTTGTACATGAGTATATTAAAATTGAAGTGATTATTAATATAAACCTTTTCATATGCGTAGACTTTTTCTAATTTATCAAAAAAATATCTCTTGTGCTAATCTAAAAGTGTTTGAATGAGCATCAATTATATTCTTAAGAACCATTGAATATCCGCCTCCCATTGAAACTTGAACAGGTATAGAATTATCTTTACATGTCTTTAAAATAAATCTATCTCTTTCCTTACAGCCATTAATAGTTAAGGAAAGTCTACCAAGTTTATCATTCTCAAGGACATCAACACCTGAAAGATAAAAAATAAATTCAGGTTCAAATTGATCAATAACCTTTGGTATTGTCTCTCTTAATACTTTAAGATATTCATTGTCATCTGTATTGTCATCAAATTCAATATCTAGATCACTTTTTTCTTTTCTAAAAGGATAATTTTTTTTTCCATGAAATGATAATGTATAAACATTTGGATTTGAACTAAATAGAGATGCAGTTCCATTTCCTTGATGTACATCAAGGTCAATAATCAAGATCTTTTTAAACAAACCTTCATGAATAATATAATTGGCTCCAATTGCTTGATCATTTAACATACAGAAAGCTTCACCTCGATCATAAAAAGCATGATGAGTTCCACCTGCAATGTTCATTGAGATTCCATTTTCAATTGAATATTTAATCCCTTTTATTGTTCCTTCAGCTATTTGAAGCTCTCTATCAACAAGTTTTTGGCTTAAAGGAAATCCAATTTCTCTAATCTCCTTTTTTGATAAATTAACTGATTTGAACCTTTCAAAATATGCCCTTTGATGAGTAAGTAGAACAATCTCATCATGAACTTTTTTTGGATTAAAAAAGTTATATTCTGAACAAGTATTTTCTCTAATTAACTGTTCTGGAATTAATTCATATTTTATCATAGGAAATCTATGATTTTCTTCAAGGGGATAGATATAATTTTTATTGAAGGCAATTTTGAGCATTTAGATAAATATAAAAAAAAAGACCTCATTTTGAGGCCTTTTTAATATACATAAATAGTTGTTTAGTTCCAGGATGATGAGCTCATCTCAGGCATAAGCATTAAATGCCTAACTCTAAATCCATCATCAGTTAGAGATGCACTAGCGCTATTGCTATCTTGTTCGTAGGCATCTTCACCATAGATTTCATTATATTTTGCAATCATGTTTTGTAAAGGTTCTCCGTAATCAGAAGTTTGTCCCACAAATCCATCATGGTGAAATCTTACCTGGACCCAATTTCCTGTACAACCAGAAGAACACCATAAAACATTCATCGCAGATTCGTATCCACTCTCTTCCATAGCTTTTCTTACTCTTTGTCTAAATCTCCAAAAGTCCCACTCGGAAGAGTCTTTATAATTATAATATATAACTCTACGAAGATTACCTGATGAGTTTTCAGGTACATATGAAAGATTGGCATTTCTTGTCCAAATTCTTGATGTACCCTCAGTATAATATGGAACTACATTTTTACTCCAATATTTAAGTTCATCAGCACCTGCCGAATTTGAGTCTAATTCACCAATTGATTCCATCCATCTTACTCTGATGAAATTATTAGTATTAGGACCACTAAGAATCATAAATGTAAAGTACTTATCTGATTCTTCAGAATCATTATACATTTTAGTTTTTTTAGCAATACCCTCTGAGAACTTTGCCATCTGACCATCTTTAACTATTAAAGTTCTTGATTGTCCTACTTGAGCAGATAGAGATGAAACAAATAGGGTTAAAATTGTTATTAAAATAAATTTTTTCATTTCTTTTAGTTTAAATTATTAATAATTAATTAATCAGAAGTTGCGTCAGGAATAAGTCTTAAGTGCATTCTACCTCTTCCATTTTCTACAAGAGACATGTCAACTTTATCACCATCCTGCTCGTATGCGTCATTTCCATATAACTCATTATATTTTTCAATCATTTTTGGAAGCATTTCTTGATTGTATTTTTGTTGATCGCTAAAGCTTTCATACTCAAAAAGAATAATAGCTACATTTCCATTACAACCTGAATAACATACCATTGAATGCATAGATCCTTTAGGAGCTGTGTCCATTGCCTTTCTAGCAGCAACAATCCTCTCTCTAAATCTCCAGAAATCTTCCTCTCCACTGGCTTTATATGTGTAAATTAGTGCCATTAAATGATTTTGATTCTCTGAAGCAACATTATGAGACATATCTCCAAAGTAACTCCACATATAGTTTCCATTAACAGAACTATTTTTTATGTATGGTGAGACATTTTTCATCCAATATTGAGACTCTTCAGAATTTGAGGTCCAATTATCCATATATTCAGGGCTAGCATATCTCATTCGCCAGATTTTTCCAGCATCAGAACCAGTAAGAATTTCATAAGTCCAGAACCTTGCAGAGCCTTCCTCATTATTATACTTTTTTGTTTTCTTACCAGCCATTTCAATAAACTTATCCATTTGTCCACTCTTAACTTCAATTGTTCTTGTAGAAAGTTGAGAATATGAAAATGAAAAGCTTAAGCTTAACAATATTAGTAATATTTGTTTCATTTTAAATTGTTTAAGATTAGTATTAAATTAAAAAAAAAGACCCCATGAAGAGGTCTTTTATATTGTATTAGTTAGTGATAGGAGAGCTAAGTTCTGGTAAAAACATAAGATCTCTTATTCTTTGTCCATTTGGCATTAATGACTCAATCATTTTTTCTAGATCATACTCATAAGAATCATTTCCATGAAGTTCATTATACTTATCAACAGCTTTTTGAACTTGTTCATTAGCTGCCATTTGATCGGCATAGTCTTTAAAATAATAGAATACAACTGCACCCGAACCATTACATCCTGAGCTACACCACCAAGTCTCCATCCAAGCTGATGTACCAGCTTCTTTGTGAGCATTAGCTAGCCTTACTCTAAAATTCCAGAAGTCATCGCTTTTAGTTGGATCAAAATTAAAAAATAAAGCCCTAGTAAGAGGTTTTAACTCTGATACCTCAGGAGTGTAGGATGCAGGATTAGCCTTGCCCCATCTTCTCACAGTCCCTGATTCATGAAGGTCTCCAACAGTCTTCTCCCAGTATGCATTACCCTCAGTATCAACGTTGTCAAGTCCTGATATATTTTCTGCAATTTGGACTCTCCATAAATCTTGTGCATTAGCACCACTTAAAATTTGAAAGGTATACCATTGAGCATCGTCAGCTCCGCTATTAAACATCTTAGTTTTTTTAGCAACACCTTCCATCATCTTTTCCATTTGTCCTGGCTTTACATCAAGAACTCTAGTAACAGCGACTTGGCTACTAGCAATAGAAAAAGATAGTATTGTAATTAGTAAAAAAAATTTTTTCATTTATATTAGTTTATGTTATTAATTATAAATATAAACTATACTAGTCACTTAGAATAATTATAAATAAGGAAAATATATCCTAAAAAGTTAATATGTTGATAATCAACATTAATAATAAAATGATAAGAACTAATGAGCTAAAATTTTTGACAGGGTTTTTCACTTTTTTAATTTTTTTTCAATTAAAAACTTCCATATCAAAAGAAATAACAATGTAAAGATTAAAAATTTAATGTCTATTGAATCTCCATAATTTAAAAAGTCTCTCATGTTAATCTTCTATAATAAATGTAGATGTATTAAGTGTGTTTACTTCGATTGATTTGTTGTTTAAATTTACTTCGAGATATACAAGAGTTGCAGTTTTTTTTTTTAAATCTAGACTTAGTGAGAATATGGCCCCATCCTGATTCTCAATTATTCCAGCGAAAGTACCACTCTTAACAAAATTAATATTTGTATTAAGTCGTGAATCATAATATCCACTAAACTTTGTTAATGTAGGGAGGTTAGTTTTTATCAATATACCCTTTTTATTAATCTCTAGTGTACCTTTGATATTAAGGTTATTATAATTTATTCCATTATCTCTATTAAGCTTTATTTTGTATTCTCCAATTAATTTAGCGTCTGCTAAATATTCTCCAATTTGTCTGTCCGCTTTATACCTGTAATACTCATCTTCATCAATAAAATTGAAATAATCTCTAAAATAGTCTGAGTATATTTTGTCTGAGGCTAGCACTTCCAGTTTTTTTCCAGAAAATTCCCATTTTGCTAATTTTTGAACTTCTTTATATTCACCTTTTAAAATTAAGTATGATCTATATTTATTTTTATTCTCACTTTGTTCAAGTAACCAATGTATGCTATCTCCTTTTATAACTGTATACCTATTTCCATAATGAGATAGTATATCTTCAATTTCACCTTTAATTTCGTAATCCTGAAATTTTAAACTTGCATTCATATTATTAAAATCAATGAAATATTCAAAGTCATTCAAATCATAATACTTTTGGGACCAAGAATTAAGAGTTAAGAGAAAAAATAATATGGATAATAGTAATTTGTTCATTTTAAAAAGTATTTAAATAAAACGATCAAAAATAATATAAAACCACATGAAATAAGGATATAAGGGTCAATAAAATTGTTTAGAAGTTTAGCAAAAATCATAAAAGCTAAAATATTTAAAGTAATAGATAATAGAATTAATATTGTTAAATAAAGATCTTTCATAATAAAATTAATTACAATTTTAGGATATATTTGTTTATACTTAATTATCTATATTAATTCTAATGATTAATTCTAATTTAGAAAATATATTTGGATCCTCTTACACAGATGATTTTTTTTTGAATGGAAATAAATTTTCAAAATTACTGGAGCAGGATGGTATACTAATTTTTAAATCATTTATTGGAAATGATGGAATAAAATCTTTAAAAGAAGAAGCAAAAAAATTAAAGGATTTTTCTTACAAGAGTTCATCAGAATATAATGTCTATGTTTCAGAATATGACTCATCTTTTTCAAGTAACAGTGCTAGGAATAGAATTATGTCAACCTCAAAGAAATGTATTCCAAACGATTTGATTCCGAGTGATTCGATTCTTCAAAAAATATACGATTCAGAAATAATAAAATCTTTTTTTAAAGATATCCTTGGTAAAGAAGAGCTTCATCCATACTCTGATTCTTTATCGAGTATTAATATTAACTATTATGACATAGGAGATGCCCTAGGATGGCATTTTGATAATTCGGACTTTACTATCACATTACTTGTAAAGAACTGTGAAAAAGGCGGTGTGTATGAGTTTTTTAATGATATGAGATATGAAAATGGCAAGGAAAACTATGATTTTGTAGAAGAAATATTAGATAATAAGGTTAAAGGTACTGTTGTAAATACCTTTGAAGGAGACTTAATGATATTTAAGGGGAATAAATCTATACATCAGGTAACTGCAGTAGAAGAAGGAGAGAGGATATTAGTGACATTTAACTATAACGAAACTTCAGGTGTTGCTCTCTCTGAAAAATCTAGAAAGACTTTTTTTGGAAGAATAAAATAAATTAACACCTCCGAAGAGGCATTGCTCAGTTATTCAGAAACAGATCTTTCCTGCTCATATACATTAAAATTTACAATTTTACCCTCACGAATAACTGCATCATGAACCTGATAAAAATTTGTTTCTTCTCCATCAATAGTAAAAGTCATCTGATGACCTGAAGTAACATAATTGTTAAAATCTCCTGTTTCAGTGTTTTCTCCAGTATTATTAATAAACCATTGAGGTGTCCACTTTACGTCTGTTGCTGCAACCCATTCTTTCAGAAACTCTATATGAGCCTCATTACCTTTAATATATTGACCAGCTGGACCCCATACTTCAATATCATCTGAATTCATTTGAGATATTTTATCATAATCTCTGTTATTATGAGCAGCTAAATATTCAACCCATACTTCAGTATTATCAGATGCTAGTGTTATGTCAGATCTATCTCCATCTGCTCCAATGCTAAATCCTATAATTACAGGAGATTTGTCCGGTGAATCACAAGAAAAAGAAATCAAATAAATTGTCGTAAGTAATATATATATTTTATTCATTTTTTTATATTTTATTATTTTATTAAAGTTAGTTATAATTTTTAGGTGGTTTTCTCTTTTTTGATTGTTTTTCATATGCATAGCCTAGATTGTACAATAGCTGTTCCTCAAATGATCTAGTAATGAATGTAATGTTAGTCGGCTGGCCATCCTTTTGATATCCCATAGGAACTGTTAAAGCGGGAAAATGAGCAGCGGCAGCAATTCCAGCCATATCATTATCAACAGATATGAATACATCAAAATCGTTATCATCCATTATTTTGTTCAAGAATTTATTAGCCTCTATTTTTGTTATCTTTTTCATCTCAACTAAACTTGAATCAGTAACTGTGTCATAAACAATCTCATTAAATAAATGTTGATTATATGGGGCATGCAAAATGATATTTTCATTATTGAATTCAACTATATCTTCAATATCTTTAATAGCTAAATCCTTATTAGCATGTTCTAATATATACTCAGGTAAATCACGTTTCATATCTGAAGTTAAAATTTTTCTAAAGTAGGGTAAGATGATCTTATTAGGTTCAAACGATTTAGTTTTGATACCAATCAAATTAAGATCTTTAACTGCATTACTGAAAATAGAATTATTTAAATACTCAGATGAAAAACCAATTTTGACTTTAGATGTATTAAAATTTTTCATTTTATTTAAATCTATTTTCTTTGATAAAAAACTTAACTCATCATTTTTGTCAAAACCTATTAATGAATTATATATTAATGCATTATCATATACATTTTTTGTCATAGGTCCTACTGTATCAAAAAAGCTAGATATAGGAATGACACCAGTTCTGCTAATACTCCCAACTGTAGGCTTAAGTCCTACTAAAGAATTTTTTGATGATGGAGATAAAATTGATCCTGATGTCTCTGATCCCAATGAGGCAATTGCAAAATTTGCAGCTATTGAGACTCCACTGCCTGAACTAGATCCTCCAGATTCAAACTTTTTTCTTCCATATGGATTTAATGTCTGACCACCGATTGAACTATATCCAACAGGACATGGCCTACAAAAATAGTAAGCCCACTCACTCATATTTAATTTACCTAAGATCAGGATATCTTTTTCTTTTAATTGTTCTACAACGAAAGCATCTTCATCAACTAAGTTATTTGAGAGAACTGATGCACCTGCTGATGTAATCATATTTTTAACATTTATATTATCCTTTATTAAAATAGGCATACCATAAAGTAAATTAGTAGCTTCCTTTTTATCCATCCTTTTTGCTTGATCAATAACATTAGGATTAAGAGATATAATGGAGTTGAGGTAAAATTCTTTATCCATTTCAAAAAGGTAAATTCGATAAATAAAAAACTTTACTAATTTTTCATAGCTTAAGTTTTTATTTAAAATTTGACTCTGTATAAAGCTAATGTCTTTATTTAAAATTAATTTTTTAAGTGAATCATATTCTGCAGTATCATATGATCTTATGAAACTATGGAAGGGTTTAAAAATATCATTTTTATTTCTAAATACAGATTGAATCCTCTTATATCTCATTCTTTCAATTATATGATTTGAGTTATACTCAATCTCATCAGCTTCATCATAATTTTCCCAAGTTATAATATTGTTGTTGCAAGAAGTTGATAAAAAAATCATCAAAATTACTTTATATTTTTTCATTATAAATTGTTTATTTTTTTGAATATTAAACTTATAAAAATTCCAATTAATGATGATAATACAAGAATAAGATAGACGAATTGATGCCCTCTAATTCCATTATAATTATCCAATAGATAACCGTATAATGGAGTTGCAAAGATATCTGGAGTATATCCAATAATAGATACAATTCCAACTGCGGTTCCAATTAATGATACAGGAATATCACCATTTTTTAGTATCGAAAAATATAAGCCTCTTATCGAATATGTTCCAACCGCAACAATTATTAGTGATAATATAAATAATGAATTAAGTCCAGCTACAATTATACCTGAAGAAAATAAAATAGCACCAATTAACATTATCATGAATCCACCAATAATAACATTAATGTTACCAGATTTATCTGCAAATAAGGCAATAGAAATACAAGCTAATGGTCTTAAATATTGTTGATAAGCTCCAATTTTTGCAGCTTCAATTTGGTCAAACAACATTATCTCTGAGGCATATAAAGAGTAAATGTCAGTTATTTTATAACCCATATATGCAGTTAATATTATTAGTCCAATCAAAATAATCGATTTAGATTTTATTAATTTTTTCATATCTCTTAGATTTCCAATTCTTGCATCATTGTTGACCTCTATATTTAAAGAAATAAAAACATAAACACCTGTCATAAAAACAATAAACGAAGATGCACCAATCACATATCTAAATGCATTTTGTTTTTCTTGAATGGTTGAGGCTGAAATATCACCAACCACAACAAAAGAAAAAATTAAAACACCTATTATTCCAATAGATGAAGCAACAATTCCTCTTCCTGCATCTAGAAAGCTAAATGTTTGTCCTTGTTTATATAAACCACCAATAATTGAAGTTGCTTTAATCATAGGTGCCCAAAAAAGAAAAACAGTGGTAAACCCCCAATAAGCAAAAAGTAACTGCATTGAATAATATGATGGGTAAGTCATCATGAAAACCCCTCCCAGCGAAGTTAATATTAATGAATATGATAGTAATTTTCTAGGAGAATATTTATCAGCTAAAGCTCCTCCTAAAATGTAAGAAAAGAAAGCTACAAAACCATAAGTTGAAAACAATGTTCCAAGGTCTAAATTTGATAGATTAAATACTTCTAAAAATGTAGGTCTAAAAACTCTTGCTAGAACATATGGTAATATATATATTGATTCAGCGGCTAGAATTAATGTAAAAAGATATTTATAGTATTGATTTTTAATGATTAATTAGCTTTTTGTTAAGATATAATATTTTAATTTATTAATAGTTTTGAAATATGCTTAAAATATTTAAAAACTTGTTGTTATCTTCAATGTCTTTGATATTACTTTCATGTTCAAAAGAAGATGTTTCTCTATTTTATGATGAGGTTAGTGGTAAAATTTTTGTTAGAGTTGATCAAATTGAGTCAATGAATAAATCAATTGATCAAATAGATCCATCAGAATATGCTTTTGTAAAAAACTTCAGTCCTGATAAAGGCCATACAGTTATGTACTTTGTTGAAAGTAGACAAACTTGCACAATTTTTAATGCATGGTTTCAAATGAATATCTTGAAACATACCGCAAGTGTTGTCGAAGCAAATGTAAAGCATGGAAAAATATACGACTTAAAGGATCACAAAGTTAAATATGAGATTATTCAAAACACCCCACTTAGAATAACATATAATCTAGCTAATGGAACACAAATAATTGTTGAAGAAATAGAAAGAGAATTATTTTTCAAAGCAAAGGATAGTTGGTTGTACAAATCAAGAAATACAGTTGATACAACTTTTTCAAGATGTTCTAATCTTAATTTAGATTAAGCAGTTAATTTCAAATCATTAATTTAAATAGCTCATCTGAATTTATAATTTTTGCAAATTCATCTTTTAAACTTGCAATTGAAGCTTTATAAATGATTTCACAGTCAATTTCATTACCATCTAATCCAAGTGTGTTATAACATGCTGTTGAATCTGAAATTAGATAAGTTTCATATCCTAAATTACCAGACATTCTAACTGTTGTTGATATACAGTGATTTGTAGTCATCCCAATAATTACAAGAGTTTTAATTTTCGATTTTCTTAAAATTTCATTTAGTTCTGTACCAATAAATGCACTATTTACTTTTTTTGTTAAAACTAATTCATTTTTGATTGGTTTAACATGATCATTGAATTCAAATCCTGGTTTTGATTCATGGAGCATCGAGTAAGGGTTTACAGAGCTATGCCTAACATGAATTATTTTTAAATTAAGTTCTCTCCATTTTTTTAAAATTTTACCACAGATAAGTTCAGCATCATTATTATTTCTTTTTTTTCCTGGGTAATCTTTGTCTAAAAAAGCTTTTTGAATATCTACAAGTAACAAGGCAGGATTTTTATTAATAAATTCCATGATTGAATAAATTGTTTTTAACTTAAAGCTAAATATATTGAAATTGAATCAATCACTTAAAATTCATGCAATTTGGAATCCTGAAGTGTATCATGGATGGGGAAGAAATAAAAAGTTTTTTGAAGGGTGGTATTATAAAATTGTTGATAACTCTCAGACTAATGCCTTTGCTATTATACCAGGAATAGCAATGGATGTAAATGGAAATAAACAGTCATTCATACAAGTATTAGATGGAAAAAACTTAAAAGCTGACTATTTTAAATTTGATTCAGAAGACTTCAAGCCTACACCAAGAAAACATGATCTATGTATTGCAGAAAATCATTTCAGTAAAACAGATATATCGTTAAACTTACCTAATCTTAAAGGAAAACTAAAATTTAAAAATTTATCACCTTGGTCGAATTCTTTCCTTTCCCCCGGTATCATGGGCCCATATTCTTTTGTCCCCTTTATGGAATGCTACCATGGTATTATTAGTATGAGTCATGATATAGAGGGTACTCTTGTTTTTAATGGACAACAAATATCTTTTGATAATGGAAAAGGCTATATGGAAAAAGATTGGGGTCATTCATTCCCTGAGGCATACATATGGATGCAAAGTAATCATTTTTCAAACACTAGTATTTCAATTAAATCTTCAATAGCTATTATCCCTTGGTTAAGCAGCTCTTTTATTGGTCATATTGCAGGAGTCCTAGTTGATGGAAAATTAATTGAATTTACAACTTACAACGGAACAAAGCTAAATACTTGTAAGATTACCAAAGAAGAAGTTAATATTGTTATGGAGAATAAATTATATAAGCTAAAGATTAAAGCTATAAGGGAGAGGTCAGCAACATTGGCATCTCCAATTAGTGGTTTCATGGACGGTAGGATTGATGAAAGCATGAAAGCCCATATAAAGGTTAAATTATTAGATAAAAAACTTAATAAAGTTATATTAAATGATACCGGTAAATCTTCAGGGATTGAGGTTGCTGGTAACTTTAAAAAATTAATTAAATAATCAATCAATTTTTTTTTTAAATTAGGGATACTCATAATAATAAATAATAAATAATGAACGAAATAGAAATTTTAAATTATGCTCAAATGAATTTTATTCAAAATGGGCTTTATATGGTAGCTTTTACTGCTTTTGTATTCATTACATTTAGACTAATAAGGTTTCAAAGAGAGCAGAACGCAAATCTCCTTGGAAAAGTTTTAGTAACTGTATTTGGACTCTGTACAGTATTTTTTGGTTATAATGTTTTTTCATTTTTATATGTAAATCAACTAGGTCAATCATATAGATTATCTGAACTTCAGTCTTCTGGAATTGAATTATCTGCATTATCTCAAAATTGGGTTGACTATATTGGTTATACAATAAGTGATGGACTTCCAATTCCTTTTAGTCCAGAGCCTACAGCATATATATTTTTGATTACACTTGCAGTTATGATTATAGCAGGAGTTTGGGTTAATCTTTCAAAGGATTAAATTGATATTAAGCTATGCCTTCTTTGTAAGCGATTAAAGAACATAAAAAATAATAAAAAAGTAGTGAAAAACACTACCCAATATTACAAATATGTGCCACAATGTATGATAATATTTTTTTTCGATTGAATAAAATATTGTGCCAATACTATAACTCAGTCCACAAAGAACTATCAAAACAATCCCACCAAAGTCTATAATTTTAAATAAGGTTCTAATATCAATTATAATTAGCCATCCCATAATAAGATATAGAGCTAAAGATAATTTTTCAAACTTACCAGTGTAGAGTAATTTAAATATGGTACCAAAGATTGCAATTGAAAATACTGCAATAAATATATAAATACCAGACTTGTCAAGAAGTGTTATTAAGCATACCGGTGCATATGAACCAGCTATTAAATAATATATACTAATATGGTCAAATGTTCTGAGTTTTTCTTTAAGAAGGGGTTCAGATACATAATGATATAGTGTTGATGATAAGTAAACACTAACAAGTCCAAATCCAAAAAAAAGAATACTTAATAAACTCAAAAATGGTAAGTCATTATTTGTATATAATAAAAAGGTAACACCCATAATTGATCCTAAAAGACCAACAAAATGAGTAATAGTATTCAAAAATTCTTCGTCTCTAAATATATTCATTTTCAAGTGTAAACATAAAAATTACAATTCTAAAAGACTTTAAAAAAGTATAATTAACATAGAATTATAAAATCCGTAACTTTATAATTGTACTTTAAAAAATGAAGACTAAATCAGAGATAGTTGACAATTGGCTGGTAAGATATACAGGTCTAGAGCTTAAAAGCTTTGGAGAGTATATAATTTTGACAAACTTTGATAAGTATGTGAAGATTTTTGCAGATAAATTAAAATGTAAAATTACTGGAGAAGATAAGAATATGACTTCTTCTACTTCTAAAAATATAACTATAATTAATTTTGGAATGGGAAGTCCAAATGCAGCAACAATAATGGATCTTTTGTCTGCAATATCTCCCAAAGCAGTTCTTTTTCTAGGTAAATGTGGTGGATTAAAAAAAAGAATTAATATTGGCGATTTTGTGTTACCAATAGGAGCTATAAGAGGGGATGGAACATCAAATGACTACTTTCCTCCAGAAGTTCCTGCTATGCCATCATTTTCTCTGCAAAAAGCCATTTCAACTACAATAAGAGAATTTAAGACAGATTATTGGACAGGAACAGTATATACTACAAATAGAAGAGTTTGGGAGTATGATAAAGAATTTAAAGATTATATAAAGAAAACAAGAGCTTACGGAATAGATATGGAGACTGCCACATTATTTACAGTTGGATTTCATAATAAAATACCTGTTGGAGCATTGCTATTGGTCTCTGATTCTCCAATGACACCTGAAGGTGTTAAAACTCTTGAAAAAGATGAAGTTAATTCAAAACAATTTGACGACAAACACATTGAAATAGGTATAGATTCATTAAAAAAACTGATGGATAACGCTGAAACTGTAAGACATCTTAAATTTTAATTTTTATAAATGAGGATTCTACTTGTTTTTTTTTCTTTGTTGGTTATTAACTGTAGTAAGGAAGCCTCTTATTATTCTGAAAAGGAATTAGCTGATGATGGTTTTTATAAAGAGATTTTAAATAATTCATTTATTTTTTATGAAGGTCAAGCATCCTACTATATTAGTCATAATGGTCTCAGGAGAGAATACATTATGTATATTCCGCCAGATATTGAGTCAAGGGAAAACCTACCAGTAATATTTAATTTTCATGGATATCAAGGTCAAGCAAATCAATTCTTCAACCAAACTAATCTAATTGATATAGCTAATGCAAATGGAGTTGTTTTGGTTTATCCACAAGGAGCTTTACTTGATGGAGGTGCTACTCACTGGAATGCTGCCCCAAAAAACTCTTCTTCAAATTCTTTCATAAATAAAAGTAATGTAGATGATATTGGTTTTTTTATGACCTTACTAGAAGAAGTAAATCAAAATAATATTCTTGATCTTAATAGGGTATATGCAATTGGGTACTCTAATGGAGGTATGTTTTCTCATTTCTTAGCCTGTAATACTGATAATGTGTTTGCTGCTATTGGTGATGTGGCTGGAACAATGCTAATAGATACTTACAATAATTGTAATCCATCTTCACCGGTACCTGTTCTAAAAATTCACGGTACATCTGACAATGTAGTAGCTTACAATGGTTTTGAGCAGCAAGGCTTCAAGACTGTTAACGAGGTTGTTGATTTTTGGAAAATAAATAACAAATCTAATGATGAATTTTTTTTTAACAGTATGAAAAGTAATTCTTGGGCTAATTATATGGGACCTATTGACTTTGAAAAATATACTTATGAGTCTAGTCAAAATAATTCAACTGTAGTTCACTATAAAATGCTAGGAGGACGACACTGGTGGGACTATAGTTTGGATAATAATTTAAAGACAAGCTCATTGTTATGGGAATTCTTCTCTAAACATTCTAAAGAATAATATCTTTATCTTAATAATAACAATTTAAAAATGGAAATCCCTGAAAGATTAAAATTTGAGTATCTTCTTGCACTTGATATGCATATTGAAAAAGTTGGAAAGGGGAATAAGAGAGTTACAATGAAAAAGATTTTTGAAATTACTAAGGAAATTGCTGATTTAGGTTTTGGTGAAAATGATATTCACGAAATAACAAAAGATGAGAATCTTTACATTAAATATGAAAAATGGAAAAAATCTAATACTAATTAATTTATGAGATTTTTACAAATAATTCTTTTATGCTCTATTTTGTATGGTCTTTATTCAATTATAACTAATGATTTTAGTGGTTTAATTTGGTTAATTGGTGGGGTTTCTTTTTTCTTTCTAAGCAATAAATGGTTGAATAAATGAAAATACCTAAAGAATTGATCTTTGAATATTTGCTTTCACTTGAAAACTATACCGAGTCTCATCCTAGCATAAAAGATATTACATTAAGGGAAGCCTTAGACACACAAAAAAAAATTATTGATTTGGGCTTTTCAGATAAAGATATTATTAATATGAAGAGTGATAAATTGATGTTGGAATATAAATTATGGAGAAAAGAAACAGGACAGTAGCATTTTTTACTAACTATACACTAACTTTAATACTTTCACAAAAAACTTAAAATGAATAATTTATTATCGATTGATTCTGTTTCAAAGTATTATGGAGAGTTTACAGCTTTAAATAAAGTCTCTGTTAATGTAAAAGAAGGCTCGATATTTGGTCTTCTCGGTCCTAATGGTGCTGGTAAGACTACCCTTA
Organism: uncultured Bacteroidota bacterium; assembly: GCA_902517365.1. The sequence continues at coordinate 28,874 of CABYCA010000001.1, read as the reverse complement.
TTAGAATTATAAATCAAATTACTCAACCGGATGAAGGTCAAATATTATTTAATAAAGAACCATTAAATATTAAACATATAAGCGATATCGGATACTTACCTGAAGAAAGAGGATTATATCCAAAGATGACAATTGGTGATCAAGCTGTTTACCTCGCACAACTAAAAGGTTTGGATAGGGCTACTGCAAAGTCTGAATTAAAAAGGTGGTTTGATAAGTTTGAAATTGTAGATTGGTGGAATAAAAAAGTTACAGAACTCTCTAAGGGAATGGCTCAAAAAGTACAGTTTATTGTTACAGTTCTTCATAAACCTAAGCTCTTAATATTTGATGAACCATTTTCAGGTTTTGATCCAATTAATGCAAATTTAATAAAAGATGAAATCCTTGATTTGAGGAAACAGGGTGCCACAATAATTTTTTCCACCCATCGAATGGAATCTGTTGAAGAACTATGTGAGGAGATTGCCTTAATCAATAAATCAAATAAAATTCTAGATGGAAATTTAGATGATATAAAAACTAAGTTCAAATCAAATATTTATGAAGTTGGTGTTAATGCGCAGAAACCAGATTTACTTAAAAATAATTTAGAGTCTAAATTTGAAACTTTTAAACCATCATTCAAAACCATTGGTGAAAACTTAAAGCTAAATGTAAAATTAAATGATAGACAAAGTTCTGAGGAATTATTAAATATTTTAAACAACCAGTCCAAGGTTATTCACTTTAAAGAAGTAATTCCCAGTGCAAATGAAATATTTATAAACTCTGTTGAAAACAATTAATATGCAACATTTTTCAATCATAACAACAAGAGAATATTTAAATAAAATTGGAAATAAATCCTTTATTTTAATGACTATTTTATTGCCGATAATACTTGCTGGGATCGGCTTTTTGTTAGCGTTTCTATCATCTATTAATAATGATAAATCAAAATCTATATCAGTAGTTGATAATACTGGATACATTTTTGAGAGACTTGATTCAACTAACGATATAAAGTATAATTTAATTGACACAAGTTCATTAGAAGATGCTAAGATTATTTCTAAGAATAATTCTGATTACGGTCTTCTTTACATATATAATTTTCAAACTCCTGAAAAGGTAGCTGAATCAATTGTTTTTATTACTAATGATTCTCCTTCTTTTAGTACAATTGATAAAATTGAATCTGAACTTGAAGCAATCTTAACAAATGAAAATTATAAAATTGAGGGAATTGATATTAACCAAATTAACTCATCAAAGATTCTGATTAATTTATTTCAAGAGAGTTTTGATGGAAAAGAGACTAGTAGAACCGATGGACTAGTTTCACTTATATTTGGCTTTTTTCTTGGATTTTTATTATACTTCTTCATTTTTGCATATGGGAGCATGATAATGATGAGTGTAATGGAGGAAAAGACTAATAGAATTATCGAAATTATTATTTCTTCCGTCAAGCCATTTAATTTAATGACTGGAAAAATTATAGGTGTATCTCTAGCTGGACTAACTCAAGTCTTTATTTGGATGGTAATGTTCTTTGCTTTTTCATTTATTTTCTCATCAATTTTTGGAATTTCTTCCTCTTATGATACAGGTGAGATAATGCTTTCATCTGGTAATGCTAGTGGTTTATCATCTTTTACCCTTGAAATGATTTCTGCATTTATGAATTTACCATTAGCTAATATTTTTATTGCATTTATTCTTTATTTTATAGGTGGTTATTTACTTTACGCTGCAATTTTTGCTTCAATAGGAGCAGCTATTGATAACCAAGCTGATGCTCAACAATTTATGCTTCCAATAACAATCCTAGTTATTATTGCATTGTATGTTGGAATATTAACTGTTCCAGAAGATCCTAATGGAATAGTTGCTCAAGTCTTCTCCTACATCCCTTTTACATCTCCAATCGTAATGCTAATGAGGATACCAAATGGTGTCCCTATTTATGAACAGATAATTTCACTAACACTTCTTTTCTCATCTGTTATATTTATGATTTGGGTAGGAGCTAAGATTTATAGAATTGGAATTTTAATGTATGGAAAAAAGATTACATACTCGGAAATTATAAAATGGCTAAAGTATTAACTTTACTAACAAAACAATTAAATAGTTTAAAATGACTAGAGGAGAATTTGAAAAACATATTGAAAAGCAAACTATTGATCCTAATCAAAAAGCAGATTATTGGATTCTTTATGATAAAATATATGAGCCACTATCTCCGCTTACGTATAATCAAAAAGCAAATTTATTGTTAGCAGAGTTAAGAAAATTAAATAAATCAAATTAACCTAAAATATTGAAATGTATAATGCTGAAATAAATAAGGTAATAAGAAATAGAAAAACAGTCTATCCAACAGAATTTTTAAGAGAAGAACTGTCTGAAAAATTAGTAAAAGAGATACTTATAAATGCAACTTATGCACCAACTCATAGAATGACTCAACCTTGGCACTTTAAAGTATATAGAGGGAAATCTAAAGATACTCTTTCCAAAATAATCAATAAGATTGATAAAAAAAACCATTCTGAAATCAAGATAAATAAGTTTATAGAAAAAATAAGGTTATCTGATACCGTAGTTTCAATTATTCTGACAAGAGATTCAAAAGAACTTGTTCCAGAATGGGAGGAAATAGCTGCTGTATCTATGGCAGTTCAGAACATGTGGTTATCATGCTATGTGAATAATATTGGATCTTATTGGAGTACTCCAAAATTAAAAGATGATTATGCAAGACACATTAATTTAAATATCAATCAAAGATCCTTGGGTTTCTTTTTTATGGGTAGATACAACCATAAAGAGACTAGTAAATTAAGAGATGACATTACTCAAAAAGTTGAATGGGTAAAGAACTAGATATTAAAGTGTATATATAATAAAAACCTAAAAATGAAAAAATTTTTACTAATAACATTTATAATTTTTGGTTGTTCCAACTTAAACGAAAAGTCAAATGAGATTGGTTCAATTTCAATATTAAAATATCCTGAGGAACAAGAACTTGAAAGATGGATAAAACTAGATTCTGGATATAAAAGGGTTTTTCAAGTGAGAAAATATTTTGAGTTTTTTGTTAATGATAGTTTCTTTGAAGATGAAGAAAACATATCTGAATTTAATGAGCTTAAATGGTCAACATTGTTAGAATACCAAAATAGATATTTTGACTTGTTAGATGAATTTAAAGAATATATTGATCAGGAGGAAAAGTTAACTAAATTTGTCGATTCAGTAATAATGGCTGAATACCCTAAAATAAATGACTTTACTCAGAAGATATTTAAGCTAGGTTCAAATTAAAATTTATAAATGAAAAATTTAATTAAATTTTTTAGTTTACTGTTTATCTTCAGTTGTAATAATATGAATACAAATCCACCTATTGCCAAAAAAATTGAAAAAAAATTAGAAATCCATAATGATCTTAGAGTTGATAATTATTATTGGCTAAAAGAAAGAGAAAACCCTGATGTGATATCATATCTAGAAGAAGAAAATGAATACACGGAATCATTGCTAAAATCTACTAATAAATTTCAAGAAACCTTATTTAATGAAATGAAGAGTAGGATCAAGAAAGATGATAGTTCAGTTCCTTATTTTTTAAATGATTATTGGTATATAACTAGATATGAGAAAGGTAAAGAATACCCTATCTATACCAGAAGATACATGGATATTGATTCAGAAGAAGAAATATTATTGGATGTTAATAAGTTGGCAAAAAAATATAGCTATTATCAAGTATCTGGAATTAGTGTAAGCCCAGACAATAAAAAACTTGCCTTTGGAGTAGATACTTTATCAAGAAGAATTTACACAATTAAGGTTAAAGATCTTGCAACTGGTGAAATGTATCCAGATCAAATCAACGGAGTAAATTCATATACAACATGGGCTGCAGATAGTAAGACTATGTTTTATACAGGAAAAGATTCACAAACTTTAAGGTCTGATAAAATCTTTAGACATGAGTTAGGCTCTGAGCAAGACAAAGATGTATTAGTTTATGAGGAAACTGATGAAACTTTTTCAACTTTTGTTTATCCTTCAAAGTCAAGAGATTATATTATGATTGGATCAAGCAGTACAATGTCAAACGAATATAGATTTTTGTCAGCTAATACTCCAATTGACTCATTTAGTTTAATTCAAAAAAGAGAGAGAGGATTAGAATACTCTCCTTCCCATGTTGGAGATGAGTTCTTTATTCTAACCAATCAAGATAAAAGCACGAATTTTAAACTTGTGAAAACACCTATCTCATCTCCAAACAAATCAAATTGGATTGATGTTATTCCTCACAGGGAAAATGTACTTATTGAAGATGTTGATTTTTTTAATGATTTTATGGTAATTGCAGAGAGAATAGATGGTCTTTTAAAATTAAGAATTAGGACATGGAGTGGAAAAGAGGACTATTACTTAGGTCAGGATAGTAAGCTAGACTATAAAAATGACACATACTCATCTTCAATTGGATATAATCCAAATTTTAATACAAATTTATTGAGATATAATTTCACATCCTTGACAACCCCTAACACTATTATTGATTACAACATAAATACTAAAGAGGAAAGAGTTATAAAACAACAAGAAGTTATAGGTGGATCTTTTAGTTCAAGTAATTATACATCTGAAAGAATTTTTGCTAATGGTCATGATGGTGTTCAAATACCAATATCAATTGTCAGGCATGTTAAAACAGATTTAACCCCAAATACACCTATTCTTCAATATGGTTATGGATCATATGGGTATACAAGAGATGCGTCATTTTCGTCAATAAGATTAAGTCTTCTGGATAGAGGTTTTGTTTTTGCAATAGCTCATGTAAGAGGAGGAGAATATCTTGGCAGACCTTGGTATGAGAATGGCAGGATGCTAAATAAAAAAAATACATTCAGGGATTTTATTAGCTGTTCTGAATTCTTGATTAAAAATAATTTTACATCTAAAGAGCATCTTTATGCTGAGGGAGGCTCTGCTGGAGGTTTATTAATGGGGGCGATTATGAATATGGCCCCTGAGTTATATAATGGAATCATAGCTGCGGTTCCTTTTGTTGATGTATTAACGACAATGTTAGATGAAACTATTCCACTTACAACAGGAGAATGGGATGAATGGGGTAATCCAAATGATAAAGAGTATTATGAATATATGAAGTCATATTCTCCATATGATAATATTAAAGAGATGGAATATCCAAATACACTTGTTACGACTGGACTTCACGATTCTCAGGTACAGTATTGGGAACCTGCAAAATGGGTTGCAAAATTAAGACAATATCATAAAGGAGATAATCTAATATTACTTCATACCAATATGGATACTGGCCATAGTGGATCATCTGGTAGATTTGAAGCTTTAAGGGAAGTTGCGATGGAGTTTGCCTTTTTATTTATGTTAGAAGGTATTAATAAATGATAACAGTAATTATTTAACTAAAAGTTTATTAATGTTGTCAATTGTGATTTTTAAAACGATTTGATGCACAGAATCTTTTGGATTCATCATCTCTATGTCTAACCTCTTTAATAAATCCGCTATAGTGTTTTCTTTTGTCATTGATATATATTTTTATTCTTCTATAATATATTTAAGAGCATCAAGGGCCATTAAACTAGCGCTATGATCAATTTCAGGGACTTCAATTTTAATCCAATTGAATATTGCATTAATAGATTCTGCCTTTGTTAAAGACTTTTGATAAAAAAAATTACCTCTATCATGTCTATTTAGTCCCTGAAGGTCAACTACGTCATTATGCCTTAGTCCTGAGGAATTTGGATTATTGTCATTTTCTCCAAGATGGACATAGAGTTTCTTTGAAAAAGCATCTGTCAGTGTAGAATCATTTAATTGGCTATTAAATAATCCATATGGAAAATCAAAACTATTATCAGGTACAGTATACCATCCCGCATTAGATGAAACACCAACATTTAATTTACTGTTTGGAAGATATAGTATAAACCTGTGAAGAAATTGTGCGCCAGCAGAATGACCCCAGGCATTGTAACTTGTTTGGTTTCCCTGAATTTCATTAACTATATAATCAAATATTTGATCAATTATTGAAATTGTCCAAGTATCAGGTGAATTATAGGTATCTATACTAGGGTTGTCACCATCCTCAAATATATTTGCAAGATTATATTTATCTCCTCCCTCATAATTAATATCATCAAATTCTGGAGCAAAAACCATAAAATTATTATCATTAGCCATCTCGATCCAATAATTTCTGTAGCTAGAAGCATTTCTGCTAGCCCCATGAAACGAAAATAAAATAGGAAGATTTTTTATATCTCCATCTGGTATATGATAAAAAATGCTTAAAGGTTTGTTGCTTAAGCTACCAATAGGAGTAAAAGTGAAGGATTCGGTTGAATTACTATTTAGAGTATTATCTTGAACAGAAACAACTTCTTGAGATATATTTTGTTCAATAATATTATTTTCTTCAACAATATTTGTTACCTGTGGACTCTCATAAACATCCTTATCTGATGAGCAGCTTATAAGGATTGATAGAAAAAGTAAATAGAATTTTTTTATACTGACAAACTTCATTTATATGAATCTAAATATTTATCTAATAAATTTATAATTTTAAAAATTAATTTAGAGTATTATTTTCAACTCTCTGTTTATCATTAATACAGTGGTTAATTAATTTCTTAAATTAGATTAATTACATGAGAATTGTAAGAAATTTTTTTAATCAATGAATCTAGTTATTAAATCATACGCTGACGTAATTAAATAAAAAATAAAATACTATGAAAAGAAAAGTAAATGCAATTTGGATAGGGGGTGGTGCAGATGGAAATGGTCTTCTTTCAGCTCAAAGTGGAGCATTTGAGAAAATGCCATATAGTTTTAAAACAAGATTTGAGAATGATGAAGGAAAACTTGGTACAAATCCAGAGGAACTCATTGCTGCAGCTCATGCAGGATGCTTTAATATGAAACTAAGTTTTGTGTTAAATGAGGCAGGCTATAGTCCAGAAGAATTAAATACTGATGCGGTATTGACTTTTGAAGATGGAAAAATTATTTCAATTGAACTTAATCTAAGTGCAAAGGTGCCAGGAGTATCTATAGAAGAATTTGAGGAATTAGCAGAGGATGCAAAGAAGAACTGTCCTATTTCAGGAGTACTTAATTGTGATATAACTTTAAACCCATCATTAATTTAAATTCAATAACCCAAATTTTATTATGAAAACCGTTTTAGTAACTGGAGGTTCATCATTTATTGGAAAACATTGTATTGCTGAACTTATTAAGTCAAATTATCAAGTAAGGACAACAATAAGAGATATTAATAAATCAGATGAAATTAAATTAGAAATTGAAAAATTCTTGAAAAAAAAAGTCAGTATAGATTTTTATCAAACTGACTTAAATCAAGACGAGGGATGGAATGACTCAATTATAGGTTGTGATGCTATTTTTCATGTAGCAGGGCCATTTCCACTTTCATTTCAAGGCGATGAAAATGATCTTATCTCACCGCATGAAAAAGGAACACTTCGAATTTTACAACATGCAAAAAAAAATTCTGTTTCAAGAATTATCATGACATCCTCTGTTGCATCGGTTTATATGACAAAAAATTTAGATACGAATATTAATGAATCATGCTGGACTGATACTTCAAATAAAGATTTAGACGCATATACAAAGAGTAAAACATTAGCTGAAAGGTCCGCTTGGGATTATGTCTCAAAATTCAATTCAATTGAATTGACAACTATTCTTCCTCCTTTAGTTTTAGGCCCAGGTATAGGGAAGTATATAAAGAGGGGTTCACTTGAGTTCTTCTCCATGATGATTAATAGAGAAATGCCTGTAGCTCCGCCATTTAAGATGGGAATAGTTGATGTAAGGGATGTTGCTAAAATGCATGTTGCAGCTTTAAAAAATAATAATTCAATAGGAAAAAGATTTATTGTTTGTCAGAATACGTATTGGGTTAAAGACTTTTGTAAAATGGTAAATAATCACGGACATAATGCCCCAACTTTTAGTCCACCAGTTTTTTTAGTCAGGTTTTTGGCAAATTTTGACAAAACAATTAAACCTATTAAAAACTTATTAGGACTTGACATAAACATTGATTCTAGTCTTGCTAAAGATATATTGAAATATAATCCTATTCCAATTGAAAAAACAATTGAGGATACATCCAATTATTTTAAAACTTAACTAAGTATTTAACTTTTTATTAGATTATTGATTAATTTATACTTTATAAGTTTGAATAATGAAGCTTAAAAGGCGTTTCACATATTTATTAAGTCGAAGTAATATCTTTCAAAAACTTTCATATTCTAAAACATATATGTTTTACACAATGAAAATTATGTATTATAAGTTTGGTTGGCTTATAAAATTCGCAAAGAAGTTTCTTATTAAATAAACTACTAAATTTTAATCTATATAATTCTAGCAAATCCCACCAACATATGACTTAATTATTGGATTCATTGGTAGTATCTTTTCTCTGAATGAATCATTAATATCTCCAAGAACTGTAAGTTTTTCTATTTCAAACAATTCTCTAAATTTAATATTAATAGGAGATCCAATAACTTTGTTTCCTAATTCTTCCCATACATCAGAGTTTTTAAATACTTCAATGAGAGTTGCTGTATTATTCTCTTCGTTTAAGAACCACTCAAATTTAATTATACCATCATCATTAAAGCTATAGAATAGAGGACATTGCTCTTCTATTATGTAGTTTCTAACAGTTTCAATATTATTTTTCAAGGAAACATCAATAACAACCGTTACAACATCACTTTTTTTATTTAATTCTTTTTTCATACTCCTAATTTAAAGTATAATTTTTTATATTGAAAATATAAAAAAATAAAGAGCCTTTCCTTGTTTATGAAAGTAGAGCAATTTTTGCAATAGCTGTTATAGGTTTCCTATTATACTTTGAGGTTGAATATCTAGATATTGGCTTTTATACATTGGGTTTATGGGAGTTATTTTAAAATAGAACCTTTAAAGGATTAAGAAGAAGTAAATGGAAAAAATTTATTACACAATTGAGGAAATGATCGACTCAATCAAGAAAATTTCTGGACAATTGATAGACTCAAATTTTGACCCTGAAGTGATAATCAGTATTAATAGAGGAGGATGTATACCTGGTATTTATCTTTCGCACTACCTCAATAAACCTCATGAAGTAATTAGTATTGAATTAAGAGACTCTAATATAGATCCAGACTTAATAATTATTAAAGAAAAAATAAAACAATTTAATTCAGTATTAATAATTGATGATATAAATGATTCTGGTAATACTATTGGTGTTATTAAAGATTTGAGTAAAAATATAGCGACTATTATACATTTTGCTGTATTGATTAATAAATCAGAAAGTAAATCAAAAGTTGAATATTATGGAAAAATAGTTAACACAAAACTTCAAGACTACTGGTATGTTTTTCCGTGGGAAAATTGGTGGAAGATAGATGAAAAATAGAAAATTATTACAGTTTCTTGTTTTACTTCATATAGTAATAATAACGATATCTAATTTCCTTGTATCAATACCTATTGAAATTATTGGAATAAAGCTTACTTTGGCAGCTTTTAGCTTTCCATTAGTTGTTGTAGCTACAGATTTGACCGTAAGACTAGTTGGTAAGTCAATAGCAACTAAAACTATTTCTTTTGCTTTTCCATTTGCAATTATTTCCTCTTTTTTAATTATATACTATGAACAAAATCTAATTTCAATTGCACTAAGAATAAGTCTTGCTAGCTCAATTGCCTATGCTTTAAGCATTATTATCGACATAAATGCTTTTCAATACTTTAGAGATAAATACTCTTATTGGTGGGTAGCGCCATCTCTTTCAACGTTTGTATCAAATATTATTGATACATATTCATTCTTTTTTAGTGCTTTTTACAATTCAGAAGACATATACATGGCAAATAATTGGTTTGAGATTGCAACAAATCAACTTATTATAAAAATTATAATTGGACTTATCCTTTTTCTCCCTGTTTATGGGGTATTACTAAGCTACTTAAAAAAGAAAATTCTTATTAATAAAAAATAATTAATTTAGATATATGAAAAAACCATTCATTGCATTAATTGCTATTTTTGCATGCACATTTTCCTATGCTCAAATTGATCAAAACTCCTCTGGGTATTTTATTGAATCTATTGGTAAAGTATCAACTCGTTATAAATATATTGAGTTATCAAAGCAGGAAATAAATGGTGAATATGTTTATAACCTTAAATATCACAACCTAGAATTTCCTGAGATGAGAGACATGACAAATGTCCGCTTTCGAGCAACAGATAGAGAATTGGATGATTTGTATAATAAAATATTAATTGGATCTAAATTAAAGAAAAGCGATCCAATTACTTACATAAATTTGGATAGAGGAAGATTAGGTATTTCAAGATTGACCTCTGGACAGGTTAAATTATTATATAATTCTAAAGGATCTAGTGAGATTAAGTGGACTTGGCTAACTAAGGGTCAGTTAAGGAAGGTTTTTGGAAAATAACTAACACCGACAGCTTCTATTATGAGGATAGCGTTATTATTCATTATTTTTTTTTTATTTCCATTTGATACAAACATAGATTGTCTCAACTGTTCTAGCAATAACTCATATTCAGTACTTGTAATTACAGAAACTAAAGGTTGGGTTCATGATTCGATTGAATCAGGTCTTAAGCTAATACAAAATATTGGAAATAAGAATAATTTTAATGTATATCACTCGGATAATTCTAGTGTAATTACTTATATAAATTTAAAAAAGATTAAAACAATTATTTTTCTTAACACAACAGAGGAAATTTTAACTGATGTTGAACAAAAAGTTATGGAATCTTTCATTAAGAGTGGTAAAGGATTTGTTGGTGTTCATGCAGCAGCTGACACTGAGTATAACTGGCAATGGTATGGAAAGTTGGTAGGAGCTTACTATAGAAACCATCCAGAGGTTATGAATGGTAAAATTTTAACAATAAACCATAAAATTACAAATCATTTAGAATCTGAATGGGAAATTGAAGATGAGTGGTATAATTTTGACTATATAAATTATGATATTAATATTTTATTAAATCTTGACGAAGGCTCCTATATAGGTGGTGAACATCCTGATTATCATCCAATAACATGGTATCATGAATATGACGGTGGAAGGTCATTCTATACAGGCTTAGGACACACCAAGGAAGTATATGATGATGAAAGGTTTATTAAATTACTTGAGAAAGGTATTCTATACGCCTCTTATGAAGACTACTAATTATTTTGAGACTCATACATATCAGAAAGTATTTTTATTGCCTTAAGTCTTTCTTGATAAGGAATAAAAATATGATCATGATGATATGCTGCAACAACATTGCAGCTAATTCCAGCCTTTTTTAGTTTTTTAGAAAATACCGAAGTTAAACCTACTGAGTCTAGAGTTGATTCTATATCTAAGGTTATCCATGCTGAAACAAAATAGAATGGTAAATTATTTTTTATTGCTTCTTCTTTTGAGATTATAATTGAATATCCTTCTGACTCTTTAAAAGAACTAATAATATTGTCTATACTAATTTTATTAATGTCTGTGATAGAACAGAATACATATTCTCCTTCATTTAGAATAACTTTTTTTTTATCCATATTGTAGAAATGTAATTATTAAAATTTTAATATTTCCAAAAAATAAAAATAGAAAAATTCATCAGTAAGGTTATTATTGTCAATATTATACTGCCTAAATGAAGAATCATAAAAAGACTTTCGTTGAGTGAATCTTTAGCTTGATTCATATAAGGAATAGCTATATAACAGACTAGCATTAAGACCGCAGATAAAATTGAAAAAATTTTAGCTGAACTCTGGTTTGAGTTAAATAATGAAATACATATAAAACACAAAAGCGATAAAATGCCAATAATTATGAAAAACTTAGGCCAGATATGTCTCAAATACAAACTTGCATCTTCGCTACTAAGTAACTTATTTATCGATGGAGCAATCAAAAGAGACTGATAAACAATAATTCCTGATATAAATCCTGATAAGACTAGAGGAAAAAACTTTAGTATTTGCATTTTTTTTAAGGTTTGGGTCAAAAATTTACTACTTTAATTTAGTTATTGAATAAGTTACAAATATAGAGCTTTAATTATGGAATTTCTTTTTTATGTTTGGTTCCTTGTAAAACTTATAGCATTAATCTTAAGTATAATAGGAATGAGATACTACCTAAGGTCTTATTGGCATTTAAAAGCATCTGACTGGCTTGGTCCTATTGGACTAAATAGAAAAGGAACTATGTTGTGGATTTTATATTCAATTGTGATCTTGATTATGATATATCAATTAGACTGGTTTATTTTTGGTTTTTAAAGCAGTCAAAGGATAAAAGGATACTCTATTCTTTAAATTTTTTATAATCAATTATAAATGATAAATATCATTGCCGTAAAAACTCTTATTTTAGAGTTAGATTAAAAATAGACTAATCTTTAAATTATATTATTTCTTTTGGATAAAAAAATATCTTATTACAATAACTTTTCAAAATCAAAATTTTCAAAACTATCTTTACAAGAAAGGTTTGAACTTATATACAATGAAAACTTCTGGGAAAGCAATGAGAGTAGATCTGGTATTGGTTCAGAAATTAAAAACACTAAAGAAGTTCTAAAATCTTTAGATCAAATAATTAAAGATTTTAAAATAAAATCAATTATTGACATACCGTGTGGTGATTTTAACTGGATGTCATTTATGGATATGAAAAATATAGAATATCAGGGCCATGATATTGTTGAGCAATTAATAATTAAGAATAACAAAAAATTTAAAAAAAATAATATTAGTTTTTTCAATTCCGACATAACAAATTCAAGATTAGGTAAGGCTGATTTGATGTTTGTTAGAGATTGTCTTGTTCATTTTTCTATAGAAGACATAAAAAAATCAATATTTAGAATTAAACAATCTAGATCAAAATATCTTATGAGTACTTCTTTTGTGAATGTAGATAAAAATCTTGATATATATTCAGCAGACTGGAGGCCAATTAATCTTGAAAAAGAGCCATTTAATTTTCCAAAGCCTTTACTCACTTATAATGAAAAATGTCAAGAAATGGGTGGAATATATGACGATAAGTCATTGTGCCTATGGAAAATCAATAAATTACCTGATCTAAAATAATGATTAAGTCGTAAATTAATTGAATGCAAGTAATACCTAAAAATACAATTAGTTTTTTAAAAGAACTTAAGTTAAATAACAATAGGGACTGGTTTAATAAGAATAAAGACCAGTTTAAATCTATTCAATCTGATATAAAAATTTTTGCACAAGAGGTAAAAGACTCTCTTAGTGTTTCAGATGATATTGAAAAATTAAAGATTTTTAGGATATACAGAGATTTAAGGTTTTCAAAGGACAAGACCCCATTTAAAAAAAACATTGGGATGGCCTTTCACAGAGCAAAGCCTGAGCTTAGAGGAGGGTATTACTTAGAAATATCAGCAGATGAAAGCTTTCTAGCAGTGGGTTTTTGGAATCCAAATAAAGAAGATTTACTCAGAATTAGAAAAGAAATAGAAATAGATGGGCAAGAGTTCAAGAGCATAATAAATCAAAAAAAAATTAAAGATATATGGGGAGATATGAAAGGGGAAGAGTTAAAAACATCACCTAAAGGTTTCAATATCGATCATGAGCATATAGATATTATTAAAAAAAAGCAGTTCATATTTATCAAAAAATTAAAAGAAGATGATATCCTTGATAATAACTTTCAGAGACAACTAGTTAATTATTTTGAGTCAATTAGACCATTCTTTGATTATATGTCAGAAGTTCTTACAACAAATTTAAATGGGGAGTCTATTATATAATTATTTATATATATTTAGAAGATCATTAATGAAAATCCAATAAGCATGTTAAAAACATTAAAACGATTAAGGAATTATCTTATTTCAGGACTTCTTTTCTGGATACCATTAATTTTAACTATTGTCGTTATTAAATTCTTTCTAGAGTTTATTAACAATCTTGTGCCAAAAGAATATCTTCCAGAAGCTATTTTTAATTTGGATACAAATATTCCTGGATCTGGAATTATCTTGTTATTCATAATTATTCTATTAACAGGAGTATTAGTTACTAATATTTTGGGACGAAGGTTAGTTGCCTTATGGGAAAAGCTTCTAAATAGTATTCCAGGATTTCGAAACATTTATAACATATTAAAAAAAGTATCTGATACAGTATTAAATACTTCATCTGAAAGTTTCAAAAAGGCATATTTAATTCAGTATCCGAATAAAGGGATATGGGTAATAGCATTTCAATCTGGTGATTATCAAGGTGAAGCTAAGTCAATTATTGGTGAGGAATTAATTAATCTCTTTGTACCAACAACCCCAAATCCAACTTCAGGTTTCTTTATATTGATGCCTAAAAAAGATGCATTTGAGCTAGATATTAGTGTTGAGGATGCATTTAAGTTAGTTATATCTGCAGGTGTAGTAACACCTAACTCTGTTAAAATTAAGACTAAGGAATAGTCTGTTTAATATATTCGATAAATTAAATTGTTAATAATTTTTAATTTAGATATATGAATCTTATTAGAAAATATTGGTGGGTGTTTTTTTTCATCGGTTTCTTAATTGGAGTGCTAATAGTTAATTTTAGTGCTGCCTAATATGTACATTGAGCTAATTATTAAAATTTTTTATTTGGTGCTTTTTTGTAGTTGGTATTTACCAAGTTCAGAAGGTGATTTCATTTAAAGACAAAGAAAATAAATGGAAAAATGGTTGGAATAACTTTCTTATGCTATTATTTCTAATTATAAATGTTGGTGTATTAATCTTTCTTTTTAGAGATAACCTGTAGTACTTTGATTTTTAGATAATAAATCTTAAAATATTAATTGTATCATTTTATATAGGCATACTTAACGAGAGTGTCTAAAGTAGTATATTTAAGTGTTTTCTCATGAGTAGCTTCTAAGATTATTTTTGGAGCTTTGCCTGCTTTTTCAGCTTCAACCCATCTTGAAGCACATAAACACCATTTATCTCCAGGTTTTAGACCAGGGAATTGGTAATAAGGTGCTGGTGTAATTAGGTTATTCCCACGAGAGGCAGAAAAATTTAAGAATTCTTCTGTCATTATAGCGCAAACAGTATGAGTGCCAGTATCCTCAGTTTCTGTTCTACATGAACCGTCTCTAAAATATCCAGTCATCGGATTAGTACAGCAAATTTGTAACTCTTCTCCAAATATGTTTTTTTCCATTTGCAACTTAGGTAAAGACAAGTATAATAGCTATTAGAAAACTAATTTACAATATATTTCTTTACATTAGAGTTATGAAGAAATGGTTTTTAGGCAAAAGAGTTTTTCCAAGATGGAGACTAATCATACTTTTACTAATTGGATTCTGGTCAGGACTTATGTTTGAATATAATTCAAGTTTTGCAATAATATTTGGATTATTGATGGCTTGGGATTTAACTAAAAAATAAATACTTTTCCTCTGATGAAGCAAAAAGCCTGAAATGGTAAACAGTAGTCAGAGGATTTTTTTACGACAAATAATTAAAAGGGACGTTTGCCTATAATTTACTATTAATAAATATTGCTAAATTTAAACATGAAAAATTTTTTAATATTAGTTACTACTCTAATCATATTTAATATAACCTATTCACAAAATAATAATGTAATTGTTGATGAAATTTATTCTGAAAGTATTGAAAAGTTAAGTGCTAATTCAAAAGTTAAAAAAGCATTTAAATACATTATAGATATTGAAGAAAAAACAAATAAGAATCTAATTGAGCTAACTGAAATTGAGGCACCTCCATTTAAAGAGGAAAAAAGAGCAAAGGAATTTGCAGAAAGATTAAAATTAGCTGGAATAGAAAATGTATGGATTGACTCAATTGGTAACGTTATTGGTCTATTAAAAGGCACAGTTGGTGCTAAAAATGTAGCAATTGATGCTCATATGGATACAGTTTTTCCTGAGGGAACTGATGTAAAAGTCAAAATAAAAAATGATACTCTTTTCGCTCCTGGTGTAGGAGATGATACAAGAGGACTCGCTATGATTCTTACTATTGCTGAAACAATTAAAAAGAATGATATACAACCAATTAATAATATATTATTTATTGGTACTGTTGGTGAAGAAGGCCTAGGGGATCTTAGAGGAGTTAGGTATCTATTTAAAAATAATAATCCAAAAATAGATTCATGGATTGCTATTGACGGTGGTTCTATTGGTAGAGTAAATAATCAAGCACTTGGTTCATATAGATATGAAGTTGTTTTTGATGGACCTGGTGGTCATTCATGGGGAGCTTTTGGGCTTGTTAATCCTCATCATGCACTGGGATATGGCATAAAGAATTTTATTGAAAAGGCAGATATATATACATCATCTGGACCAAGAACCTCTTATAATGTGGGAATAATTAATGGAGGAACTTCTATCAATTCAATACCATTTAAATCATCAATGCAAATCGATATAAGATCAGTTGAGCCATACAGGCTTGATGATATGGAAGAAATACTTTTTAATTCAATGCAATCAGCTTTAAAAGATCAAAATGAAATGAAAAGGAGTGGTCCTGATCTTAAACTAACAATTAATAAAATTGGTAATAGACCCTCAGGAAAAGTAGATCAATCAGTCCCACTAATACAAAGAACTATTGCTGCTACTCAGTACATGGGTGTTGAACCTCGTCTTACAATTGGTTCTACAAATTCAAATATACCAATTTCAATAGGTTTACCTGCTGTAACAATCGGACGAGGAGGTGATGGTGCAGGGGCTCATTCCTTGAATGAATGGTGGCTTAATAAAGAAGGTTACAAGTCAATACAGCTTGCTTTATTAATATTGTTATCCGAAACTGGAATTAACAGTATTGATAAAAAAAACTTTTTAGATTAAAGAACATTGTAACTGAAATCTTTGAATCTAATACTTTGGCTTATTTAGCTGCGTTAGACTTATCTTTTTAAATAATGGTTTTAAATTTTCATTTGATGCAATTGAAATTGAATCTGGAATAATAATTATAACAGGCTATCTAATTAATAGAAACATGGAAAGACAGTATAACAAGTAGTTGTGATTCTTATTTATATTATGCAAAGTTGCTAACAATTAGATTTATTACGTATCCTGAACAAAAAATTCCAATACCATACGCAATGTATCTTAATATTGCAGGAATGTAATTAAGATTCTTTTTGGAATATTCTTCAGCTGCAAATAGATTATACATACTGCCAAAAAAGACGAGTATAATACTTAATATCCCTATTAATTTCCATAAAAGACCCATATCCTTAATCTATGTTTTTATTTAGCTTTTTAAAATCCATAAACTCTTTTCTGCCAAGATACATCTTGCTTACTAATGAGATAATTTCATCAGTCAAGTCTTTAGCATTTTTAGATGAAAGATTAAATTTGGTGCCATCCATACTAATTAATTGATTCTGATCTGAGTTCAAGTTAATTGAGGTGTAAAAATGATATCTTATAACGGAATCAAGTGTCAAATTAGTATCATTATAGTATTGGTCAAACAAAGATTCATCAGATATTGTTGTATTTAAAACTCTGTAAGGTTTTGAAAAGCTATCACTAAGTCTTAGTGCAGGTAATTCAACTTCTTGAGAATATAAACTAAATGATAATAAAATAACTATTGCTAGAATAAAATATCTCATAGATTTGTTACTGTATGTTGGTTTTAGAATGTATATCATTAATCTCTATCCAATATCCTTGAGGATCTTGAATCCATATCTGTCTTTTACCATCAACCCTTTCTTGGATTGTATTTAATTCGCCTTTCCAATTAGAAAAATCAATTTCATTTTTTTTAAGATTATCAATAAACAATTCAAAATTTTTAGGACTAAATGCCATATGAATCGACTTTGGTAATACATTAATTTCAGATTTTGATTGAATTAAATGTATTTCTTTGCCATTATTGGTTTTAAACCATCTTTTAGGTGGATCCTGACCAGCACCTACAGGTATCTCTTCCAATCCTAGAATATCTATATAAAAGTCACCTGACTTTTGTAAATTATTAACAATTAATGCTTGATGATCAAAATAAAGATTATTCTCTTGTGACATAGACTTCATATTTATTAAAAGAATAGTTATTATAACTAAGTTTTTCATTTTATAAATTTAGTTAAATTAATTTCTAAATTAGAATATGAAAAAACCAAAATAAGCATTAATTAATATGGACGCAACAACGATTATCACACAAATCTTTTTACCAATTTCTTTAGCAATTATTATGTTTGGTATGGGTCTAACCCTTGTAATTAATGATTTTGCAAGACTTTTTACTTATCCAAAGGAAGTTTTTATCGGTCTATGTAATCAACTGGTCTTTCTTCCTTTAATTGGTTTTTTAATTATCCTTTTGTTTGATCTAAATTCATCAATGGCTATTGGAATTATGATTTTATCTCTATGCCCTGGGGGACCTACTAGCAACCTTATCACACAAGTTGCTAGAGGAAATATTGGTCTTTCTGTCACTTTAACAGCTCTAGCAAGTTTAATCACTGTTTTTACAATTCCTATTATTTTATCAGAAGCTATTGCTTATTTTACAGGAGAGGCAGATGTTGTCATTGAACTTCCTGTTATTCAAACTATGATTCAAATTTTAGCAATAACAGTAATTCCTGTCTCTATAGGTATGGTAATTCGTAAAAAAAATGAAACTTTTGCCCTAAGAATGGAAAGTCCTATGAGGATTGCCTCAACGGTATTGTTTATTATTATTTTTTTATTAGTAATGTTTGCTAATAAAGATTTGATTGTCCAGGCAATGAAAGAAGTTGGATTTGCAACATTACTTTTGAATTTATCAACGATGGCAATGGGATATATAACTGCTAAAGCTTTTGGCATAAAAGGGAAAAGTCAAATTTCAATTACAATTGAAAGTGGAATTCAAAATGGAACATTAGCTTTTGTTATTGCCACAACTATTCTTAATAATGTGGAGATGGGTCTTCCAACTGGTGCATATTCAATATGGATGTTTATAACTGGAGGAATTCTTATGTGGCGATTAGGAGTCTCAAAATAAACTTTACTTTATTTTTTATTTTTTTCTAATAGTATAACTATTATGAAAAATAAAATACTAAAGACAATTATATAAATTATCTTCTTTCCATCTGAAAAATCTGTAAATCCATTAATTAGTCCTGCCAAAACCGCAATTGGAAAGATATACCAGTTGTCTTTTAACCACTTTCTCATATTATCTTTCCGTTTGTCTATCCATAATTTTTATGAGAGATTCCAATATTATTTTTCTTTTTCATATCTCTAAATAAAAAAAAGCCCTCATTTGAGGGCTTAATTTTAATTATTAGCAGCTTCATACAAAGCTATTTCATTGGTAATTAATGGTGAATCTATATAACATTTAGTAGATATAATTTTATCGTTTTCCCATTGCCACCAGCAGTGAAATGTTGATTCTGCTTTCTCGCCTGTAGTTTTTGATATTCCAGACCAATCAGCCCATTGAAGTGTAAAAGTACTTCCTTCATTAAATTGAATCGTAGTTAAAGCAGGTTCAATATGTTGAATTGAATCCCATAAGACAGAATGATAGTTATAACCATCTATAATCTCTTGAGAGGAATATTCAATTGTATTGAAATAATGTTTACCATCTTCAGTAAAATATTCAGATGCAGCATCAAATTTACCTTGTGTATATGCTTCACCTAATGATCTAACTATATCAGTTTTTTCATCATTAGAAGTTACAACGCCGTTCCAAGGGTTATCATCAGTGGCAGTATTTTGACATGATACCAAAAGAATTGTAAATAGAAAATATATTGTTTTTTTCATTTAAATTGATTTAAAATTATTTAGCAATTTATAAAATTCTATAAATTGGGATCTTTTATTGAGTCTTTGATCTAAAAAATGAAAAAATTTTTTCATTATTAATTGTTTTATTTTTTAATTTGGTTTATTAATCACAAATCAAAAAATATGAAATACTTTATAACAGCTATGATGATTGCTTTAACATCATCAGTTTCTGCACAATTTTATATGTATGGATATGTTCAAGTTCCAGAAGATAAAATTGAGGAGTACATCGAAAATGAAGAGGAATACTTTAGTCAAGCTGCTAAAATTGCAATACAGCAGGGAGTAATTGAGGGTTGGGCTATACTAAGTCGATATCAAGGATTAGATAGCGAACCAAACTTTTATTGGTACGTAGGTATAGGAGACATTGATAAGCTTAATGACTTTAATAATGACTTTGGAGAAATTATTAATCAGGTAAGCCAAAAATCAGGTGCAACTTCTTTAATATCAAGAGCACTTAACGACCATTCCAAATACCAAACTTTTGTAGGCACATACTTCAGGGGAGGTTTAGCAACTAATAATAAATCAGCTGGTTGGAAATACATTAAACATAATTACGCAAAAGTACCCAATACTGGTTCTTGGATGAATGCTCAAACAGAAAACTGGGGTGAGTTTATAGATAAAAACATGAATAATGGTAAAGTTAATCAGGAATTATGGGCTGCATCTGTTAGGCTACATCCAACTGGAAATGGATATAATTGGAATGTATTAACAGTTGACGCATACAATTCATTAAAAGATATGTTTGCTAATGGGGGGGAGGAATTTCCTGATATGATTTCAGTTAACTTTGATGAAATAAGTTCAACAATGCCAGATGGCTGGTATAAAACAGTTATTTGGGAAAGAGTCCTTTGGACTGACTCAGATGGAAATTTAATAAAAAATAATTAACTCTAAATACTATTATTTTAGGTTATTTAAGTAATCAGATCAAACCCACTTTAATTAAGAGGGTTTTTTAAAACTGTTCCAGTTAATAAATATCATAATATTTAAAAATGAATAATAAATGGGTAATAAGCTTATTGCTAATATTGATATCTGTATTAGTCTCTTATTTAACAAACATCTGGCTATTACTTCTTTTTATTCCTATTGGGTCATTAATTTTAAAAAATAAATAAATTGATATACAAGAATAAGGTTAAAGAGTTAACCTTATTTTAAACATTTATCAGTTTAGCAATATTAAAACAAACAATTTGATAATTCTTAAAAAATACTTACTCAACATGTATGAATATTTTTATTACACACAATAAATTAGATTTATGAAAAAATTATTATTTCTTTCTGCACTTTTTTTAGGTTTGTCTTGTGAAGGTGACGGTTTAACACCTGAAGGAGCTGGTAGTGATGGTTATTTACTTAACTTTCTTGAAGTAAACGATGGAAAAGGCTTCGTTTACTCTGATGAAAATTCTGACCAGTATATCTTTTTCTACGATTCAGATATATTTTTGAAAGAGGTTATAGTCTATTACCCTGAACTTGATTCTTATTGCTCAACAATAAAAGAGGGTTCCAATACAGATGGTGGTTTTAACTTTACTGCTGAAATTTTAAGAAACGAACAAGTTTTAGGTGGAGGGGATGCGTTAGATGTCCTTATATCTTACCCTGGCGACGATGGAAATACTGTGTCCAGTACTTACCAATATAGACAAGTTTGTAATACCATAGATTGTTTTAAATGGCGAATTAATGTTACTGATGATGGTATTTCAAAAACATATTCTGAAACGACCATGACATACGCTTCTCTCTGTAATTAATGATATCTCTTATAAAAACTTTATTATGAAAAAATTATTACTTCTTTCCACACTATTTTTAGCTTTCGCCTGTACTGTAGATGATAATGAAGAAGAACCTTCTCTTTATGATAAACCATTTCTTGAACACGTTGATGGATTAGGTTTCGTTAGAATCAGTTATGATACCACCTATTATGACGATGTAACTGGAGATGAGCTTACCTGGGATGGGCCGCTACGAGATAAGTATCTCTTTTTCTACGATTCAGATATATTTTTGAAAGAGGTTTATGCTGATTATGGTATAATTTCACAATATATTGCTCATATGTGTTATACTATGAAAGAGGGTTCTAATACAGATGGTGGCCAAAATTTTACTGCTGATATTATAGATGGTGGGACTGGTATGTCTGCTATGAAAGTCTCGCTAAATTTCGCATATGATTTTGATCAAGCGAATACTATTTACGGATATAAAATAAATTGGAAAAATCCTCCATTAGACAATCCATACTCCGAAAATGAAATTCTCTCGGTGAGTGTAGCATCATACCCAGAAGGGGAAGCTGAAGGTCCTTATGATGAAGAATTTTTTATTTCATCCAATCCAACTTTTGGATTTAACCAAACACGCGAATCTCTTTGTAATAATGAAAACCCGCTTCCCAGTTTTTCTTTTGAAAAAAATTAGAATTATTTTCGTCACTTAAGATTCCTTAATATTGAATTAACCTCATAGATATATGAAAATTAGAAATCCATTTAAGGATTATTCCGGCAGATGGAAAGATGATGTTACAACGACCGAAAAAAATGTCTGGACTTTGGTTTTTATTTCGTTTGGTTTCGCATTAGGAAAGGCTAGTATAGCTTTATTTGAGTATATTTTTTAGAGATATGAAAAATATTGATTGGGTCACCAGAGTATGTATCATTTGTTTAATAATAGTTTTAATTTGTCTTCTGTATATTCAATTAAAATAATGTACTTACTTTCTGATACAGAACTTAGAAAAGATAGAACCAAGTATATCTTGATCTATATCAATTTTTCCAGTGATGATTGAGATGTTTATAATTGCATCATTAAGATAAATACTAAGTAAATCACCAGATAACTCTCTTTTAATTAAGGAGGGTTTTAACTATCTTTAACTATTAACTATAAATTAAATTATATGAAAAAAATATTCTTACTATTTTCTTTTTTATTTTCTGTTTCTCTTTTTTCTCAACAACTTTATTGGTATGATGTAATACTTGAAGTTAACGGAGAGGATACTGTAGAGTTTGAAAATGCTGTTGATGCATATTATTCATCCGTAGATTTTCCAGAAGATGTAACCATGAGTTTTTCATCAATTCCAATAAAAGGAATGGGATATGAGGATACTCACATTTTAAGTTTTGTAAGTCCTTCTTCTCAATCTTTAGCTAATTTAAGAGCATCACTTGCCGGTGAAGAATGGGAAAAATATGTTGATATTGTTAGACCATTTACAGATAACGTAAGAGCTTCTACTGGTGTCGTTCCTTTGGTTTATAATGCAGAAGAATTTTATGGGATTGGTCAGGTTTGGGGTTTTAGAGTTAAAAGTAGAGATATTCCTGTATTTGCAAATGCATTTTCTAAACTTATGGAAACTTTTGATTCTCCTGGTTTTGTTGGTTTAACTCAGGTAACACATGGAATAAGTAATGGTGAAAACTTACTTGTTTATGGGACATACCCTGACTTAAATTCGGCTTTTACTTTCGGTCCAAAAAATGATTCAGAGAGTCAAGCTTTTGGAGAGTTTTTTAACGTAACAGCTGAAATTTCCGAATTTACTCAATCTTGGACAAGACTTCTAATTAAAGCTTATAATTAGATACACTTAATAAAGAAGCCCTTTAATTAGGGCTTTTTTTTTAATTTTAAATAATGCGAATTGTCACCTCTTAAGTATTGATTTTACTACGTTTAGCAAGTTTTTTCTATTTCCCAATACAGAAAGTAACAGTTTTTCTAATCTTAGATTTTATTGGTGTTTCAGAAGGGTAGTGGAGGTTGATCTACACGTAGTCGACAAAACTATTATTATTTGTTTGTATTAAAATATGATTGTTGATAATTTACTTCTTACCGTATTTTTTAATATTCTCAAGATGAAGTTTTAGGGCTTTATTTAATTTATCTTCCTCTGGGAAATCTTTAGAAAAGTCAAAATTATCATCACTTAAATGATGAGTGTAATTATAGTTTATGGAGTCTCTATAACCACTATCATTATCATATTCAAGAAGAAAATTTTCCCATTTCCCATTAATGGGGTTTAAAAATTTAACATCCCTTGTTAGAGTGTTTTTCATAAGATATTTACCATCAAAATGCCCCTCAAGTTCAAGAGTTCCATCATCAAGCCCTAATCCATTACCTTCATAGTCTTTTATAAAAGTTATAATTTCTAAATGTTGTTTTTCTTTAAATGATAAATCAAAATAATAAATTCTAATATCCGAAGATGCATTTCCATATTGTGAACCTTCATAATATTCGTTAATTACAATCTCTTTATTTTTTAGTTGTTCTTCAAATCCACTTTTATCTTTCAGAGAATCAGTTATTAATTTACCAGACCCTTCGTTGTCTGTTAAAGATGTAAAATCAATTAAATGATTATAAATTATACCACTAAATTCTTCACCTTTACTCTTATTAAACTCATCTTCAATATCTTTTAGCTCATTATTATTACTATAATCTTCCCACCATTCCTCGTTATCCCAATTATCCTTTATTAATTCAGCTTTTTTTGAACTAACCCACATTCCATATTCACTATCTCCCGTATGGCTACCATAACTATGAAGTTCCTCATCAGTTAATAATTCAATAAAATCATTAGCATCTTCAAAATCTTTAAATGTATCCGTATTAATATCCTTTGCCCAAACCCTATCCTTAGGTAATGATTGAATAGTATATTTAGAGTTGGCTGCTACGTATAGTCTATTTTTTTTGATCATTTCAATAGTTTCACTGTAACTAAAATCTTTATAGTGATCCTTTAATAATTTTATATAGTTTTCGTGTAGCTTCATTTATTTCCGTATTTTTTAATCCTTTCAACGTGATCTTTATATATAATGGAGCTTTTATCCCAAGATAAACCACTGCTGTAGTTATCGTACTCAAAACTTACCTTTTCCCACTCACCACTTATAGGATGAAGAAATAGAACATCCTTACATCTTGTTGACGATATAAAATCTGAGCCATTGTAAATACCTTCATTTGGAAGACATTTATGCTGTGTATAACAAAGGGCAAAATAATTTAAAATAGAACCATCTTCTTTAACAAAGTATTCATCCTTATCTAGGAACTTTAATATTGGAAAAAATAGTATTTGTTTCCCATTCTCAAGTTCTAAATTCATCTCTAAGAATCCATTATAATCTGTTATATCCGCACCAACTGAATCTTCAAAAAGTGTCCACTCATCATATTTATCATCATCAAATTCTGAATTTTCTCTATATTTCTTAAGCATTGCTTTTTCTGAGTCATTTAGCTTTGATTCATCTCTAAAATCAAATTCTAAAGAGTGTGAAGTAATAGTTCCTTTAAATTTCTTGCCAATATCATCTCCTGCCCATACCTTATAATCATTTACATTAAATTCATCCCACCAATCATTCCAATCATCATCCTCTGTCTCATTTATATATTCTGCATTATCTGGCAAAGAAGAGATCTTATACCAAGATTGAGTATATGTATCAAAACGATGGTAGTTTCTCTTATCAGCTTTTTCCCAGTCTGATCCTATATATTCTTGATCCTTATAATGCTCTTTTAAAGCCTCAATGTAGTTTGAATGAAATTGCATAATTATTTTAAAGTTATATAATTACAATATCAACTGCAATTCGTGTTGGGTTTGTATAGTTGTTTAAAATAGTTAAATTTAAATATGTTACAAGATTTTGAAAACTATTTAGTGAAACAGGGTTACAGTGTATCCACTCCATCAGGAAAACCCTCGACTGTTTATGATTATATTAAAAGAGTTGAAACAATATGTGAAAGAGAAGATATATCAATCAACTCTCTTTCAAACAACATTGATGATTTTGTTGAAAAATATGGTCCAAGTGGAAATGAGTCCGAATTTGGAAAAAAAAGTCATAATGCATACATAAGTGCTTTAAAAAAATTTAAAGACTTTTTAGGATAAAAATATGTCAGGAGTAGGTCACATTGGAGAGTTACAAATAATAGATGTTTTAGAGAAACAACACAATTTTCATATATATCTTCCAATGAAGGATAAAGGCTTAGACTTTATCGCTCAGAAAGAAAATTTATCAATTCAAGTTCAGGTAAAAACTTCTACCTTCCAAAAAGAGAGGTATTATTGGTTCGATATTGATAAGAATAAAATGATATATAGCTCTAATACATTTTACATTTTTGTTTGTTATGTGTTACCAAGAAGAAAGATGATGGGTAAAAACAGAAATTTTCTAATAGTACCATCATTGGATTTAAAGGAAATGATTTCCAACAACCTTATTGAATCAAAAAAAAATGCTCCAAATATTTTCAATATTTTTATATATCCTGATGAAAAAGAAAATAAATGGATATACAAGAATAAGGGTAAAGAGTTAGACTTTTCCAAGTATTTGAATAACTTTAATTTCTTAAAAAAATAGAGACAATCAATATATATTCTCACTTCCCAATACAGAACTTAGAAAAGATAGAACCAAGTATATCCTGATCTATATCAATTTTTCCTGTGATGATTGAGATGCTTATAATTGCATCATTAAGATCAATACTAAGTAAATCACCAGACAAACCTTCTTTTAATCCACTTTTCACAGAATCAATTGCTTTTAAAGAATTATTAAGAGCCTCTAAATGTCTTGAATTTGAGATAATGATATTGCTTTGAGAAGATAGATTGAGATTTTTGGATATCATATCTTTTAACTCTGACACAAGTTCACTGTTAAGAGCAGAAATACGAAGAAAAGTGATGTTATTTTGATTAATTAATGACTTTATATTTTCTTTATAACTATCAGTATTTGAATCTTTTAATAAATCTATTTTATTCTCTACAAGATATATCTGTAGATCATCTCTTTCATAGGATTTTATTTCTTTAATTATCTCTTTTTCTGTAATATCTAACCTATCAAATAGATAAATTAATATTCTAGAGGTACCAATTTTACTTTTTGCTTTTTCAACACCTATAGATTCAATCTTATCTGAAGTCTCTCTTATACCTGCCGTATCAATAAATCTAAATTTGATCCCATTTACAGTAGTAACATCTTCTATTGCATCCCTTGTTGTTCCTGGGATATCAGAGACTATAGCTTTATCTTCATTAACTATGGCATTTAAAAGTGAAGATTTACCAGCATTAGGCTTTCCTGCTATTGTTACTGTGACACCTTCTTTAATTACATTACCATATGAGAAAGATTCAATAAGACTTGATAGTTTACTCTCTAATTCATTTAAGAGTGATTTTAAATCACTTCTATCAGCAAATTCAACATCTTCCTCAGAGAAATCTAGTTCTAACTCAATCAATGACTTAAAATGTATTAGTTTCTCTCTTAAAACCTCTATTTCATTAGAGTATCCACCTCTCATCTGCTCCATAGCAATTTTATGAGCCTCTTTTGATTCTGATGCAATTAAATCACTTACAGCCTCAGCTTGTGATAAATCCTTCTTATTGTTTAGATATGCTCTAAGTGTAAATTCACCTGGACTTGCAAGTCTTACCCCAGAATTTGTAAATAATGAAATAATCCTTTGTTGTATATAATTAGATCCATGACAAGATATCTCAATAATATTTTCGCCAGTGTAGGAGTGAGGTGCCTTGTATAAACTTACTACTACCTCATCTATTACCTCATCACCTTCAACTAAATCACCAAAGCTTATTGAATATCCTTCACACTTTTTTAACTTTTTGCCTGATTTGGATTTAAAGAACATGTCAGTTTTACTAATTGCCTTTTCACCAGATAACCTAATAATAGCAATAGCTCCCGAACCAGGAGGAGATGATAGAGCTATAATAGTTCCCTCATTATACATTATTATATCTCTTTAGTAAAAGTAGCTCTGTTTTTATGTTGATTATTTTCATAATTTTTCCAGAGCTGCTGTATTGCAGTGTTTTCGATAAGTTCAGGATTTGTCTCAACCTCTGTTATTCCGAACTTATTATAAAACTTCTGAAGTTCGTTAAATAGTATGGCAATCACACCTTTGTTCTGAAAGTCAGGTCTAACACCAATTAAATATAATGATCCTTTGTGATTAAAGTTTTTAGCATGCAAGAGTCGAAGCTTACCAATTAAGTCAACTTTTCCATTAATTTTTTTTAGTGCATTCGAGAAAGATGGCATTGTTATAGCAAATGCAACCAGTTCATCATTCTCATCAGTAACACATTTAATAAAACCAGGATTAATATATTTTAAGAATCTGTTTTTATAATGATCAATTTGATAATCTTGAATTGGAACAAATGTCTGTAGCTTATCGTAAGTCTTACCAAGTAAATAGAACATTTGGTCTACATAAGGAACAATTTGTTCAGTCTTAGTAAAGTTGAGCCTCTTTAGCTTATACCTTTTTAAGATAAGGTCAGAGAACTTCTTAACTTTTTCAGGAGAATCCTCATAATTAGCAATTTTAAGCTCATATTCAACCCATTCAGCAAGTTTCTTATAGCCATGATCTTTCATGTGATCTTTGTAATAAGAATGGTTATAGAGGGTAATCATAGTATTCTTCTTTTCAAAACCTTTAATAAGCATACCTGCCTTGTCCATGTTTGAGAATCCAACAGGTCCTTCAATAAATTCAAGATTATTTTCAACTCCAATCTTTGTAACCTCATCAAGAAGAGCTTTAGATACATCTTTTTTATCAATAAAATCAAACCAACCAAATCTAACTTTCTTCTTTTTTAAATCATTAACCTCAACCCAATTAATAAGAGCAGCAATTCTTCCTAC